>NZ_NFKK01000005.1:0-174569 GCF_002160355.1 Butyricicoccus pullicaecorum
AACCAGGACGTCAACCTGCTCGTACTCGACACCGAGGTTTACTCGAACACCGGTGGTCAGTCGTCCAAGGCAACCCCGACCGCTGCAGTTGCGAAGTTCGCTTCTGGCGGTAAGCACATCGCCAAGAAGGATCTGGGCGCAATTTTCATGAACTACGGTTATGTTTACGTCGCTCAGGTTGCAATCGGCTACGACCAGGCACAGACCCTCAAGGCCATCCGTGAGGCTGAGTCCTACCCGGGTCCGTCCATCATCATCGCATATTGCCCGTGCCTCGAGCAGCACATCAAGGCTGGCATGAGCTGCACGCAGAGCGAGATGAAGAAGGCTGTTGAGTGCGGTTACTGGCAGACCTACCGCTACGATCCGCGCCGCACGGCTCAGGGCCTCAATCCGTTCCAGCTGGATTCTCCCGAACCGGACACCAGCAAGGTGATGGACTACCTGATGGGCGAGAACCGTTATGCATCGCTCAAGAACAACTTCCCGGATCGTGCAGATGCTCTGTACGAGAAGGCAGTTGCCGACATCGAAGCACGCTACAAGAAGTATCGTAAGCTGGCAGACGAGTCTGCTGACTGATCGGATGCACTCCCCAAATTTCGGCTATAAGGCGGTATCCCGTTGACGCGGCTTGCTATGCTCCGTGAAAACATCTCCTACTCTTCCAATGAAAAGCAACCCTCACCACTGCGTAGTATTTTGAATACTAACGGCAACGCAGTTTCTTCTTTTCAAATCAATAGCATACTGTGTTGAAGGTACCACCTTTTATGGCGAAGATCGCGTAAAGCAAAAGATCCCCCGGTGCAGATAATCTGCATCGGGGGATCGACTTTTTACCGGAAAACGGTAGAAAACATGGTAATATTTAATTTCACACCTTGCGCTTTATCTGAAGCAGTACAAGCACCAAAGAGATTCCGAGCAGGATGTGTCCAATGCCGGCCATACCGGAGATGGCTGCGCTTGCAGCAGGGGAGAGCTGCATGGCTAAAACCTGGGCAATACCGCGCACGGCGAGCATGATAACCGTCAGATTCAAACCGATGTGATAAACGGTCAGGATTCGTCCGGTTTTCGCATTTGTGAAAGAAAAGTTCTTTTCTAACACGAGAAGTAGCAGGAAAAATACCATGCCCAGCATAAAATAATGGGTATGCAAGAAAGCAAGTGTGGTTTTGGCAGTGAAACCGTTGAATTTGGTGAATTCTCGATAGAACACACCGCCAATCATTGCGAGAATCGCATATACCAATGCGGTATTGATGTATCGTTTCATAAAAGTCCTCCGTTACTTACATTCCTGCTTCATGGCGAAATATCCGATGAGTACCGTCCATACATAAGCGCAGGTTTTAGGGATCATCAGCATTCCGATCATCGGAATGGTATCTGCCCACAGAACAACCGGGATATAGAACGCAAAGCTCAATACGATCGTCAGCCACATCCAGCGAAATGCTCGATCGTTGTGCTGCTTTGCGCTGCGATAAAACAGGACGATAATCAGCAGACCAAGCAGAGCAAAGGGGATGTTACGATAAATACCCCAGGAGAGTGGCGCTTCAGCAGAGAGCCATTCGTTTTGCGGCATCATGCATAGGATGATACGCAGCGCAGATAGGAGGTAGACAGCAGCGGTCAGGTTGTTTTGACCATGTACTTGATAACGCTGCCGCCAGACATAGTAGAGCAGGACATAGAAAATAGTCATCGTGACCGATGTGATCCACTTGCCAAGGCCCAGAGCAACAGTGTAGTTCTCCAGACCAGTGGTGCACAGAGCCAGCGCACGTGGTACCAGATGAAAGGCATCACCAGCACCCAAGATTACAGCCATCCAGCCAAACAGACGAAACTGACGGTTTCCTTTGCTGCCGCGGATCATCAGACAGCCGATTGTAATGACTGATGTTAGATAGACAACGTCAAACAGGGTTTCCATAATTGCTTGCATGGTTAATTTCCTCCATTTTCTAATTTGCTGCCGGTTGCAGGTGCGGACAAAACTGCCTTAATGTAGTTTCGGCCAAACAGCAGCCCGGCCAGCAGCAGAGACGCACCAAGACCGGTGTAGAATACGGCGATAAAGCGATCGGGCGCGATGTCGCTTGTTCGCAGACCGATTCCTCCGCTCATCATGATTGCCATGATGAGAAATGCTTTTCGGTCAAAAAACTTGAGAAAGAAGTGTTTTTCTTCCACGTAAGTACCGATTCTGGTCGAATGTTTGTTGACCAGTCTTCCAAAGATAAATTTTTGAAAGACGGCAAAGACAACGACGGATAAGCACAGATTCAGCGCGGTCAAATAGGGTGGGTAGGCGAGCAGTCCAATGCGCAGGATGTTGAATCCCGCAGCGCTCCACACCAGACAGGCGAGGAGCAGGAGGGTGTTGCGTTTTACTTTCATTTGTATATCTCCTTTAAATGAACAATGTTCAATTTGGTGGATGAAAAATCCCACAGCTTTAGTGGGACGATTCATACAGGGTTCTGCGGGTGAGTTCCAATACCGTACTTGGGTCATAATCTTGCCGGAGCAAAGCGGACAGCATGAGTGAGAATAAAATATCCGCGAATTTCTCCGGCGTGAACGCATCGGTAAAGGTATCCGGACGGACGTTGGGGTCACGCTTCAAGACCGTGCATAGACCTTGTAAAATGTGCTGCCAGGTTTGCTGCATGCGTCGTTTTCCGTCCGACTTATCTTCTCGCATGAACCCCAGAGAATGCAGGGTGAAAAAGCCGGGGTATTGTTTGCAGCCGTACGCCATGCGCTCGTAGATCCAGACGATGCAAGCTAGCGTATCGTGGAAGATTGCGCCGTCATCCGGACGGTGGAAAATCTCGCACCACACGCTTTCAACGGTGGCAGAAACCAGATCGGATTTGGAGTCGAAGTAATTGTAAATTGATCCCACCGATACGCCGCAGGCGGATGCAACAGATCGGATATTGACCGCAGACCAGCCTTGCTGCCGAATCAATTCACGGCTGATTTTTAGAATTTCGTCTTTGGATGTCACAACAGTATTCATTCGATCACCTCAATATGAACAATGTTCATTATAAGCAGCACAGCACCTCTTGTCAAGCGTTCTGGGGCGTTCGGTGAGCATGCTCAGAGCGAAAATTTGGTAGAATAGAGCGGTCTGACTGGGCTGGAAAAGGTCTATTTTGTCCATTCAATAAAAGAAGACTGCATCCTTTTCTCACTTTTGGGAAATTGCTGCAAAGCACATGGTTTTGTGTCTGTTCGGCTGGAAAAATGTGTACATTTCGTGAAGATTTCAGATAAAATGTTGCAAAAACGACGAAAAGACAGTGGGGATATAAGATTATGAATTACTGACAAAAAATCAAAAGTAAATCTGTTTACTTTGCGAAAATAGAATTTTTAAGCGAGAAATAATATTGACAAATCGGTTTACTAATAGTAACCTGTACACATGCTGATTCGGTCAGTAAGGAAAGAGAAAGAAAGGTGTTTTGTGGGACTATGAAGAAACTGATTTCGAGCGTTTTGCTTTCGTCCATGCTGCTCAACGCCGGTATGGCACCCGCGCTGGCAGTCTCCAATTACAGCCAGACAGCAACCGCGAATGAAACCAAGAGCGCGGTAAATGCACAGGAAGCGGCCAATACGCTGATTCGCAATCATTGCCAGTATCTGGCCGGCAATGCAGAGATGAATCAGAATGCGGTCGTAAAGTCCAAGCTCAGCGCGATTGAGAAGAACGCTGAGAAGGCACTCGCGGCATACCAGGGCGTAAAGAATCCGTATGTGATGTTCTCGGGTGACGGTTATGACATGAGCGATGCCAAGACTGTGAACGCCACCCCGGTTACCTCTGATCCTTTCTACAAGAATGCGCAGTATCTCTACGATATGGCACTGGCGTACGCGACCAGCGGCACCAAGTATTACCAGGATGCAGCGCTCAAGCAGAAGCTCATCGATGCGCTCAAGGCATTCTATGAGGTCTATAACAAGCACACTTCCTATAAAAATGAAGAGGGTAAGCTGTTCGGCAACTGGTGGAACTGGGAAATCGGTGTACCGACCAAGATCACTTCGATTCTGGCACTGATGCAGAAGGATGTACAGGCAGCCGACGCCAATCTGATTGCAAACTACATCAAGGCGTTTGACAATCATCTGCGTAACGGTAAGAATGGCGACGTAGATTTGACCTCGGCTACCCATACCGGTACCAACCTCATCGATATCACGGCAAACCGTATGGTACAGGGTGCGCTGCTGGGCGATACCAAGCGAATCGAAAAGGCTGTCAGCGACATGATGACCGTCTTTAACACCATCGATCCTTACCACATCGTCAACAATAACACCGACGGTGTGTACGCGGACGGCTCGTTTATCCAGCACCATCGCGTTGCATATACTGGCTCGTACGGCAAGCTGCTCCTGCAAAAGGCAGTATCCTCGCTGTACGTGCTCAAGGGAACTCCGTGGCAGCCGCAGGATAAGGTTTCGACCATTGAGAACTGGATTTATAACAGCTTCCTGCCGCTTATCCACGAGGGCTATATGTCCGAGGTTGTAAAGGGACGTGCGGTATCGCGCAGCACGACCGGCTATGCGGATGCAGTCGGCGTCGTCGAGGCGATGACCCTGCTGACCACCTTCCTGTCCGAGAGCAACAGCAAGAAGATGCAGCAGCAGATCAAGTATGTGGTACAGTCCATGCCGGTCAAGTTCAACGAAGCGGGACTCAACCTGCCGGCAATCGAGCCCTACATGGCGATTATGAACGATGCGACCATCACGCCTGCAAATGCAGTCAAGCCGGGAAGTGTCGTATTCAATGCGATGGATCGTAACTTACAGCTCGGCGAAGAGTTCACCTTTGCACTGTCGCGCAGCTCCAACCGTATCGCAAAGTACGAGTACATGAGCGGCGAGAACCTCAAGCCTTGGTTCCAGGGCGACGGCGCGTTCTATCTGTACCTGTCCGGTGTTGACCAGACCAAGCAGTACGGCATTGACTATATGACGACCGTCAATCCCTATCGCCTGCCGGGTACGACCGTTCCGAATGAGGCACGCAAGACCATTATGGAGCTGTATGACGGCAGCCAGTTCTATCCCAAGTACACGGCAAGCAGCACCGAGCAGAATGATTACGTGTACTTCCCGGTTGGCACCAATACCTTCTCGGGCAGCGTATCGCTGAAGGCAGACGGTGTCAGCATGGCTGGCATGCAGCTGGGCGATGACAACGGCTATGTTGCAAAGCAGAAGGGCCTTCTGCCCGACGACTTTGTCGCTTATAAGAACGCAACCGGCAATAAGTCCTGGTTCCTGATGAACGATCAGATCGTCTTCCTGGGTTCGGGTATCGGCGACACGCAGAAGCGTGACGTGACGACTACCATTGACAACCGTATGTCGGCACCCGATGCCAAGATCACGGTCACGGCACAGGATAAGGCAGGCAAGGCGGTTGCCGTGAAGGAAGGCAAGTACAGCAACCTGCAGTGGCTGTGCTATCAGGATGAGTCGCTCAAGACCGGCGTGGGTTATTACTTCCCGCAGATCAAGGAAATCAAGATCGAGACCCCGACCATTACGGCAAATCAGAAGGATATCCGCAATGTGTCCAGCCAGACCGATAACATGATTACCGAAAAGTACTTCACCATGACCTATGAGCATGGAAAGAAGACCGATGATTCGTATAGCTACGTTCTGGTACCCAACGCAACCGCAGAGGAAATGAAGCAGTATGCAGCTGCGCCCTCGATCGAGATTGTAGAAAACTCCAAGACCATCCACGCAGTACGTGATACCAAGGACAACATCACGGCGATCAACTTCTTCGAGGCCGGCAAGACCGCAGGTGTACAGTCGTCCAAGCCGCTGTCTCTGCTGATGAAGCAGGCAGATGGCAAGACCACCATTGCACTGTCCGACCCGCTGTTTACGCAGGACACCATCAAGGTTGTTCTCGATCTGCCCAATGCAAAGGTTGTTACCAAGGATGACCGCATTCAGGCAGCTTGCACGAAGGATCAGGTAACCCTGACCTTTAACGCCAAGGAGTTCTATGGCGGCAGCGCAGAGATCACTTTACAGCAAGCCTAATCAACAAAATCCATGCAAATAAAGAAAAACGGAAAGCTACCTCCTCCTTTCAGACCTACCGTTTTTCACGCCGGTATCAATTTGTGATGCCGGCGTCTTTTTTTCATTTTTCCTGTCAAATTGCAGTTGATTGAAACAGTACAATGATAAATGTTTGAGGAGCAAAAACAGTAAATATGTAACCATTGTGTCTTGCGTGGAGACGGAAGAATGCTTTGTGGAAAATGCTGGAAAAGAATGGGAGAACGTAAAAAGTGGAAGTATAATATTGACAATTTAAGTGAAAGAGAATATGATAAAGGCATATAGAAGACCTTGTGAAAACTGAGGAAATAAACTTGGGAAATGGCTGCAAAAACAGTCCCGAAAGCGTATAACATCACCGTTGGGAACTGTCTTTGGCAGCTTTTATTTTTCAATACTTTTACCACAAGAAGAAAGAAGGGGATTGTATGACCAGTCTGTTGCAACGTGTATTTCACTTGCAGGAGCATCACACCGATGTCAAAACCGAGGTAGTTGCGGGAATTACGACCTTTATGACCATGGCGTATATTCTTGCAGTCAACCCGAACATCTTGGCGGCATCGGGTATGGATTCAGGAGCAGTCTTTACTGCAACGGCACTCTCTGCCTGCTTGGCAACCATTCTGATGGCGGTATTTTCAAACTATCCGTTTGTACTTGCACCCGGTATGGGCCTGAACGCATTTTTTGCCTATACCGTCGTCATGCAAATGGGCTATACCTGGCAGGTTGCGCTCGCAGCGGTCTTTGTAGAAGGCATTATTTTTATCGTGCTTTCGCTGACCAACATTCGTGAAGCAATTTTTAACTGTATTCCGCAGTCGCTAAAATTTGGTGTTACCTGTGGTATCGGTCTGTTCATTGCATTCATCGGCCTGCAAAATGCAAAGCTGGTCGTAGACGGATCGACGCTGGTTGCGATTTATCCGTTCAAGGCAGCGATTGCCGACGGCCGTATCTTCTCGGAAGGCATGGGCGCACTGTTGGCGCTGGTCGGTATTATCCTGACCGTCATTCTGCTGGTGCGCAAGGTGCCGGGTGCAATTCTGATCGGTATTCTGGCAACCTGGGGCATCGGTATCGTGTGCCAGCTGGTTGGACTGTATGTGCCCAACCCGGAACTGGGCATGTACTCGGTATTGCCCGACCTGTCCGCGGGATTCTCTATTCCTTCGATCTCGGCAACCTTCTTTAAGATGGACTTTACCGGACTGCTCAGCTTTAATTTTGTCACCATTATGCTGTCGTTCCTGTTTGTCGATCTGTTTGATACGCTGGGCACGCTGATCGGTGTTGCGTCCAAGGCAGATATGTTGGATGCAGAGGGCAAGCTGCCCAAGATCAAGGGCGCATTGCTCGCCGATGCAATCGGCACGACGGCAGGCGCTGTGCTGGGTACTTCGACGGTCACCACTTTTGTCGAGAGCTCTTCGGGTGTCGTTGCAGGCGGCCGCACCGGTCTGACCTCGGTCGTATCGGCACTGCTGTTTGGACTTTCGCTGTTCCTGTCGCCGATTTTTCTGGCGATTCCGTCTTTTGCAACCGCACCGGCTCTGGTCGTTGTCGGCTTTATGATGCTGGAAACCATCGTGAAGATCAATTTTGACGATATGAGCGAAGCGGTACCGGCGTTCATCGCAACGATTGCCATGCCGTTTATGTATTCGATCTCCGAGGGTATCTCGCTTGGTGTCATTTCGTATGTATTCATCAATCTGATTTCGGGCAAAGTGAAGGATAAGAAGATTCACTGGCTGATGTATGTGCTTGCGATCGTGTTTATTCTCAAGTATATCTTCGTGTAAGCGCAAAGAAAGGAAAGTTTGGTTATGGAGCATTGTCTGGTTGATGTAGCGCAGAATCAGATTCCAGCCCAGCTGATTTTGCGGAATGCAAAGATTGTGGATGTCTTTACAGGCAGCATTTATCCGGCAGACATTGCGATTGCCAATGGAAAGATTGCCGGAATCGGGCATTATGAAACAGGAGAGACCGTGATTGACTTACAGGGGCGGTATGTCAGTCCGGGACTCATTAACGCGCACTGCCACGTAGAGTCCTCTATGGCTGCACCGGGCTATTACTGCATGGAGGAACTGCGCTGGGGTGTCACGACGCTGATTACCGACCCGCATGAGATTGCCAACGTTGCCGGTACGGCAGGCATCCGGTATATGCTGGATGCAACCCGTGATCTGCCCATCAATTACTATGTGCAGATGCCGTCTTGCGTACCGGCGACCCCGTTTGAGCATGCAGGCTGCGTGCTGGATGCAGAGCAGATGCGCGAGATTGCGGATGAACCGGGCGTGCTGGGACTGGGGGAAGTCATGAACGTCCCGGGTGTCCTGTCGCACGATCAAGCGGTCTGTGAAAAGCTGGATTTGTTTGCCGGACGGCCGATTGACGGACATGCACCGGGACTCACCGGTGAAGCCTTGCAGGCATATGCAGCGGCGGGTATCCAGACCGACCATGAATCTTCTACGTGGGAGGAAGCGCGCGCCAAGCTGCGTGCGGGCATCGCTGTTCTGGTGCGTGAAGGCAGCGCGTGCAGGAACTTACAGGCCATCATTGAGGGTGTCGTTGCCGACGGCGCAAGCGTCTCGCGTATGGCGTTCTGCACCGATGATAAGCACCTAGCGGACATCCACAGAGAGGGCACGATTCGATGGTGCGTTAAGCAGGCGATCGCCTGCGGACTGCCAGCCATGTCGGCCTTGCAGATGGCGACCATTCACGCGGCGCAGATTTATGGACTGCCCAGAGTCGGTGCGATTGCACCGGGCTGGTGGGCGGATTTGGTCGTATGGGAGGACTTGGAATCGTGGATGCCGCATCAGGTATACCATCACGGTGCGCCGGTCGATCCCGATGAAGAAATTTCGGTGCAGCACCCGACACAGGCCTTGCGCGAGTCGGTGCACGTCGGTGCGCTTCCCGCACACCCCTTTGCATTGCCGCGTTACCCGGATGACATGCAGCCGGTCATGGAAATGGTGCCGCATGAGATATTGACCAACACGGCTTGGATGGCACAGGCAGAGGTGCCGCAGGCGCTTGCGCAGGGAACGCTGTGTAAGATTGCTGTACTGGAACGCCACCACGAGACTGGCAACATCGGTGTGGGACTGATTCGCGGATACGGCTTGCAGAATGGCGCGATTGCGACCACAGTCGCCCATGACTCGCACAATATGATTGTCGTGGGCACCAACGATGCCGACATGCTGGCGGCGGTGCAGGAGCTTACGCGCGTGCAGGGTGGATATACCATCGTGCGGCAGGGAAAGGTCGTGGACACGCTGCCGCTTCCGATTTGCGGCTTGATGTCCGAGGACACGCCCGATCATCTGACCGTTCGGTTGGAAGAGCTGAGTCAGAAAGCGCATGAAATGGGCGTATCAGAGACTGCCGACCCATTCATCACCCTGAGTTTTATGGCATTGCCGGTCATTCCGTCTCTGCGCATTACCGACATGGGCATGTTTGATGTCGAGCGCTTCCAGTTCATCGAGCGAGCCGAGTAACAAAAGAAGAAGCAAACAGCCCTTCGGGAGCGTATCCCGGAGGGCTGTTTTGTGTCCTGTGAGATTTTCAGTCGTCCAAGCGCTTGCGCAGGACGTTTTCCCGGATACCGTCGCGGTACAGATCATCGATCAGCGCGCATTTGCGGAAGCCGAACGAGGTATACAGCGCACGGGCACGGGGGTTAAAGTGGCTGACGCAGATGAAGATTTGACGCGCACCCATCTGGCGAGAAATGCGCTCAAACGCTTGCAGCAGGCTGTGACCGACACCCTGACCGCGCCATTGCTTTTTGACACCGAGCAGAGCCAGATACGGCCACGCACCGAACATGCCCTGCCATTCGCACTGCATCAGGCCGACGGCTTCGCCGGTATGTCGATAGGCGATGAGGACCGCACCGCGTGCCAGCGCATCGGACAGGATTGCGCGCAGCGTGCGTTCTTCGTCGGGCGCATAGTAGTGTTCATAGAGTGCGCTGTCGCGCAGAATTTCCAGATATTCTTCCAGTCGTTCGGGTTGTCCGGGTGCAATCTGTACGTCCATAGATGCAGCCTCCTCGATGAGTCGTTACCATTATCTTACCATGAATACCGGTCGGACACAATGAGCGCTTTGTACAACCACAAGCGTTCTTTTTTGACAAAAGGAGAAAGGGAGGAGTTAAGCATACTGCTCGGAGAACCGCATGAGCATCATTGCGGCCTGTGCGCGGGTGGTTTCGCCCAGCGGTGCCAGTGTGTCGCCCATACCGGTGATGACACCGCTGCCGACCGCCCACTGCATCGCCGGGATGGCATATTCGCTGACAGCCGAGACATCGGTATAAGAGAGGATGTTGGTATTCTCGCCTACGCTCACATCATAGCCCTGCTTCTGTGCGAAGCGGTAGAGCATGACGGCGAACTGTTCGCGGGTGATGGGGTCGCCGGTGCCGAAGGAACCGTTGCCGTAGCCGCCGACAATGCCCTCGCTGGAAGCCCAGCGGACAGCCTCGGCATACCACTGATCTGCGGGTACGTCGGCAAAGTCCATCGCGTAGTTCACAACCGGACTGCCAGCCATACGCCAGAGGATGGTGGCGATCATGGAACGGGAGGTGGTGAGATCGGGGGAGAAGGTCGTGTCGCTCGTGCCGGTCATCAGGCCGTTTTCATAGACGTACTGGACGGCCTCTGCGTACCAGGCATCCGCCGGGACATCGGAGAAATCCGCCTTCGGGGTCTCGTCCTCGATCGGCGCGAAAGATACCTCGATGGAAACGTCGCCCTTCGGCATCTGGAAGGTAAACTTGCCGTCGCCCTTGTCGTTCAGGTCGAGCTTGTCGCCGTCCTCGTCATAGACCGCGAGCTTGTCCAGCTGATAGCCGTCGTCCGGGGTGACGGTCACGGTGACCGTGTCGCCCTTTTCGGCCTTGGAGGGACTTACCTTGACCGAGCCGTTTTCGACATCGGACGGTGTTTCGATCTCATAGCGGTCGGAAGAGGTCGTCGTTGTGCTGCCGGCATCCGGATGGTGTGCGCCACCGCTGGAATCGCGGTCAAAGACTGCCTTGACGGTCACATCTCTCGCCGGCATGGTAAAGGTGTTGTTCGTAATGGTAATCTGACCGGAAACGACTTCAAAACGGTCAAAGTGATAGCCGCTGTTCGGCGTAGCGGTCAGGGTGATGGTCGTTCCTTCCGGAGCAGAAGTCTGGGAAGCGAACGCGGTGCCGTTGCCGTCGGTTTCCATCGTTATGGAGTAGGTAGGAATGGCGGTCACGGTCAATGTGGCGGCGTCACTTGTCACTTTACCTATATTGTTTTCCACAACACAACGGTATTGCGTGCCGTTCATGTCCATTGTGGTAGTCGCAATGGTATAGGTGGCGTTGGTTTCGCCTGTAATATCCGTCCAGCTGCTTCCGTTATCGGTACTTTGCTGCCACTGATAGGACAGGTTTTCGCCAGTGACCGCAACGGTAAAGGTGGCAGTGTTTCCCTCGGTCACAGTCTGGGCTGTCGGCTGGGTCGTGATGGCGGGAGCATAAACAACTTCGCCGCCCGCATCGCCTGTTAGAGTGCCGCCGCTCTCCACATTGATGGTGCCGTTGTTGGTTAGCTTGCCATTACTGTTAAGAGAGGAACCATCCGGGATGGTCAGGCTCTCGCCCTCGCCAATGGTGATGTCCTCCTGCAAGGTCACATCGCCGTACACAGTGCCGCTCTTGCCGTCAAAGACGATACCGCCGTTGCCATCACTACCTGCACTAACCTGAACTTCACTTGCTTGTGAAGCAATCAATATTTTACTGTCTCTGGTATCCACCACTGCGTTGCCGCTGACGGTCAGGCTGGAAGTACCGCTGTCACTGGGGTTAGTCCATCGATAGTAAATTCCTATACCGCCACTGCCGCCGGCGGTCAGTTTTCCATTATTCACCACAGCAGCAGCTTTGAACCCATCACCAGCGTGTAAATCAACTCCGTAATAATACGCAGCTAAAGTCTTAACATCCGCACCGTCTATGTTAAGGTTCACATTCTTTGAACCAATAAGCGTAATTCCTGAATCGTTCCTATCCACATTGACTTCTAAGCTGCCAGGACCTGAGATAGACAAGGAGGCATCGCCAGCCTTGGACACCACACGAATTCCGCCGGTTCCCGTTATGTTACTCGTTCCTTGGGATACTACTATTTTGAGAGAAACATCAGCAGACTGACTAAAAGCGATCACACTACCGGGATATGTGAAACCTCCTCCAACAGTCACATCTTGATAGTTAACAATCTTCGCCTGATTCAGCGTAAGGGTGACGCTGTCGGCGTCATAGGAAAACTGACCATTGGCAGGTTCCGTACCGTCAACTTTTGTCCAAGTTCCGTCTTGGTTTTCATAGCATCCGCTTTCTGTAATTAGCTGACCGCCTACATAGAGTTCAATTCCGTCTGCCGCCAGCGCCGTGACGGGCAGCAGGCCCAGGCAAAGGGCCAGGACGATCAAGAGACTCAATATTCGTTTTCGCATACAGTTTGTCCTCCTTTTGTCGTTTCTTTCGGATATGATTTGGATACACAATCCCCGGATGACCCGGCTTGCGCCGCGCCCGCAGATGGCTGTCCGCGTTCCGTATGGATTCTGGTATCATAGATTCCTCCTTTTCCTATTATTGCAACCGAAAACAGACAAATTTGCAAGTTTTGGAGGGCTATTCTGCCGCAATCTCACGCCGCTTGAGATACCGAAGCGCGAGGAAAACAAAAACAATACCGTAGATCAGCACAGAGAGCAGGAAGGGAACCGGGCTGAGCACCATCTGGGGGTTGTTGGCGCGCATGCCCAGACATAACAGCGAGTAGGGAAAGGCATAGCCCAGACCGCGTGCCGTGAACAAAAGACCGGCAATGCCGCCGATCAGAGCCAAGGCCACCGGCGGGGCAAAGGCACGGATGATGAGGCTCAAAAAGAGCTGTACCGCACAGACCGCGACCCCGCCCAGCGCACCATAGAGCAGCCACGAGAGCAGTTCGGGCGGTATGGGAGCAGAGAGCCCGGCGATTTTGCCGCTGAGCAGGAACAGCACCCCGATGCAGCCTTGTGCCAGTACCGACACCCCGGCAGCGAGAATCAGCTTTGCCGCATACAGATCGCGCACCGGTACCGGGGCGGTGAGAAAGCTGTTCCAGTTGTGGTCGGTGTGCTCGAGCCGCCATTGCCAGGAACAGAACACACCCAGCAGCGCAGGCAGAAAGAACATGGAGGAGAACAGCGTGTGCTGACTCCACAGACTGTACCATCCGTTTCCCAGCGCGTCCAGATTGCTTAAATAGTTCCCGGTTCCCAGAATTGCGGGAAAGATGGGCAGTACCAGAAAGGCCAGCCATACCGGGGAACGACGGCATTTTTGCAGTTCTGCATGCAGACAGCGAAGCAGCATGTCTTACACCTCCTTTTTGACAAACAGCGCCCGGCCTGCAATCAGGAATACCGCCATCCAAAGAAGCAGCAGCGCAACATCGGTCGCCGGAAGCGCATGCCAATAGAACCGGGTCACGCGTGTGACTTCGTTCCAGTCCATAAAAACCAGCGACAGTAAACCGTAGTATCCCCAAGGCACGCACCGAACCAGAGCCGGTGGAAACAGCATGGACAGGATGCCCAGAAAGCTGCCTGCAATGCCGCACACCAGCGCGGCGGCCTGATTGGCAAAGCGCAGAGATAACCCTTGCTGGAGCGCATAGACCATCATGGACACCGCCCAGGAGAGCAGGGTAAACAGTCCAAACCGACCCCAGGGAATCGCACCTTGAAAGCCCTGCGCGATGCCTACGCCCAGAAAGAGCGCCGAGCGGATGATGAGCAGGACGGCCAGTACCAGCGCACCCCAGACGAGCTTTGCGGTGTAGAGCTGACCGGGCGTGGCCATGGTTTCGAGCAGCTTCCATGTGCTGCCCTTGTGCTCGAGTTCACAGTTTCGGCTGGCCAGCGTGGCCACACTGAGCGGCAGGATGATGGCATCTACCGTGGACAGATTGTAGAGCAGAAGCATCCAGCCCCACTTGAGATCCTCGGCGTCCTGCCGGGAGAAATACGCCGTCATCCAAATGAACTGCACGGCCAGTATGGCGGCACAGATCAGCACGATGTTCCGGCGACGGCACTTGTAAAATTCCAGTTTCAGCAGCGTCATAAGCTCGCCGCCTTTCCGGTCAGGTCGAGGAAGATGTCCTCAAGGCTCTTTTGCCGTTCTTCCAGCCGGACGATTCCCAGACGGTTGCCAGCCAGAAAACCGGTCAGCTGGGCGGCGACTTCGTCGGACAGAATGGGCAGGATGAGATAACCGTTTTCTTCCTCGCAGGGCACCGACTGTTCGGCCAGCAGACGGCGCGCGATGGCGTTGTTGGTGGTACGGAGCGCCAGATGGTGACGGCTTCTGCCGTGCAGCGCTTCCAGAGAGTCCTGAAATACCAGTTCACCCTCGCGAATGATTGCAACATGGTTGGCCATCTGGTCGATTTCGCTCAAAAGGTGACTGGACACCACTACGGTCATGCCGAACCGGCCGGGCAGGTCACAGATAAGCTCGCGCATCTCCTGAATGCCCGCCGGGTCCAGTCCGTTTGTGGGTTCGTCCAGAATGAGCAGCTTGGGATAGCCCAGCAACGCAGCCGCTAACCCCAAACGCTGTTTCATACCCAGCGAGTAATGAGCGACTTTCTTTTCCCGCTGACCGTCCAGCCGGACGATTTGCAGGACTTCACGGATGTTTTTCTCGGGAATGCCGCGAAGCGTCTGGACGATGCGCAGATTTTCCTCGCCGGTCAGATGGCCGTAGTAGCTGGGACTCTCGATGAGACTGCCCACCTGACGCAGAACTGACAGACGGTTGCTGCTGTCCATATCCTTTCCCAGTACGCGGATGCTGCCCGCTGTCGGACGCACCAAACCTAAGATCATTTTGAGCGTCGTGGACTTTCCAGCACCGTTGGGGCCGAGAAAACCGTAGATGCTGCCCTCGGGGACATTCAGATTCAGATGGGATACCCGCAGGGCATTCCCGTATTGTTTGCACAGATCGTGCGTTTGGATAATGTTCATGACAAGACCTCCTTGCGCAATCTATCATAGCGCACCTGCCTTACACATCCATGAAGCCTACCTTACGATTACCTGAAATTTCAGACGGGGCGGCTGGACGATGGGCAGGCTTTTTTCTATAATGGAGACAGAACAAAGCAAAGGAGGCCGGGAAATGGCCTATCAGATATTGATTGTGGATGACGAGCCCGCACTTCAGCGCATGGTGCAGGAGATTTTGACCCGAGCGGGCTATGCGGTCATCGCAGCCCTGTCCTGCACACAGGCGATGGAGCGGTTTTGCACGACCAAACCGGATGCAGTACTGCTGGATGTGATGCTGCCGGACGGAGACGGGTTTTCGCTGCTGGGCAAGCTGCGGGAAATCCGGGATGTACCAGTGCTGTTCCTCTCGGCACGGGACGAGGACGAAGCACGGCTGCGGGGGCTTGGCCTCGGAGCGGACGACTACATCACCAAACCGTTTTTACCGCAGGAGCTTCTGCTGCGCCTGCGTGCCGTGCTGCGGCGGGTCTATCGGGAGAAACCCAGCACACCAAAACTGGGAGACACCGAGATCGACTGGGGAAAGGGAACCGTGCGACGGGACGGTGAGGAAATCGCACTCACGGCAAAGGAATTTGCCCTGCTGAAAAAGCTGTGGGAGGCACGGGGGAACATCGTGACCATAGATGCCTTGTGCGCAGCGCTGTGGGACGGACCACTGGTCGGATATGAGAATACACTCATGGTACATATCCGCCGCTTGCGGGAAAAGGTGGAAGCCGACCCATCCCACCCCAAGTTCCTGCTGACTGTACGCGGCCTTGGCTACCGGCTCAAACGGGAGGAACTATCATGAAGCTGCGTGGATTGCTCAAAGGCGTCATGCTGGTGACCGTGTCATCGCTTTTGATCGCCGCCGTGACCCTGTTCGGAATATTTGCCTTTGTCTACTACAATACGGTATATGGGCAGGATTGGAGCATTCCTGTGTCAAAACTGTCCGATACCCTGACTTGGGACGGAACAGGCTATGCCTTTACCGGTGAAGAGCTGCTGAAAGCCAACCAATGGGCCATGCTGTTGGACGAGACGGGACAGGTGGTATGGGAATTTCGCAAGCCGGAGGATGTGCCCGAACAGTATACGATCACCGATGTGGCAGCCTTTACGCGATGGTATTTAAACGACTACCCGGTGCTGTGTCGGGTTCGAGACGACGGCTTGCTGGTGGCCGGTGCACCCAAGGGCAGCGTGTGGAAACACGACATGGCGATGAGCACTCAGACATTGCTCCAGACCCCGGCGTGGTTGATCGGATTTTTCCTGTTGGCATTGGGCAGCGTACTGGCACTCGCGTGGCTGGCGGTGCGCCGCTGGTTCCGACAAGATCAGCAGATTCGAGATGCAGCTCGCTCAAACTGGATTAACGGCGTTTCGCATGATATCCGCACACCGCTTTCAGTGGTGATGGGCTATGCCGCGCAGTTGGAAGACGCGAACGACTTGACAGTAGAACACAAGCGGCAGGCAACGGCCATTCGGGCGCAAAGTCAGGTCATTCGAGACTTGGTGAACGACCTGAATCTGACCATGCGGCTGGACTGTGAAATGCAGGCGCTGCGCAAAGAGCGGTTGCAGCCTGCAGTCTTCCTGCGGCAGGTCGCCGCAGATTTTCTCAACGGCGGCATGGCAGAAGGATTTGACTTTGAGATGGAATTGCCGGAAAATGGGCTGCCAGACATCGAGGCTGACCCGTTTTTGCTGCGCCGTGCCGTGAACAACCTGCTTGTGAACTGCGTGCGGCACAACGCACCCGGTTGTTCCATTCACTTGGGAGCCAGGGCAGAGGGAGGACAGCTCGTTCTCTGGGTCGAAGGCGGAACTGTGGCGGGAATGACACAAACAAATGCACCTCAAACCTTGGAATCGGACGGCGGAGCTGCCCACGGTACGGGACTGCGGCTGGTGTCCCAGATTGCCGCAGCACACGGCGGCAAGGCCGAGTTCCATAGCGGCACGCCTTACCGGTGCGAGCTATATTTACCGGTGAAAAATAGCCGTGCATCCAGCACAGAGCACCATTGACACAGGGGAGCAGATTGGATATAGTAATGGTGACAGCAAAGCGAGGTGAGCACCGTGCAATTCGGGAAAATTTGCATTGCTTTGGGCTCCACACAAGTTGATACCATGAAACATTGTGCGGAGCCGTTTGGGAAATTTGATCTGTAACACCGGAAACGCAGGGCAGAATCGAACTGCCTTGGTTTTTTATACCCATTTTACAGGTTAATGACATGAAATTTGTATGTAAGGTCGCAGACAATGTTTGTTTGCGGCCTTTTGTTATGCCATCATGTGGTTTTTTTCCAAACCATCCAGTCAAGGAGGACTGAAACATGAACAAAGCAAAGATTTATCCCCGCACGGGAGATGACCAGACTGTTTATCTAAACCAAGTCGTCACCAATCCGAATATCATCGTTGGCGACTACACCATGTACAATGATTTTGTAAATGACCCGACGGAATTTGAGAAGAATAATGTTTTATACCATTATCCCATCAATGGCGATCGCTTGATCATCGGCAAATTCTGTTCCATTGCCTGCGGCGCAAAATTTCTCTTTAACAGTGCCAATCACAGCCTGACTTCACTTTCTACCTATCCGTTTCCGATTTTCTTTGAAGAATGGGGACTCGAGCGGGCGCAGGTAGCCAGAGCTTGGGATTATAAGGGAGATATTGTGATTGGAAACGACGTGTGGATTGGATATGAGGCGGTTATCTTGGCCGGTGTGACCATTGGAGACGGGGCAATCATCGGAACCCGAGCGGTTGTGACAAAAGATGTTCCGCCCTATACCATCGTTGGCGGTGTCCCGGCAAAGCCGATTCGCAAGCGATTTCCTGACGATACCATTGCGTCTTTGCTTGCATTGCGGTGGTGGGATTGGCCAGAGGAACGCATTGCCGCGCATTTGGATGCGATTCAGTCCGGACAAATCGACCAAATCAAGTAAGGAGGCTATGCCTAATCTCAAAACTTTCTAGGATATAAAAAGACTCCCTCTGAAATTTTAGGTTTCAGAGGGAGTTTTCCGTAATCAGGCAATATTTTAAGATTCCGTCTCATAAGGCCAGGTGTTGATACCGCCAAATTCATAGATGTTGGTATAACCAAGTTCAGCTAACGCAGAGGACGCGGTTTTGCTGCGGTTTCCGCTGCGGCAGTACACCAAAACTGTAGAATCCTTTTCGGGAATCACAGCGGCAGCGGTGTCCTCGTCAATGGTTCCCGCGGGAAGCAGGACAGCACCGGGAATGTGACCGCTGTCATATTCGTTCTGTTCCCGTACGTCGAGGACAATGACCTCTTGCGTGTCCATCATTTCCTTGGCTTTCTCCTGGGTGATCTGTTGGTAGGAATTGTCTGCTGTGTTGCCTCCGCAGCCGGTAAACAGCAACAGAAGAGAGAAAAATAGGGGGAGAATTCGCTTCATTTGAGTACCTCCAGAAGGTTGGACGCAAAGATTTTGTGTCCCTGTTCGGTGAAATGTACGCCGTCATAGGCAAGGGGGATGTTCCACTTGCCGGCATCGGCAAAGCCCATGCCTAACTGCTGTGCGAGATCGTGACAGTATTGGGCAAATACCTTGGAATCCTCGATAAGCTGCTGCGAGCTGACCCATTCTCCCAGAGTCAGAGGCGGTGGTGCAATCAGTAAGACCTGCTTGGGGTCAAGCGTCAGACCGGAGAGAAACCGCATCAGCTTTTCCGAAGCTTCTTTCGGACTGCGCCCCTGAAGTAAATCATTCGTACCCAACATGAGGATGAGCAGATCGGTGTCTGCGGGAAAGTCGGGCGTCTCACGCGGAATTTCCCGGCCATTCTCGCCCATGTTGTAGACCGTCCATCCGGTTTCAGCAGCCAGAATATCCACCCAACGGCTGTCAGGCATATAACGGCCACCGAACCAGGAACGGGGATCGTAGCCAAAGGTGTTGGAATCGCCAAAGCAGATGACTTTCATGCTGCGGCTCCTTTCATATTCTATAAATCTCGTCGGTGAGATGAGTTTGTGTGTCTATCATACAGCGTATTCTGGGACTCTGTCAATGTGGAGAAGACCGAGAAAGAGTATTTTCATGTGACAGATAAGAATAACATTAAATACTAAAACTATAAAAATCATAAAAACCGGATAAAAAAGAAAATATTTTATTTAGGAACGCTTACGGAACGCTTTAACGGCTCGAACGGAACACGTAACCGCCTATAATGAGAGCAATCTTCTGCCACTTGAGGAAACCGAGTTGCGCATACATTAAAATGCAGGTTAAAAAAGCAAAGGAACATGCATATACGCAGAGACTGGCAAGGGTGAGCGGTCAACAGATAAATTTTCTTTTTGTCACACGATGCACTATAATTGGGATAGAAAGAGAATGGACGAGTCCTATGAAAATAGACCGAATCTGTTGAAGATATTGTGAGGAGGCGTTTTTCATGACGCATCAAGAGAAGATATATCCGGTTCAGACTTGCGCTCGGGTTGAGTTTTGTAACAATCAGGGATTCGAGCTTGCGTTTATGGATGAATTTCTGGCCAAAGAACTGGGCTATGACAGTTTTGCTGATTTCCAGCACTGTGCAGGCAGTTTTCTGTTATTCTCCATACATCCGGATGACATCGCGGCATTTCAGACATTTGTAAAAACAACTGCCTGTCCAAAGGACTGGACGGGACGGCTGCGGTGCAAAGACGGTACATTTGCGTATTATCGAATGACAAACCAGCAGCTGCGGGAAGACGGTGAACAGCAGCTGGTTGTATGCGAATGCGTACAAATGAAAGACACTGCACCGGCTGCGCAGTCCGTACAGTGCGCGAGCATAACAGATGAGAGTATTTTCCTAAAACTTGCGGATGATATTCCCTTAGGCATATTACGATGCCGATATGAGCACAGTACGCGTGCGCTGCATACATTGTTTTGCAACCCGCCTCTGTGTGCAATCACGGGGTATCCGATTGCGCAATGGCAGCGCGCAGACATGGACTGGATGAAGTCTATTGTATACAGCCAGGACCGTGCCTGCATTGCACAAGCGATGGGCAGACTGCTTGGTGATGCAGACACGACACACTGTGAGTTTCGGATTGTGCGCGGAGCAGAACATGCATGGATGCAGATGACCGTGCGGGTGACCGAACGCTGTGAAGATGGCCTGACCGCAGAGGCAGTGTTCTTGGATATCTCGCAGATCAAGCGCGCCGAGCAGGCGCTGTACCTGCAAAATTATTGTTTGGAACGGCTGAACGAATCACTCTTTTTCGGAATGATCGTCAAGGAAGTAGGACTTGACCAGCGACCGCTGTATGCTTCGGAGAATATCAAACAACTGCTGCGGCGCTTGTTCCCGGAGGAGGATCAGCCATTTTCCTACAAGGATATCATTCACCCGGCGGACTGCGCGTATATTCAAGACATTGCCCAATGGTGCAGGGAGGAACTGCCTGACAAATACGAGATCGCAAAGCGGCACAATATTCCCGATAAGATGGAAAATATGCCGTATTATCTGGTGGATAATGGATGTATTCAGCCGGAGAGTGTCGCGGATTATCTGGAGTTCTACGAAAAGATTATGCGCGGTGAGAACTGCTCGGTGGAAGTCAAGTCCAAAGGATTTGGCCGATATTGGTGGTTTTTGGGCATTGCAACGGTCATTTTCAACGAGAAGAACGAGCCGGTGTCTGCGGTGATTTCGTTTTCCGATATTACGAAGCAAAAACAGCAGGATATCGAGTTTAAGGCACTTCAGGAATCCGAGCAGCTGCTGGGAATCATCGTAGAAACTTCCACCAAACTGATTTTAAAGTACGATTTTAATACCGATGTACTGATTCCGATTAGTCCGGTATCCAAACAGGCATTTTCTCGTATTACGCATGCGCATCGTTCGCGCCAGCTGATTACCGAGCAGTACATTGCAGAAGAGAGCATCGCACAAGCGAGGGCATTTTTCCAGCGCTTGCGCTATGGCACACCGCGCGACACGACGCATTTCAAAGTGCGCCTGCCGGATGGCGGATGGGCTTGGTATCACTGTACCTATGCGACGGTTTTCGCAGAAGATCACACCCCGCTGTACGCGATCATTTTCTGTGGGGATGTGACCAATAAGCGGCAGAGCGAGCTTGCTTCTATGCGCTTTCAGAATTACACCCGTCAGGGCACCAAGGAAATCCTGTTTAATCTGGAATATAACCTGACCTTGGATACCTTTGAAGGGTATGAGGGACAGATTCCAGAACGGTATTTCAAAGACTTCACGACTTCGTATACCAAAGCGACGGAGAGAATGTGTCAGGATATCTTGCCGAAATACCGCGAGATGTTCATGGAATGTTTTTCGCGTGAGAATCTTCTGGAAGGGTTTGAGAGAAATCAGAGTTATGGAACGAAAGAATTTCAGATTGCCTACCATGATGGGGAGACAATCTGGATTCGAGCGTTTTGTCAGATTTTGAAAGACCCCTATACATCATCGACCAATGTCTGGATTTCCTGTCTGGATATCAATGAAGAGAAGCGTTCTGAGATTCGGCTGCTGGAAATGGCACGACTGGATTTGGTAACGGGAGCGTATAACCGCACAGCGTTTATAGATTATGTGACCGAGCGGTGCAGTTCGCCGGAAGGCGGACTCAATCGTGCGATGATTCTTCTGGATGTCGATGGTTTTGGAAAGGTCAACCATACATTGGGTCATGTGTATGGCGATACTGCGTTAAAAGACATCGCGCAGACATTGAAGGTCGTGGTTGATAAGGAAGATATGGTCGCGCGCATTGGCGAAGATGAATTTGCAATTTATGTCAACGACGTATCGGATATTACGATGGCCAAAGAGCATTTTCGGATTATGATTGCAGCAGTATACCGAGAATTGCAGCAGGGTGTTAAGGTGTCGATCAGTGCGGGCGTTGCATTGTTCCCGCGAGATGGCAAGGACTTCCAAACGTTGTATGAAAAAGCCGATCGTGCACTGTATCAGGCCAAGGTAACCGGCAGAAACAAGTATGTGATTTACGATGAGTCCATGCAGGAGATCGCCGAGCGGTCGGTGATTACACCCATTGAACAGCCGATCTTTGTCAATGACGGTGTATACATTCGTACATTTGGCTATTTTGAAGTTTTCGTCAACGGAGAAGCGCTGTTAATCCATAATGCCAAGGCAAAAGAGCTGCTTGCGCTGCTGGTCGATCGACGGGGCGCCTATGTATCTCAGGGCGATATCATATCCTGCTTGTGGGAAGATGAATCGGTCAATAAAGTGACGCTGGCGCGCGTGAGAAAGATCGTTATGATTCTCAGAAATACCCTGAAAGAGTATCATCTGGAAGACCTGATTGAGTCCAAAAAGGGCATGCGGCGTTTAAATACGACAAAAGTGCGGTGCGATCTCTACAATTACCTGTCCAGAAAACCGGAATATGCACATCTTTTCAAAGGGGCGTACATGGTCAATTATAGTTGGGGAGAGTTGACAATCGACGAGCTGGAACGCGGCAATTGACCAGCAGAGAGAGGTCAATGATCAAAGAAACACCGAAGTTCATAAGGAGATTGAGAAAAGACGGCACAAATCATCTGATACTGTAAACAGAACAGGCATATCGTTGGTTTTCTGGGAAAGGAGGCTGATCTATCGGTCAGCCTCTTTTTTTATAAGAAAAAATACCCAAGAGCGGGAAATTTACCGATTTCAGGACATGGAAGGAGGGGAGAACTTTGCGGGAAACACTGTATGATTTCTGTATCCGAACCGGACAGCAGACCTTGCTGCAGGAATGGGACGCTGAGCGGAATGCACCGCTGACACCCAAAGATTTAAGCTATGGCAGTAAGAAAAAGGTCTGGTGGATTTGCGAACAAGGACATGTCTGGTGCGCAAGTATCGCTTCACGAACGGGAGGAAAGCGATGCGGCTGCCCTGTCTGTGCTGGGAAGGTAAAGGCACAAAAGCAAGCCTATTATGCGGAAATGATCGCAGAACATAAGAAAAATGACAGATAAATGAAAAGTTGATTTTAAAGGAGGAATATTTTTGCATCTAAAACGATTACTTGCAAGTATAACGATGTTTATTATGCTGGTAACCGGTATGCCGATACAGGCATGCGCAGCTTATGACGCTGGAACGAGTGAAGTCCAGCTTGGAGAAACAAAGGATATCATTGCGCAGAGAGGAAACTGGGTTGTATATCATGAATGGGCATCAGAGAATCCCGATATCGCCGAGGCTGTGATGAATTGGGGCGGAAAGTCAGCTTCGGTAACCGGACATAAGCTTGGCGAGACAACGGTCACGCACCGTTATCGTACGACTATTTTTAGTAGCTGGAGTGAAGAAAAATGGCGTGTTACCGTGACAGAGCCCCGTGCTAAGTTCTTTATTTTAAAAGCGGCAGGAATTCAACCGGGAAGCAGCGGCGATCAAGGACAGTTTAACTACTATCCGAACGCCAGCGATACGATAGCGGTTGGAAATGATACATATACAGAGCAGACTGGCTTGCCGGGATTTTTGACGGTGGAAGGCTATCGAAGGGTGCCAAATGTGGGAGATGAATATTTCGCATTGGGCGAAGAGAATACCACCATGCAGGAAACCATGATCCGTGAACCGGCTCGTCAGATTATGGAGGCCTTGTACCAAAAGGCAGGACTGCAACCGGAACAGACGATTGTGTGGTATGCGATTAAGAAACTGGATGATGGGTATCATGTGGATGGATATGTCAGCAACATACCCGTTGACGTGATATATCATCGGAATGTACCGGTTTCCCAGCCGGATGATGCCGAGGATACATATATTGATGAAGTTTTGACCTCTCCAACGTATCACATTCGTTCGCTGGAAGATTGTGCATTTACAGCGCTAAAGGGTTATCGGTTTACGGGATGGAAGCTCGAGACAGGAACGACATATCAGCAAGGGGAAATTTTCTCACTCAGTCATGGAGTTACTTTTACAGCACAGTGGGAAGAAACACCTGATTTGCCGGTCAACGAAGGCGGTACAAGTGACTATGTAGTTGTAGAGACACCCGACCCTGTGGAACCGGATGCCGCAACGCAGGGCACAGCAACGGTCAAAGTTTACAGAGACGGAACCTATCTTGCCGATCAGAGTTTTTCCATTCAGTTTGCAGGCCAGAACGCCAATATCCGCTTTTCGGCGCGTGATACCGTTTCTGGTGAACAGATCGGAACGGACTATGTGCTCAGCAGCGCGGCAGTCATACGAGCAGAGGGAACACAGCCAGACACAGAGATCGAACAGATTGACTATATGGGATTAGGTACGGTCACGAGGCTGCATGACGGCGATACCTTGTATTTGCTGTATTCGAGTACGTTTACGGTGAATGGTACGGTAGAAATCGATGGGAATACCGTTGATTTTGAGCGTATCCGCAAGGAAAATTCCGATCAGAACCGTAAATTCATTGATTGGCTGAACCGACGCTACGTGATGAATTACGGATTGGGTACGGGAACGGCTGCTATTGTATACGGCGGTGACCCGACTGATTCCAGATTGATTGCGAAAGACACGCAGCCACCATTTGATACCGATGTAGACTTGAGAAGTGGACAGCTGCTGACCGAAGTTACAATCGGGTCAAAGACATATACCTTGGAAGGGAAGAAATTACAGATACGCAGTGGAGATAGCTATGAGACCGTTCTGCCCGGCGCAGAAGAAGAACATATCGACTTAGATCAGTCGGACTATCTGAAAAAGCGTTCAGGTGATTTGCGCGTGATCGAAACGGCGATGGCGCACAATTTTGTGTTTGATCTGAAGATTCAAGCCCGGCCAAAGGCGGAAACCTTTACACTGTATGCCGGGTTTGCGGATGACGGTGCAGGTCTATCCGCCCAGCAGCTGGATGAATATGCGAAAGATGGTGTTCACATTCAGCCGGGGTGGGAACAGCTGGACTTGGTCAAAGGACAGCCGCATTCGGTGGAATGGATTGCGCCGGACGGCTATGTGATTACCGGATATCAGGAAAACACGACGGCACAGGTAACCAGCCTGCTCCATGACAATCAGGGCGTTGCCCGATTCCGGTATGACACCATGGGAACGGATGAGACCACCGTCCATATTACTGCATATTTGGCTGCCGATCACAATGGAGACCTTGTCCCTGATGTAGCGCAGGTGCACTTTACTTACCAGTCAGCCGATCTGAGCAAAGGCAGTTTGATTGGCAATATGGATGAATACGTAAACAAGCAGGACGGCACAGCACATCCGCATGCGATTCCGCAGCCTGTGGCACAGTCCGGATATATGTTTGCCTATTGGCAAACAGACAGTTTGACAGATCCGGATATTGCAATGGGAACGTTCCGGGCAACGGCATACACCAAGGATACCGTGTTTACTGCGCATTTTGTTCCAGATCACAACCATGATGGCATCGCGGATGAACGCCAGGTCTTTGTGCGTTATGTGAGTGCTGACACAGAGTGTGGCACGGTACAGGGAACAGAGCAGATCATCAATTTGGATGGAGCAACGCAGTGGACGCAGGTGGAAACTGTGCCGGCAGAGGCGCAGGCGAAGGATGGCTATGTATTCGATCACTGGACGGTCGATTATGGAGACCGAACACTGTCGGATGGACAAGTATTGGGCGTTCAGACCTTCGATCAGGTTGCAGGTGGAACGGTTATTACCTTTACAGCACATTTCAGACCCGAGCAAGTCTATCAGCTGACGTTTCAGACCGCATACGGTACGATTGCCGGCGGCAGCCAGTTTGTCATGGACGTGCAGGAGCGAGCGTTAGATCCGGGACATGCATATGTGCTCAAGCTTCCGACAAATGTTGTAATTGACGCACCTGAAAATATGGTCTTTCTGCACTGGTCACAGGAAAATCCGCAGGATAAAGTCTATCGCGAGAGTGAGGAAGCAATTCCAGAAGCCTGCAATGTCGTCTTTTTTGACAGTCGGATGACGCAAACGCTCTATGAGGTATGGGCTGCTGACAGCAACCGGAACGGAATCCCCGATACGAAGGAAGCGCGATACAGTGTAACGTATGCTTGGAGCGGACAGCCTGCACAGGCACAGCTTCCGCAGGATTCCAAAACTTACCTTGCAGGTACTACGGTGACTTTGGATACCAGATACCGTGCGCAGACGGTAATTTGCGCCGAGAAAGACGGCGTGCCGGGAATCTATACGTTTTCGGGCTGGAATGGCATCGGCGAGCGGGAAGAGCAGATCAAAATGCCTACCCATGATTTGGTTTTGCAGGGGAGCTGGCAGTTTGAAGCAGACCGCAACGCAGATGGCATTGCCGACACCCGTCAGATTGTGATTCGCTATCTCTGTCGTGAGGATACGTATGGCAAAGTTGAACAGTCGGAACAAATTCTGACTTATACCCCGGAAGAGATTGCAACTGCCGGACGCGGAGAATTGCCCGAGAGACAGTTGACAGCGCGTGCGATTGCTGGTGAGAACGGACGTTTTCAGGGCTGGAGCAGCGATAGTTTGGGCAAGCAGCTCTGGCCCAGTGGTGAGGTGCTGGATATGCCGGTGAAACTGGGAGTCGATCAGCTGGGACAGCCTGTTACTGTCACCGCGCATTTTACAGCACGCACTGGTGGTGGTGCACGCCATCCGGAAGCAAACGATGCAGGCAAAAACGGCAGCAATGGAAAAGAAGACAAAACCAAGATCGACAAGGAAGTCGTTGACATTCCGGATGATGTGACGGCACATGGTATGGCAGCTCGAACGCTGTGGTTGAACACGAAAGATCATTATGCTTATCTGATCGGCTATGCGGAGGATGGCACGGTTCGACCTGATGCATCCATTACCCGTGCCGAGGTCGCGACGATTTTCTTCCGTCTGTTAACCGATGAAGCCCGGGATCAGTTCTGGATGACATCGAACAGCTTCTCGGACGTTTCGCCCAAAGACTGGTATAACAATGCAATCTCGACGATGGTGAATTTGGGTGTGCTTTGCGGCTATGAAGATGGAACGTTCCGTCCCAATGCTAGAATCACCCGTGCGGAGTTTGCAGCCATTGCGACGCGGTTTATGAACGGACAAGATACTGCGGCACAAGATCTGTTTGCAGATATCATGCACCATTGGGCACGCCGGGACATCAATATCGTGGCTGCTGCCGGCTGGGTGCATGGCTATGAGAACAATGTCTTTGCACCTGATCTCGCCATGACACGTGCAGAGGTTGCGACGGTGATCAACAACATGCTGGGACGCAAACCGCACGCGGATTACATGCTGGATGGGATGACCAAATGGCCGGATAATCCCCGAAACGCATGGTATTATGAGGCCATTCAGGAGGCCACAAATTCGCACGATTATACCATGAACGATGATCATGAAGTATGGACAGCGCTGCGGGACAATATAGACTGGGCTGCTGCGGAAAGAGACTGGACAAACAGATACCGCGCAGGCAGTGGGGGATGAAGCAAATTCCGGAACGGATGAAATCTGATTTTCCGAAGGAGGGATTGCTGCGACTCATCCTGCTGCGGCAGTGAAGTTCTGGTTGCTTAAATTGAATTGATAGGAGGATACAATGTATGAAGAAAAGATTTTTATGGCTGCTCTTGGCATTCAGCCTGCTCACATCACAAGTTTGCTCAACCGTTGCGTATGCAAATCTTGTGGTCGATGTGGAGACGGTTGATGTGCCCGATGTCGGTGGGGAGATTGCACCACCAAGCGTGCCGATGACCGGTGTTGAACTGGAGACCGAAGGGGAGCACACGGAGACAAGCACAACACCCCAACCGGAAGACAGCGTGCAGCCGACAGCAGATCCTCAGCCTGAGGACGCTGCTGAGCCGGTTGAGAATGCATCTTCCAGCGAGATTTCGGTCGATAGCTATGATGCATTGATCAAAGCAATCGACCAGATTAACGCGGAAACAGATGATGCGGGAAAGAAGTATGTCATTTCGATCACCGATGACTTTGTATGCCGGTCCAAGCAGGTTGATATCAGAAAAGATATTACGATTTTGGGCAATGGACATACCCTCACCTTTGAAGATCGGGGAGACGGTTCGCTGCTGCAGTTCCAGATGCGTACCGGCGGCACGCTGTCGCTCGGTATGCCGGACGGCGGTGCGCGCAATGCGCTGACCTTTGACGGTGAAGATCATTACAGAGCATCTGCGTTTTTAACCGTTGGAAGCCTGTCATACAAGGAAAAAGGCGAGCTGAATATTTATGACGGTGTGACAATCACCGGTCTTCAGGGTGTTCTGGGTCAACCAGGTTCGACCATTCTTGTAGAAAACGGCGTCTTCAACATGTATGGCGGAAAAATTAACGGAAATACGAAAGATTCGGCCATTCCGGTCGCGGGAACCATTGCGCACTATAACCCTGGTGTTGCGAACATTACAGCAGAAATCAACCTGTATGGTGGAGAAATCACGGGAAACACCCAGAAGTACTCGACAAGTGCATATTATGCAGGCGCTGTTATGATGATTGTAGCGGGAAATCCGGCGGGCAGTTCGGCGGCTTTTCGCATGACCGGCGGTACAATCGCAGATAATGACAGCAGCACGCGGGGCAAGGCTGGTGGTGTACACCTGTACGGTTCGGCCGTTCGCGGTACAATCTCCGGCGGACAGATTGATCGTAATACAGCCTATGAGGGTGGCGGCATCTGCGTTGGAAATGGAGCAACGCTTGATATCACGGGAGGCAGCTGCACAGGCAATAAAGCGTTAGATGGTGCGGGCATTTATATTGGCAGGGATGCAAAAGTTAATCTGAAAAACTACCGTATCGCCGATAATGTGGCAGAAAATGATGGTATTCCGGGTAATGGCGGTGGTATTTCTGTTTATTCTCATACGGATGTCAATCTGGAGGCGTGTGAAATTTCGGGAAATACGGCGATCGATATAAGCTCTTTCTCCCATGGGAGAGGACACGGCGGTGGAATTTATACATCGAGCGATACGAATGTTATTATTAAAAAGTGCACGATCTCTCGAAATACAGCCAACGTAGGCGGCGGCGTTTTGTTCGGTGGAAGTGCAAGCATTCAGAACAGCGAAATTTCAGGCAACAACGCAGGAATGGGAGGCGGCGTTCATGTGTCTCAAATGTGGAAGAGATATGACGTTGCGCTTCGAATGAACGACACAAAGATTTCAGAAAATACGGCGGTCATGGGTGGCGGCCTGTACACTGACCAAGGCGTTGTGATAAATGGCGGTGAAATATCGAACAACAAGAGTATTCGTGATGACACTGTGCCGGACCTTCAGCCTTGCGGCGGTGGTATTGCGATTCATTTGAGCAACTCGAATTCGGTAATCGGTTCTTCGGACGCGGGAGCCGAGCCGGTACGTATTTTTGGCAATCAGTGCGAAGGCGATGGCGGCGGATTGTATGTGTTTCAAATAAGAGGAGACAAAGAAAATATCCTCGTGCAGAACACAGAAATCACGCAGAATCAGGCGAACAGCGCAGCAGGCGTATGTATTGCAGGCACTGAGGTGACGCTGAAAAATACGTCGGTTATGCAGAATCACAGCACCAAGACCCCGGCAGGCGGTATTGCAGTGCGAGGTGCACATGATTACTTTTTCGGACCTGTTTCGCCGGGTGCGCTCAAGCTTGCAGATCAAGTGACGATTTGGGATAACAGCGCGGTCGGTGCAGACGGAGCGTCCGTCCGCAGTAACGTGTATTTGGCGCAGAATGATGCGAAGTACGCCGATAACGCACCGGTGAAAATTACTGTTGCGGGAAAACTGGACGAGACAAGCAGAATCGGCGTGACCGAAGAGTGTGCAGAAGCAATTAGCTATGCATTGGAGCAGAATGACGCGCCTGTACCGTCGCCTAATTTTACGACAGGATTGGCTGCAAGCTATACGCCTGATGCCATGCCGCTGCACCTCTTCAAGAGCGATAATCCGTCGTACATGGTAGACGCCAGTGAGGATAAACAGGAAGCACGACTGGTCAAAAAGACAACGCATACGATTACCTTTGATGCAAATGGCGGAGTTGTCAATCCTGCAAGCGCAGAAACCGAAGCCGACGGAACACTAGCCGTGCTGCCCACACCGACGTATGATGGATTTACGTTTGTCGGTTGGTTTACGGCGTTGGAACAGGGTGTAAAGGTGGATGCCAAGCATCAGTTTACACAGGACACTACGATCTATGCACACTGGGAAGCAAAGCCGGAGACGGAAAATTTGGACAATAAAGATCCGAACGGCGGCACGTCGGGAGGTGATACGTCCACGGAAGGCAATACCAAACCTGACCAGCCGGTGAATACGGGTGGTGGTGCGTCTCATCCCGAAGCGCCAAACACGAACCCCAAGACCGAGAAACCGAAGCCCAAGAAGGAGATTTCTGAGCCAGAGGACAAGAGAGACACGAACATTGCCGATCCGAATGATACCGGCGTTTCCAAGGTGTTTGACACCGAGCATCATAGAGCCTATATGATCGGATATGATACGGGCTTATTTGGACCGGAGTCTAATATTACCCGTGCGGAGGTTGCGCAGGTATTCTATAACTTGCTGCTCGAGCATAAAAACGATTCGTCGGTACAGTTTTCCGATGTGACTGCACAAGCGTGGTATTATAACGCGGTTGCAGAGTTGACGAAAAGCGGTGTTATCCGAGGCTATGAGGATGGAACCTTCCGCCCGGACCAGGTAATTACCCGTGCCGAGTTTACTGCGATTGCGGCTCGTTTTGCCAAGATCAGTACCGATCGAACGGTTGACTTTTATGATGTACCTGCCGATGTGTGGTACTACGATGCCGTGCGCACGGCGGTAAGCTATGGATGGGTGACCGGGTACGAAGACGGCACCTTCCGACCGGACCAGTCAATTGCTCGCGGTGAGACTGCAACTATTGTCAATCGCATGTTGGCGCGTATCCCCGATCTGAACGCCATCGATCAAGGTGCAGGCACTCGTTTTGCAGATGTTGGTTCTGGTTACTGGGGCTTCTACGAGGTAACCGAGGCAACGACCAATCATGAGTATATTCGATCGTCTAATATTGCACGAGAAGTGTGGACGAGCTGGGAAAGCTCTAAGGCTTCGTGAAAGCTTGAAAGCTAACATATAAGTACATAAAATAAACATAAGAGAACCCGCCGCAAAATCAACCTTTTGCAGCGGGTTCTTTGTCACGTTTGATGCCTTATGGCATCATTTCTTTGGCTTGAATCAGCCGTTGGAAGCCAGATTCTGCTCGTAAGCCTCGATCATCTTCTTGAACGTGTGTCCCATGCGAAGCGCGAAATACATACGCAAAGACCGCACGGCACCGGGACACCAGAGTGAAGTGCAGTATCAGACTCAGGTTGTGCTCTAAGTGCTTTCTGAGCAGAAGCGAGGCGAAAACCCATCCAGCATAGAATACGCACGTGATTGCATCTAGAAAAGAAGTTTGTGTGGAGAAGGGGAACAGCTTCTTTTGTGTAAGAGAATTATGAGCGTGCTGTGTCTGAGTCCGATGGATGAGCCAACTGCTCAAAGTCGTCAATCATGGATTGCAGGGTAATTCCTTCCATAGTTTGCTGAATGGAATCTTCAATTTTTTGGTAAGGTGTCTGCAATACCTGACGAATATTCTGCGCCACTGGGCAGGGGCGCTTTTGGCAGGGGTGGATTCCGATGATGGAGGACATGCCATCCGGCTCCAATGCGGAATAGATTTGGTATAAGGTGATCTGGGATGGGTCGGCGCACAGTTTTGCACCGCCCGTTCCGCGAGGTACTGTAATCAGCCCCGCCTTTTTCAGCGCGCTGAGAATGTTGCGGATCACAACGGGATTGCTTCCTGTACTTTCGGCCAAAAGATTACTGGTTACCTTGGCAATTCCTTTCGCTTCATGAATGAAAATCAGGCAGTGAACTGCAACAGAACATTTCATACTGATCTGCATAAATACGCGATATCCTTTCAAAGCAAATATACTTGCAACATGATGTAACTCTTGACATTACATCTACGAGGTGATAAACTGAAGAAGATGTAATTTAATTGATTACATCTAATATTTTATCGGTTCGTATGAAAAAAAGCAAGAGAGATTCCATAGAAATGAGAGGTCTTATATGAAAGCAGTTCAGATCAAAAGCTATTCAAAAGAAATCAATACAACCCTGAACGATATCCCAAAACCCCAGATTTCAGATTCCAAAGTGCTGATTCAGGTAAAGACAGCGGCGGTTAATCCGGTGGATCTGCGGATTGTGACGGGGGAGGAGTGAAAACAATGAAATTGTCGATTCCCGTTGTAGAAACCATTCAAAAGCGACATAGTGTCCGTACTTATGAGGACAAACCCTTGCTGTCACAAGATCGGGATGCGCTGCTGGAGTGTATGAAGCAGCTGGACAATCCCTTTGGGGCGCCGGTTCATACATACATCATCGATCAGAAACTGAATGCAGAGGGTGAAAAGCTGGGAACATACGGTGTCATTAAGGGAGCGAACACGTTCCTCGGGGTTTCTATTCCGGATACGAAGCTGGCACCCTTGGCGGCTGGGTATGAATTTGAAAACCTGATCCTGCTTGCCACACATAGGGGACTGGGTACGGTGTGGTTAGCGGCGACCTTCAAGCGGGACGGCTTTGTTTCTGCCATGAAGATTCCGAGGGGCGAACTGCTTCTGGCAATCTCTCCGGTAGGATATCCGGCCGCTAAGCGCAGCCTGACCGAAACGCTGATGCGCTCGGCCATGAAGTCATCCTCTCGAAAAGCGTGGAAGGAACTGTTTTATCAGGCTGATTTTCACACGCCACTGACCGAAGAGCTGGCGGGAGATTATGCCCAGCCGTTGGAAATGGTGCGGTTAGCTCCTTCAGCCAAAAATGTTCAGCCTTGGCGAGTGCGTAAAACTCAAAACGCATATCATTTCTATGTCGATTATAAGTCTGGATTGTCCAAAGAAGAAGAGATTATAAAGCAGGTAGATCTTGGTATTGCCTTGTCTCATTTCCATCAGACCGTGTTGGAGTTGGGACTGACCGGAGCCTTTGAACAGATGCCTCAGGAAGATGTAAAGCTTCCTGAGAACATACATTACATGATTTCCTGGCGTATTGGCGAATAAAAAGGAGGATGTTCAGATGAAGCTGTATGACATTGTGTTTAGTCCCACGGGCGGAACGAAAAAGGTAGCGGATTGCTTAATAAATGCATTGGAGGGAGAAGCAGCCACCGTTGATTTGACCGATAGCAAACGGGACTTCGATGCTGTTTCTCTGACAAAGGAGGATGTCGCGGTCATTTCTGTGCCGTCTTACGGTGGACGTGTTCTCGCTGTGGCAGTAGAGCGGTTGAACATGGTGCACGGCAACGGTGCCCGCGCCATTTTGGTTTGCGTCTATGGTAACCGTGCTTATGAGGATACGCTGGTAGAGCTGGAAGATGCCGCAAAACAGGCTGGCTTTCAGGTGATTGCAGCAGTGGCCGCCATTGCGGAACACTCCATTGCCCGACAGTTTGCTGCCGGTCGACCGGATGCGCAGGATGCAGCACAGCTTTCCGATTTTGCCAAACAGATTCAGTGCAAACTTTCTGCGGCAGATGGTTCGCAGCCTGCAATTCCCGGCAATCGTCCGTACAAAAAAGCCGGAGGTGTCGGTATGGTGCCCAAGGCAACCAAAGCGTGCAATAACTGCGGTGCGTGTGCAGCAGCGTGCCCCGTACAGGCGATCGACAAGGAAAATCCGAAGAAAGTGGATGAGAAGGCGTGCATCTCCTGTATGCGCTGCATCGCTGTATGTCCGCAGAATGCTCGTAAGCTCAATCCTGTCATGCTCTCTGCCGCCAGCCTGATGCTGAAGAAGGTTTGCTCTGAGCGGAAGGAATGTGAGTTGTTTCTTTAAAGCACCTGTCAAATCAACATAAATGAAGAAAGCAGGCGGATTCTATGTCCGTCTGCTTTTTTAGAGTCAGTTGAGGTCTTTATATTCACATATTATAAATAAATGCACGATAGCTGATAGGGTTAAATTATATCTTTTGATCTCCGGCAGACCATACATGGGCATCTTTTGCGGTGGCTGCCGTATTTTGCGCCATAACACCCACCAGCGGATGCGGGACATAGAGCCCTTCCAGATAGGTGCATTCTTCCGGGGTGAGTTCTAAGTCTACGGCTTTGGCAGCGCCTTCGGCGTGGTGAAACTTGGTAGCACCTACTACGGGGGCAGTCACTTTCGTGAGCAGCCAAGCCAGAGAGATTTCTGTCATGGAGACATTGCGCCAGTCGGCCAGTTCTGCTACGCGCTGGAGGATGAACGCATCCTTGTTTGCCATATTGTCATACTTCAAGCGAGCGTAGTCATCCTCTTGGAGTCGCTTGGAAGTCTCGCCGGGGTGCTTGGACAGCCGGCCACCGGCCAGAGCACTATAAGGTGTCATAGCGATATTTTCTTCCCGGCAGAAGGGAGCCATCTCCCGTTCCTCCTCGCGGAAGATCAGGTTGTAGTGGCTCTGAACGGAGACAAATTTGGCGAACCCCTCCCGCTCGGCGATGGCGTTTGCCTTGGCAAGCTGCCATGCGAAGCAGTTGGAGATACCAATATACCGAGCCTTGCCGGTTTTGACCGCATGGTTCAGGCCTTCCAAGATGTCATAGAGGGGTGTCTGATGATCCCACATATGATAGATATACAGATCTACATAATCCATGCCCAAGTTCTGGAGACTCTTGTCTAGAGACCTGCGGATATGTTCCTGTCCGCTGATACCCGCTTCGATTTCCTCGTTTGTACGGGGCAGAAATTTGGTGGCGACTACTACCTCGTCCCGCTTGGCAAAGTCGCGCAGGGCGCGGCCGAGGTACTGTTCACTGGTACCGCTCTGATAGGCGATGGCGGTGTCGAAAAAGTTGACGCCCAATTCAAGACCGTGCTTGATAATCTGTCTGGAATGCTCCTCGTCAATTGTCCAGGTGTGCTGACCATTTGCAGCATCTCCAAATCCCATACAGCCCATGCAAATGCGTGAGACGTTCAAATCGGAATTGCCTAGCTTTGTGTATTTCATGTCGTTCACCTCTTGCTGATTGCAAATTTATCATACCATGACTATTCAAAAATATCGAATACCTATTATCTATTGTCAAAAATAAGGTTTAGGCATTTTTGAGATTGCCGGCTGTATTGGCCTATGATAAAATTAAATCTTAAAGGAGGGATCGTATGGAACTACGAGTTTTGCGTTATTTTTTAACCGTAGCACAGGAGGAGAACATCACAAAAGCGGCGGCGTTGCTCCATGTGACCCAACCCACGCTCTCACGGCAGCTGATGCAGTTGGAGGAAGAATTGGGCGCTAAGCTCTTTCGGCGCAGTCAGTATCGGGTTATTCTGACCGATGCCGGAATGCTCTTGCGGCAGCGTGCACAGGAAATTGTGGAACTGGCCGATAAGACGAAGCGGGACTTTGTGCAGTCAGAGGAAGAGCTATCCGGTGAAATCGCCATCGGATGTGGTGAAACCCAAAGCATGACATTCCTCTCTCAGCATATTCGCTCATTCCGATCGCTTCATCCAAAGGTGCAGTTTCGTATTTACAGTGCCAATGCGGACGATATCAAAGAGCGTATGGAAAAAGGCTTGCTGGATATGGGACTGCTGACAGAGCCAGTGGATATTAGCAGATATGCGTTTTTGCGTCTGCCGCAGAAAGATCGCTGGGGCGTGTTGGTGCCAAAGGACTCGGCTCTGGTGAAAAAAGAGGCCGTTACTTCTCAGGACCTGGTGGGTGTACCTCTGCTTCTGAGCGGACGGGAACAAGTTCGAGGCGAACTGGCCAACTGGTTTGGGGAGGACTATGGGCGTATTGAGGTGGCTGCTACCTTCAACCTGATTTTGAATGCTGCAAATATGGTTAAGAATGGTGTGGGCGTAGCACTGTGCTTTTATTTGGAAAACATCTCCGATGCACTGGAATTTGTCCCTCTGTCACCCAAACTGGAGACAGGAACTGTGTTGGCTTGGAAAAAGGACAAGCCACTGTCTCCCGCAGTAGATCAATTCTATCAACATATCAAAAATGCTGATTGAGCATTTCTGTCTACTCAAAATAGGTATTCGACATATCAGAAACCTTATTTTAAAATGTAGGTGTCCTGAACGGGCGCCTACATTTTTTTCTTTAGGAGCGAAGATATGACCATTCAAGAAGCAAGTGACCGCTACCAGATTCCCATGAATATCTTGAAAGAGTATGAGAGCTGGGGTCTGTGCAGGGCAGTGAAAAAAGTCATGGGAGCATGGCAGTACGATGATGAGGATTTGGAACGCCTGAGCCTCATTATGACCCTCCATGACATCGGATTTACGACAGAGGAAGTGGAGACCTATATGCGCCTGACTTTGGAACAGAAGGGCGGCGAACGGGAGTGCCTTCGAATGCTCAACCGCAAGCGAGAATTCACATTGGATGAACTCCATTTCCGGGAACGGCAGCTTCAGCGGCTGGACTATCTCCGACACGAAATTCAAAAGACACAGGAACGAAAGGAGTGACAGATATGGATGTCGTTCGGCTGAACAATGATGTTCAGATGCCCTTGTTGGGACTGGGTGTTTTCCAGATAACAGACCAGGTTGTCTGTAAAGCGAGTGTTCGGACAGCCCTGGAAACTGGGTACCGTCTCATTGACACTGCCGCCTGCTATGGCAATGAACGGGCTGCAGGAGAAACAGTCAAAGAGAGCAATATCCCCAGAAAGGAAGTGTTCTTGACTTCCAAGGTCTGGATTCAGGATGCGGGCTACGATAAGACCATGCGTTCTTTTGACAAGACCCTCGAAAATCTCCAGACTGACAGAGGACACAGCCTGATTCTGGATATCTCCAGTTTGAATGAAGTCTATCGGCTCCACAACATTCGTTTTGCACAGTAAGGAGGTTGTATTTTATGAAATCCCTGATCGTTTACTTTTCCCATTCCGGTACCACGCGCCGCCTAGCGGAGTTAATTGCTAAGGAAACTGGTGGTGACCTGTTGGAACTTGTCCCGGAAATCGCATATCCAAGGGACTACAGCACCGTAGTGGCTCAGGCCAAACGAGAACTTCAAAGCGGCTACCGACCTGTGCTGAAAACGGCGTCTCCTGACTTGTCCGCCTACGATATGGTGTTTGTGGGAACCCCCAACTGGTGGAGTTCTCCGGCACCTCCGGTTCTGACCTTCTTAGAGCAGGCTGGGCAGAGTGGGGTACAGATCGCTCCATTCTGCACACACGGTGGCGGCGGTTCTGGACACATTCGACGTGACATGGAAAAAGCCAGCCACGGCGCAGTACTTTTGCCTGAACTATCCGTTTATGGTGACTCCGGCAGAGCGGCTGACGTTCAGAAGTGGTTGAAAAAAATCAACTTTGCGAAATCCTGAACCTTGGTGAAACGAAAGCAGACGCATCTCGAGATGCGTCTGCCGTCACTCATATTCGATTAAGCTTTGATAGAAAGGGAGTTTATTATGAATCGAATGGAATCTGCAAAGCAATACACTGACAAACTTGGGGTATTCTCTTCGCTGGCGCTCACCGATCCTGAATTTGCTGCCATCAAGGAGCGGCTGATTTACGGTGAGGTTTATGCAGAAGAAAAGCTGTCCGCCAAACTGCGGGAATTGATTATCCTTGTGGTTGCCACTACCAATCAGACTTTGAATGAGGTGAAGTGTCATACTTTAGCTGCACTGCGGAGTGGTGTGAAAGCGGAGGAGATCAAGGAAGCAGTTTATCACTGTGCTCCGTATATTGGTCTTGCCAAGGCGGAGGCAGCCGTAGAGGCGGTCAACGAGGTACTGACTGCTCAGGGGATTCATCTTCCGCTGCCTAGCGGTCAGACTGTCACTGAAGAGAGCCGACTCTCTGATGGCATCGCTGCCCAGAAGGCTATTTTTGGAGATAGCATTGATACCATGCGTGCCGCTGCACCGGAAAATCAAAAGAACATTCAAGACTATCTCTCTGCTTATTGCTTTGGAGACTTCTATACGAGAAAGAACTTGAATATTCAGGAGCGGGAGCTGCTGACCTTCGCTATCCTCTGCGCTCAGGGTGGATGCGAGCCTCAGGTGAAGGCTCATGTGGGCGGAAATGCTGCCGTAGGAAACGATAAGGAAGCCCTGTTGGCCGCTCTTACCATATCCTTGCCCTATATTGGATTTCCTCGCACATTGAACGCTTTGAGTTGTGTCGATGCGGTGCTGCCGGAGTAAGTAAATCGATATTTGAGCTATTGGGGGGACTCATTGAGCACCCAAGGCAGTTGGACGGAAAACATCAAATCAAAGTGCGGTTCCGGGAAATCAGGAGCGCCGTATGGATAATCGTCCTGTCCGCAGCAGCCGGAACCCCAATCAAAGCGAATGGAGTCATGCGGATGCGGGTCGTTTAACATACGCCCTGCAATGCGGTAATTGAACTGGTATAGATCACCCTGATCGGTGGAATACAGCTGACATACATAGGTCGGTTTTTCAGGCAGAACACCGAGATCCGACAAGAATTCCATGATTGCGGGCGGCAGTTGCTTTTGCCTGACAAGTGTCAAAAAGTTTTGACAGTGCCCGCAGGTGCAGCTCCAGCCTTCAGACTGTTTATACCAGTCTGCCGTGGCGGCTCGATCGACTTCAACGGAATAATCCCAAATGGTATGGGCTTGCATGATTACAGCTCCTTTCGTTGCTGGCTGCAAAGATTACGAAATTCAGATGAGTGAGAATAAGGCAGCATCAAACTGCTTGACATAGAATACCAAGTGCCATTCGATGTCATCACGTACGGGTTCAAAGTGCAGAGAGGAACATGCAGCATGGAGCTTGTCCTGCACGTCTGCTCCAAATACAATCGCGGTCGGACCGTCCGCACTGCCAATCACACCAACCAAACAAGCGTTGCTGGCAATAGACTGAAAAGAATTTTCCTTTGGTGCAACTTCCACAGGGCGGTCTCCCTCATTACAGTCAAAGAGCGCAATATCTTGAGCCGGTTCTGGTGAGATGGTATAGCTCATAGCGATGTAGTGCGTGGGATAAATCCAGCGGGTAGACGCAAAATGGTTTTGAGGAATCGTTTGCTGCTCGATTTCCTGTACGGTTAGGGTATGCGCCTTTTGACTGATCGGGTGGATGAAGGTGAACGAATCTCCAGAGGCATGAACTTTAAAATGCGGTCCGGGCAGTCGTTCTGGCTGTTGCTCCATGGTTAGGGTAAGCGATTTGATTTCGGGACGACGTTTGCTGCTCCATGGGAATGCATTTCTGTAAATTACCCACCCATAAGACGAGTCGAGACCATAATAATCAATTACCCATTTTGCTTCCAGCTCATTGATCATGCCATCCGGCAAACATGGATTGAAACTGACAGCACAACCGTGCGTCATTTTCAGTCCTTTTTCATTTAATGTTAGGGAAGAGTTAAAGTAAAAATGGAGAGGGTCGTCCCATTCCATCTGCATTTGCTGATCTTGGGTAAGTTCTCTAGGTGAATCGCTTTCCCAGTTCAGATTCCATTTTTCCATGTGGTTGCGAATTTTTTCCGAATCGACCTGCATACAAAAATCAACGACAAGTCCCTTGCTGCATGAGTAGACGGCAGGAATCACCCAATGGTATCCGGCCCAGTCAAATTGCTGATCGAGCCTGATTTCTTTTCCGGCACGGTCTCGGCCCTGGTGTCCCCAGAAATTCGCGTCAAAATAAACGTTCCAATCGGGGAGAGTAGATTCTGCTGGCACGTCCGCAATATCATAATAATCTTCTGTGTATGGAATCTTGCTGTAATCGAAAGCGGATTGCAGTGCGTTGATATATGCCCAAGGCCGTTCCATAGGGGAGAGCTTCAGCTTCTCCGAAATTTCAGATAAAGTTTGCTGCTGCTCCTCTGTGACAGGGTTCTCACGCAGGAAGGTTTCGAACTGCGAGTCATCCCACATCCATGCCTGTTCCAGTGCGGCTTCATGCCCGCAGGCAAGCAGGAGCCGCAGAAAATCTGCAAAATTTTTCGCCAGAGGATGAACATAGTTTGGAGCAGAATCCATGGGATTGACCGAGAAAACCATTGTTCCAAATCCGCGGATGGAGCAGAAATGAATGCCATCGACACCCGCACAGCCTAAAATAGATGCACCTTTAGGCGTACAAAAATACGATGCATGATCTTCGTGACGCTCAATTCCCACGGAAGCTAAATTGATACCGCTCCGCAAAAACTTTTCGAATGTCTTATCCATCAACGATCCCTCGTAAACTTAAAATGATTGCCTCTCGTATTATAAGAATTTTACCACAAGAATGTGAACAAATCTATACGAGGTACGATTCTTTGCATGTATACACGAAACAAGATTGGAAAGTACACAGGTAGCGTTATCGGTAACTGGAAAGGTGTTTTTGTCGCCGTGGTTTTTACCCATGACTGCGGAGATTGGACGGTTCAGACAGCATAGTTGTCATTCTGTCAATGAAATATAAGCAGTGCGGCCGGAGTATATTTGGCCGCACTATTTTTTACGCATGTATTACCAGTTCTTTTCATGCACGCAGTACGTGAAGTGGAATGTATGACTGGAAAATTTTCTAAAAAATGTGGGGCGTGCTCATGGAGACATGGATGATTTGATGAGATGAAGTGTAGAAGTCTGCGATTGCAGAGCTGCGAGCTGGCAAAACTGGCATGATCGGAAAGTAAGATGGCGGCTGGAGAGAAAATCGATGAGGCTGGAAAGTACTTTTGAGTTTTACGTATTGTTTGCTGTAATTTGCTTGTTTGATGTGGGAAAAGATGCGTATAATCACCTTGAAAACAGCAAATAAAAGCATAAAACGGTAGAATGAAGCAAATGAAAAACGAGGGGGGATATGGAGTACCGGCTGAGACGCTAAGATGGCGGCACGTATTAGAGCGGGAACTGCCATTCTGTTCGTATGCTGAATGCGCTGTTGTTTCAAAAAATTTTTTGTACAAAGTAAAACAAAATTTTGTAGATGAACTTCTATGATTAGAAGGAATTTCTGATATTGAGACGTATTTCTCAAAGGAGGGGCCAAATGGCACAGAAGAAACAGTGGATGCGTAAAGGTGCGGTTTTTGCACTTGCACTGACGACGGCGGCATCGATGCATGCAGGCGCACTGGCAACCATTCCCGTACAAGAAGATGGCGCGGTGGTCGCGCAGACAGAACCGGAGATGCAGGAGGAACAAACGCAGACGGCGACGATCGACAGTGCATCGATGGAAACGGCTGAAAGCGAGGAGATCGAGGCTGTAGCGGAAGAAGTGCCAACGGTACAGTCGGTCGAGGCGAACGAGCCGGAAAGCGGACTGCGATTTGATTCGGTCAAGAATGAGTATGTGCAAGTACAGGGGACGGTTCAGATTCCGAATACCGTAGAGGTTTGGGCTAAAATTGATGCGAAGGAAGACCGCCGCCAAATCATTATGAATAACTATGGCAGAGGCGGCAATACTTGGGGCATTGAGGTAACAGCTAACAATACCCTGCGCTATTGGGAAAATACCGATGATAGCTATGTCGACTGGAAGTCTGACATTGAAGTCTGTACCGGCGAGTGGATGCTGATTTCGGTTGTGCGCAACATTGAGGAAAGCAAGATTCAGGTTTACATCAATGGTGAATTCGTGGACGAATATGATGTAAGCGGCTTTGCTGAGAATGCAGATCTGGCCGATGGCTGGCTGTGCTTTGGCAGCGATTATCATTCGACACCGCTGCCGCTGGATGGTGAGATCGCCGAAGTGCGATTCTGGGATACCGCTCGTACCGAAGAGGAGATCGCGCAGAATGCTTCTTATGATGCGGTTGATGAGGCAGAAGGTCTTGCACATCTCTGGCAGCTGGATGAAGCGGAAGATTTGGGGCCGGATACGGTTTTTGAAGATCAGGCTGGCAACGTGGATGTAAAGGCGGTTGGATTCCAGGCTGCTTTCGAAGAGCCGGACGAGGAGACCAATGAGGTTGTCTCGATCGACTTTGACAACAATGAGACAGGTACTTGGACAACGCTTGACGGCAGCAGTTATAAGGGTGCATCAGTTGAAGATGGGGTGCTCAAACTCGAGCAGATGGAACAAAATGAGCCGGTATTCCTGACCGGAGATTCGGCCGCCTATCTGACAAATGCGGTCTATGAGGTGCGCGCAAAGTCGGTTGGCGGAGACGATACCTCGTTTGGTTTTGCGTTTCGTGGCTCGGTCAACGAGGGCACAGCCAACTGGCTGGTGTTTAAATCCAACGGCGAGCTGCTGGCACAGACCAGTGAGGACTGGTCGGACCCGTGGACCGATGCAGAGTATACATTGGAAAACGATACTTGGTATGATTTCCGTATTACGATGATCGGAAAGACCATCAAGGTAGAGGTCAAGAAGGCTGACGAAGACAGCTATACGATGCTAGTTGATGGTTCGGAAGATAGCTATGCTACGTTAGTTGACGGTTCGAATGATACCATTTGGGATGGCTGGATGACCAATGCGGGTTATCTGGGATTCTGCAACTGGGGCGCGGAGTCTGACGATTTCTACATTGATTCGCTCACGATCACACCGGCAGATGCATCTGAGGTCAAGCATACCGTACAGTTTGACTTGCAGCAGGGCAGTTATGCGGGAGATGATATTGAGGCGCAGACCGTTTTGGATGCCGATCTGGTGACCGAACCGAAGCAGGAGCCGACCAAGGACGGCTTTACCTTCACCGGTTGGTATCACGATGCAGCATGCACGGAACCCTGGGATTTCGCAGCTGATAGCATTTGGAAAGATACGACCATCTATGCAGGTTGGGAATATATCTATCAGTCTGCGGGATTTGAGGACATGACCGGTATCTCTTTTGATGGTCCGGCAGATCAGCTGGCGATGGAGGAGAGACTGTCCGAGGTTCCGCTGACCTTTGAGGCAACGGTTAAACTGCCGAAGGATTTGGAAGGCTGCGGCGGTGTTATTATCGGCAACTATATGGATGCCGGATACTACGACTATGATCTGGGCTATGTCAGCTTGGAAGTGTATGAGGATGGCGCACCGCGTCTGTACTGGCATCAGGAACGTCGAGATCAGCCGAATGGAGGCGTTCAGAGCGTAATCTTCTCCGGCGTGGATCTTCGTCAGGATGATTGGGTTCATGTGGCAGTCACTTTTGACCCGGATGCGGATATCGCGCGCTGCTATATCAATGGCGTGCTGGTTTCGACCGTCGAAGACTGTGCGTTCGATCCGGTTGTTCCGGCACAGGCGCTTAAAGTGGGCGGCGATTATCGCGGCAGCGGCGGACAGGTGACCGATAATGGCTACAACGCCCAGTACTTCAAGGGTGAGATCGCCAATGTCAGTGTATGGTCGAATGTGCGCACTGGCGAGCAGATTGCAGCTGATGTCGCAGCTCTGCAGCAGTCTGCCGATCAGGTACCCGGTCAGCAGGATGGTCTGCTGGCAAGCTGGCAGTTTGATGAAGAGCGCGACCTATACGAAGACCTTTCGGCAAGCGATAATGATGTGGCAGCGTTTGTGGATTGGATCGAACCGGAGTTTGCACAAGGTGATTATTCCATGATCGCCCTGCCTGATACGCAGTTTTTGTCACAGACTTTCCCTGATATTTATAAAAAGTTAACGCAGTGGATCGTGGACAATCAGGAGACCTATAATATCCGTGCCGTGATGCACATGGGCGATATGGTCAATTCGGGAAACAGCACCCAGTGGAATAACTGTGAAGACGCAATGTACATCCTTGACAGCGATAAGGACATTGCGTGGATGCCGATGCGAGGCAATCACGATGATTCCAATGGCTTTAACCAGACGTTCCCCTATGAGCGTTTTGCAAGTCGAGACTACTTCGGCGGCTCTTACGAGTACGAGGTGCTGGGAGAGGAAAAACTGGACTGCAATTATTGGGAAGTGACTGTCGGTGAACGAGAGTATCTCATCTTGTCGCTGGGATGGGCACCCAATCAGGCGGCAATCACCTGGGCTGACGGTATCATCAAGGCAAATCCGGATAAAAATGTTATCGTCACGACACATGCGTTTATGTACTGGGATGGAACCCACCTCAACGACGAAGATCTGGATTACACCAGTGCATATACCGAAGATGGTCTGGACGGTTCGGATATTTGGGAACAGCTTGGTGCACAGAATGAAAATGTTGTGCTGGCCATCGGCGGTCATATCGGTTTTCCGGATGTTATTGCACGCGCGGATGAAAACGGAGCGGGCAAGCAGGTGACTTCACTGCTGTGTGATGCACAGGGAATTGATGGCACGTATGGTCTGGGCATGCTGATGATGCTGACCTTCCATGAGGACAGCAATGCTGTAGATATCAACTGGTACTCGGCCGAGGAAGGTAAACTGTTCCGCACGCGCAATCAGTTTACCATTGATGTACCACATGTCGGTGAGTCGGAATCTGTCAGCATTACCAGCGTCGCAGCACAGGAAGCAATCACGGCAAAGACCGGAACCGAGCAGGATGAATTGAACCTTCCGGACACGGTGGAAGTTACCCTGAGCGACGGTACGGTGACAAAGCTGCCGGTCACCTGGCAGTGCGCATCGTATGACGCGGACGAGGAAGGCACGTACGTCTTTGTTGGCACGCTGCAAAATACTACGGATGTGGAAAATCCTTTGGGATTGACGGCTGAGATTACTGTAACACTGGAACGTCCCACTTCTGGCGGCGCATCCCACCCGGAAGCTGGCTATACTTCCTCTGATCGTGATGACGAGGAAGAAGACAGCAGCGAGGAGACAACCGAGGACATTGATGAGGAAGATGTACCGCTGGATGAGGGAAGCAACACGGAATTTGCTGACGTGGATTCGAATGCCTGGTATGCCGACGCAGTCGCATATGTTTGTGAAAAGGGTCTGATGAACGGTACTAGCGAGACTGCGTTCAGCCCTAACCAGACTACGACCCGCGGTATGATCGTCACTATGTTGTACCGTCTGGAAAATGAGCCGGCGATTACCGGAACCACTGCATTTGCCGACGTCGCAGCCGATCAGTACTATACAAACGCAGTTGCATGGGCAGCACAGAATGGTATCGTATCCGGTGTGGATGGAACTACCTTTGCACCAAACAATGCGATTACCCGCGAACAGATGGCAGCAATTTTGTACCGCTATGCACAGTTCAAGGGCTATGATGTATCGGCAAAGGCTGATCTGTCGACTTACGCCGATGCTGCAAGTGTTGGCACGTATGCAGCTGATGCAATGGCATGGGCAAATGGTGCGGAGCTGATTACCGGTACCAGTGCAACCGCGCTGAGCCCGGCAGGTCAGGCAACCCGCGCGCAGGTTGCAGCTATCCTGATGCGTTTCTGCGATAATATCGCAAAGTAAGTTATATTTTTTAAGGGAGACTGGCCTTCGGGCTAGTCTCTTTTGCATTTGATCAAGGCACTTTAATATACTGTATGAAGTGATGACAGCATCGTCTACTATGCACAGTGTATTTCCCGTACCGGTTCGTACCTGTCCGAAGGTGCGGGTATTCCAGAAGGAGAGGCACTGGCTAGGGGTAAGAATTTTTAAGTGCACCCCATTTGTGAAACCATATGGCATTTACAAGTGGGGTGCTTTTTCGTGTCAGAAGGGTGAGAAGACGGACTTTTCACACTGAAATACCGGATTTCGTGTAAAACGTACAAAAAGTTTTAAAATATTTGTTCACAATCGCAGTAGACAAGCGTCCCTAAAGTGAATATACTATGTACAGTAATCAAATACTTGGATTGTCACTGGTAATGCAGGCAAGACCGCTATGAAACCTCATATTGGGAGGTTTTTATGGTGGTGCTTGCTTTTTTTGTATTCTTTTTTAGAAAAAAGAGGGGGATTTGGTTGGGAAACTTTATTGTGCGGCGTATCCTGAACAACAATGCGTTTGTGTCCACGGACGAGCAGGGGCAGGAAATTGTCGTCATGGGCAAGGGCATTGTGTTTCAAAAAAGCGCTGGTGACCGCGTTCCATTCGCGAGAGCGGAACAGGTCTTTCAGCTCTCACAGGAGAACACCAGCCGCTTTCAGGAACTCATCGCCCGGATTCCGATGAATTACATGGTTCTCAGCGAAAAAATCATCCAGATGGCCGAGAATAAACTCGGAAAGAAGCTGGATGAGAGCATTTACATCACCATCACCGATCATATTTATTCGGCTGTCCAGCGCTATCAAAATGGCCTGGTGATTCGCAATACCATGCGCTGGGAAATCCAGCGCTATTACCCGGATGAGTACGCTGTCGGCTTGCAGGCCGCGCAGATCATTCGGGAAGCCTTGTCGGTTTCCTTTGCCGAGGACGAGGCCGCATTTATGGCGCTGCATTTTGTCAACGCCGAAACCGGCATCGAAATTGGGCAGATGTATGAAGTAACCGAACTGATTCACGCCATCTGTGACCTGGTGCACCAGCACTTCCAGATGGACTTCGATACGACTTCTATGGCCTACTACCGTTTTTTGACGCATGTCAAATTTTTCGCTCAGCGTCTGATGCTGGGCACCTATTACGAGGATGACGACAGCGAGTTGCTGGACGCCGTCCGCAGCAAACACCCCGAAGCCTACGCCTGTACGCAGAAAATCGCGGCTTATATCGCTAAGACTCGCGGTCAAAAGCTGGGCGAGGAAGAAGAACTCTACCTGACCGTGCACATCGCACGCGTCGCCAAGTCCTGATAAGAAAACCGATCTCAAGCGCGCGGAGGTTTGGTTTTTTGATAAAAAAACAAAAAGTTCCTCTGTCTTCAGAGCAGAAAGGTTGAATCGTTCATGGATTGGAAAGAAACAGCAAAACTGATCACCGAGCGGGTGGGCGGCAAGTCCAACATCCGCGGTGCGACATATTGTACCACTCGTCTGCGCCTGACCCTGGCCGATGAAAGTCTGGCCAATGACGACGCAGTATCCGAAGTTCCCGGCGTCATCAGCGTCGTACATGCCAGCGGCCAGTACCAGATCATCATTGGCAATCGCGTTCCGCGTGTCTTTCAGGCAATGCAGGAACTCGGTATTCTGGATCAGGCTGCCGCTCCCGAACCCGAAAAGAAGAAAAAGAGCATTCCGGCTGCCATGATGGACGCCTTGCTGGGCTCCATGACCCCGGTTATCCCGGCGGTTATTGGCTGTGCTATGATGAAGGTTCTGCTCGTCCTGCTGCCCATGCTGGGTGTGTTGACGAGCGAGAGCATGACTTATCAGGTATTGACCGTCATCGGCGATGGCTCGTTCTACTTCCTACCCATTCTGGTTGCCGCATCGGCTGCTCGTTACTTCAAGGCAAACCTGTTCCTGAGCATCACCATTGCAGGCATTCTCATTCATCCGACCCTGCAAACCCTGTTTTCGTCCGGTGACCCGGTATCGCTCTTTGGTATCCCGGTAACCGCTGCAAACTATCCCTATTCCATTCTCCCGGCCATCATTATGGCTTGGGTACTGTCCAAGGTAGAAAAGGCGGTTGACCGCATTACCCCTGCAATCACCAAAACCTTCCTCGATCCCATGCTGATCGTGCTCATCTGCGCACCGATCGCTCTGTGGATTGTCGGCCCTGCCGGTGCCATCGCTGGCGATGCACTGTCCGGTGCACTGGTATGGATTCAGGAGAATTTGGGCTGGCTGGCTGTCGGCATCATCGGCGGCATTTATCCGGTACTCGTTCTCTTCGGCATGCATCACGTCCTGACCCCGATTGCCATTGCATCCCTGAGCTCTCTGGGCTTTGAAACCATCGTTATGGTTGCACAGCTGGGTGCAAACCTGGCACAGGGCGGCGCTTCGATGGCTGTCGCGCTGCGCTCCAAGAATAAGAATATGCGCCAGACAGCTGCCGCCGCTGGCTTCTCCGCACTGGTCGCTGGTATCACCGAGCCTGCCATGTACGGTGTTACCCTGCGCCTCAAGCGCCCCTTTATTGCCGTTCTCATTGCATCGTTCACCTCGGGCTGTTTTGCCGGTCTCATGCAGCTCAAGAGCTTCTCAACCGCATGCCCCGGTCTGGTTACTACCATTCAGTACATTGAGGCTGACCGCCCGATCTCCATTCTGTACATCGCACTGACCTGCGTCATCGCGATCGCAGTTTCCTTCGTTCTGACCTTGATTCTGGGCTTCCGTGATCCGGAATCGGCTTCCGCAGAGACCGCTCCGACCGCTGCTGCACCGGCAGCTCAGTCACTGACCACCGAACGCCGCCTGGTCGATTGCCCGATGGATGGCAAGCTCATTCCGCTGGGTGAAGTTGCTGACGAGACCTTTGCATCCGGTGTTCTGGGTGCAGGTGTCGCACTCGAACCCACCGACGGCACGGTTTACGCACCTTTTGACGGCACGGTTGAAACCCTGCTCGACTCGCATCATGCCATCGGCCTGCGCAGCACGGACGGTGTGGAACTGTTGGTACACATTGGCCGCGACACGGTTGCACTGAATGGCCAGCACTTCACCGCCTTTGTCAAGGTAGGCGACACTGTGAAAAAGGGTCAGCGCCTGCTCGCATGCGATCTTGACGCAGTGCGTGCAGCTGGATATGATATTACTACCCCGGTAATCGTTACCAATACCGACGAATTTCTGGACATTGTCCCGGTACAGCAGCCGGCCGTCAAGCACGGAGACCGCCTGCTGACCATTCTGTAAAACCAATCGGAAAGGAAAGATAATCATGCAGATGCAGTTTCCAAAAGATTTCCTTTGGGGCGGCGCGACCGCTGCCAATCAGTACGAAGGCGGCTGGGATGAAGGCGGCCGCGGTCCGTCAATCGACGACGTGTTTACCGGTGGTTCGGTCAATACTGCTCGCCGTATTACCATCCCGCCCGAGGCGGATGCCTTCTATCCCAACCACGAGGCAACCGACTTCTATCATCACTGGAAGGAAGATATCGCACTTTTTGCCGAGATGGGATTCAAGGTCTATCGTATGTCGATTTCCTGGTCGCGTATCTTCCCGAATGGAGATGACGCACAGCCCAACGAGGAAGGTCTGGCATTCTACGATGCTGTGTTTGACGAACTGGCAAAGTACGGCATCGAGCCGTTGGTCACGCTGTCGCACTACGAGAATCCGCTGCATCTGACTACGAAATACGGCGGCTGGAAAAACCGAGCACTCATTGACCATTTCGTGCGCTATGCGGATACCGTTCTGCGTCGCTATCGCGGCAAGGTTCGTCGCTGGCTGACTTTCAACGAGATTAACATGCTGTCGGTTCCTTTCGGTTCGTTCATTGCAGGCGGTATGCTGCCTGAGACCTGCACCGCGCAGGATCGCTGGGATGCGATGCACAATCAGCTGGTTGCCTCGGCACGCGCTGTACGTCTGACACATGAGATCGACCCGGAAAATCAGATGGGCTGCATGATTGCCTATATGTGCGTCTATCCGCGTACCTGTTCGCCTGAGGATCAGCTCACCCAGCTGTCTGTCGATCGTCTGCACAATCTGCTTGCCGGTGACGTGCACGTGCGGGGTGCATATCCCAGCTATGCCGAGCGCCTGCTGGCAGAGGAGGGCGTGACGCTGAAGGTTTCCGAGCAGGATGCCGCAGACCTCCGTGCGGGCACGGTTGATTTCTATACCTTTAGCTATTATGATTCCCGCTGTGTCGGTACGGCACAGGAGGGTGATCCTTCGACTGGTAACGGTGCACTGGGCGGTCTGCGCAATCCCTATCTGCAAGCGACCGAATGGGGTTGGCAGATCGATCCCAAGGGACTGCGTTGGGTGCTCAACCATCTGTATGATCGTTACCAGATTCCGCTTATGGTCGTCGAAAACGGTCTGGGTGCAATGGACGAGGTCGCACCCGATGGTCAGATTCACGATCCCTACCGTATCGACTATCTGCGTCAGCATATTGAATCCATGCGGGAAGCCATCACCGACGGCGTAGACTTGATCGGATACACACCTTGGGGCTGTATCGATCTGGTATCGGCCAGCACGGGCGAGATGCGAAAGCGTTATGGTATGATCTACGTGGATAAGCACGATGACGGAACGGGAGATCTTTCCCGCCATCGCAAAGATTCGTTCTATTGGTATCAGAAGGTAATCGCAACCAATGGCTCTGATTTGAACGATTGAGGTCATCTTTTTAAAAAGTGAAAACGAAATAAAAATAGAACCCTCGGCTTAGCCGGGGGTTCTTTCTGCTTATGCGCGGCGGGAAAAGTAGAAATCAGAGATAGAAGCTACAAAAATCTATTGATTTTTGTGAGGTTATGTTATACTGACCCTATAATGTATGCTTGATTTTGCGATAAATGAATTTGGGTTGGTTGAACTTGGTGATTGAAGAGGTTAAAAGGAGGTTGTGTATGCCCGGTGTCTTATATAGTTTAACGCTGTTCAATCAATGGCAGGAAGGATTTTTTATTGGACTGTTTGAGTCGCATGAGTACGCCCAGCAAACAGCAGAGCGTTACTTGTCTGCCGTCCCGGGGTTTCGAGACTATCCGTGTACCTATGAGATTACAGAAAAAACAGTGCATGGCTTTGCACGATTGACTATGAAAGTCTATGTCGTTTGGGGATGGAATGAGAATTCGGAAGGATATGATACGGATATTTGGTGTAGTGACTGCTATACAGATTGGGAAGAAGCAGAAAAGGTTCTTGCAGATACGAAGCAGCGTCTGAACAGGCAGGAGTGGAGTCTAGATGGCTATCAAATAAATCAGTGCCATTGGACGGATGGTTTTGTGCGAATATTTTATTAGAACAGAAGAAAAACAGGACTGGAAAAATATTAAAATGGTAATGTTTACTGCGAAAGGAAGAGTGCTATGCGAAAAGAATTTGAAATTCAAGGGTGTATTGAAGTCCCACCCGAAGTAACAGAAGATGAATTTTGGAATACGTTTATTGGGTTTGTGGAATCCAAAGGCTGGTCATTTGGCGGCGGTATCCGAGAAATTCAAGATGGATACTATATTTTGGCTGATGGCAGCCGAGGACGGCGGGTATTGGACGAGTAGAGGATACAACTAAGATCTCTTGGCTTTTTAGGGATTTACCGTGGATATTGGGAGATGTGATTTTTGTGAAGCAAATCCAGATGCAAATGACAGATTATTCAGTATCATCAGAATGGTGGAAAAAACTGATCACACATTTTATTCAAACCAATGATGAAATAGAAATTCGCTGTTGGAAAGAGGAAATTTCAGAAATTACACAGGCTTCTTTCTATGGGACACCTGTATCTGACGGTTGGGAAGTATCCATTAAAACGATAGTTACGGGCAACCTTTTGCAAGAATTACAGACAGAAAACCCGACTGATAAAAGCATTTACAATAAAATGACAAAATATTGCACACTCCGTGTAAAAAATCCTTCTTACTCGTTTGTCAGCGAGCACTATGGAACGGAAATTTATATATCTGTGCATTCTGATTATGCCGTTGCCTGTTTTACTGAACTTATTCAGCCATATGCAAATTGTTTCAGTATCAATATCACAAGCAGTTAAAAGCGCAAAATTGTTGTTCGTTACGAACGGTTCATTTATGTGCATAAAGCGAATAAGTGCTGATCGGGTTAAATAAAAATCCCTCCTGTATTTTTAAACAGGAGGGATTTACTTTACTTTATTAAATGGTGTTGTAGTTAGCTGGGAGGGACGAGCGGTACTCGTGAGAATGCTTTTTTATTGTAACGCTGCGGATGATCGATCAATCCTGTACCAATAAATACTCGTTGAGGTTTGGGGTTGGCCTGTCTTTATATGTCCAATCTGCGATTTGTTTGAGCTGAAGTTCGACCTCTTCATCAGGCGGATATGCCCAGAGCATATATTCATGAGAGATATTTCCGATGAAGAGCTGGCCATTTGAGAAGAAACATAAGTCTTCCAATGTGGGATAAGGGGTATCTCTTTTTTTAGAACGGAAGAATATATTTGGTAAATGTTTTAAGAGGATTTCTTTCGCAGCGGATTCAGCGCGATAGATAAATGCATGTGTGCGCTCTTTGGCATAAGGGCGAGAGGTATAGTCGTAACCAAACCACTTTGGTGTTCGGACTTCCTGCATCAGGAAAGGCGTTAACTCCAGTTGTAAATCTTTGAGAATAGCCTTGAACCAAGGTGCTTCGTTGAGTGTAAAACAATCCGCGTGATTGAAACAGATATCCAGAAAGTCTTGCAGCCACTTTTTGCTTAGTATGGACGGAATGTCCTCGTAGCGTTCATCACGTGTAATAAGCTCAAGCATAGATAACTCCTTTTACACCGCAAAATTATTATACGAAGGGGATATTTCTAAACTTAGCTATATCATATTATTTGTTTCTACAAAAGTCAATATAAAATTAAATATTTCACGAAACATATCTGTAAAAATACAGTTATTAGTCTGGAATTGGGAGCTGCAAGAAGAAAAACGGTGATGAATCATTCAGCACGAATGTTATGGGAACGAAAAAAGGGAATGGATTACCATTCCCTCAATGATGCTCTGCTGGAAAGATCTATTCCCATTGGTATCGCATCGGATCCAGCGGCGTTCATGGTTTTGGCGATAGCCTGAGCGTTTTCTGTTTTTCGTCTCCGATTCCGTGTGACTTGCAACGACAGTGCAGATGGCTCATGGCATGTATCGGCTCGCTGGCGTCTGCGTGGTCTGCATGAGGGTATCGGTATGTACGGTGCACCGATCGGCAAGTCGGTCGAGATTCTGGGCATCACCCAGTATCGCTTTGAAAACGGCAAGATCGTCGAGGCATGGGAAATCTATGACGGTCTGGATGTCATGCGCCAGCTCTGCTTAGGAGACGAGCCGACAACAGAAGCATAATATAGCTCCCCTTTATTTTAAATAGGTTCAGCAAAGTACCCCCTGATGTAGAAAGTAAACTACATCGGGGGGTATCATTTTTGTAATCTGAGTTCGTCGACAGCTGTTGAGAAAACACTCATGGTTTAGGTTTAAAAAGGTTTTAAAAATTCGGATGATTTAGCTGTTTTGCTTTCAAAAGTATAAGTACAATAGTAAGTAAAAATCAAATTTTTTTGTTTTGTTGATACCATGAGGATTTCTGGAAAATAGTGGAAAGTTCATAACTTCTTAATATATCGTAAGTGAGGATAGATTATACTAAAACAAAATAAGTATTCGTCGCTTTTTGTCCGGGAATAAAGAAAAGGTGGAGATGATATGGAGTATATTTTGCAAACAGATAATCTATCGAAGGTCTATGGAGCAAAAACGGTTCTCAATCATGTGAGCATTCATGTGCCGAAGAAGTCGATTTATGGTTTGGTAGGAAAAAAACGGAGCGGGAAAAACCACACTGATGCGTATTGTCTGCGGCTTAACGCAGCAGAGTGGAGGAAACTATACTCTGTTGGGAAAGACAAATGATGATACCGTGCGGCATAACATGGGAATGCTGATTGAAAAACCGGGCATCTATGAGCACATGACGGCATTAGAAAATTTGCGCTATTTTTCACTGCTATTTGGTATCCAATCTCAAGATCATCATAAAATACTGGAAATGGTCGGACTGCAAAACGCTGAAAAAAAGAAAGCACGCCAATTTTCTCTGGGTATGAAGCAGCGTTTGGGCATTGCAATTTCGCTTCTGGGAAATCCTGAGTTCCTCATTCTCGATGAGCCGATCAATGGTCTTGACCCGGAAGGCGTATACGAGATGCGCAAAATGCTGGAGACGTTAAATCGTCAATATGGCACTACAATTATGATCGCCAGCCATATTTTAAGCGAATTATATAAACTGGCAACGGATTATGCCATTATTGATGGTGGATGCCTGATTGACGAATTCAGCAAAGAAACGCTGGAAAGTGCATGCAGCAGTGGCGTACAGGTTACGGTTGAGCCGGGATACCTGCAAAATGCAAAAGCACTCATTGCATCTCGTTATCCGGATGTTCCGTGTGAAGTCCTTTCCGAGCGAAGCTTGCGTTTGCATGAGAAAATCAACCCGGCAGACCTGAACCAATTTTTGGTGGAAAACAGAGTGCGTGTATGCGGCTTGGGAGATAATGATGGAGACATCGAGAAATTCTTTGTAGAAAAACTCTCGGGAGGGCAGGCGGTATGAAAAATTTAATTCGTGGACATATGTATCAGCTGAAAAAAGATCATCTCTTTTTCGGATGTCTTGCTCTCGGTCTTATTTTTCTGATTGCATCCATCCGGATTTCGTCTCTGGAAGCTGCATTCGGTCCTACGATGGGCATAGACAGTATGATTAGCACATTTTTGAGTGGTGACATCGTTCTGTATGGCTTTATGCTTCTGACCGCGAATATCCTTGCGGAAGCTTATCGCTCTGGTGCGATGAAGAACATTATAGGACGAGGTATCTCGAAGAAGCATTACTATTTATCCATCGTGGTTACCATATCTGCTGCATATGTATTGGTTATGCTGATTAGCGGTATTGTTATGGGCATTCTGGCAGGCAGCAAATTTGGTATGGGAACAATGCTTTATCCTGGTTATTATGCGCTTGCCATTGTAGCACGCATTCTTTTTGTGATGGCGCATATTAGCTTTGCAGTAACAATGACGATTCTCACCAGAAATGTAATTACAGGCGTTCTTTTTGCACTTGTGATTCCGAACATCCCGCAAATACTGGAAATGGTTCTTGGATTTTTAAAAATTCATCTGAGCCTTGACTTTTTCAAAATGTCTACGCATATGCCGTCTGTTTATGCAGCATCGAATGATTTGTCATCACTCTTGTCGTGCTTCGTCGTGTTCTGTGTATACCTTGTTTTATTTGTTTTTATTGGTTTTAGGCTTTTAGAGCGTCAGGATGTCAAGTGATTTGAATTTGAATATCTGGGGCTTCTTACAACAGACAAAGGCAGGAATGGGAAATCCATTCCTGCCTTTCTTTTGGCGAATGTGAGAAGCGTCAATGTTGATACATATTATTTCTTTTCTACGGGCAGCCAGATCTCGCAGTAATAATCCTGATCTTGAGCACCGTTTTCAAACTTGCTGGCGTCGCTGTACAGTTCTACGTTGATACCGGCGGCAATTTTGTAGTCCGGGTTCGTTGGCAGCCACTGAGAGAAAATTTTATGGTTCAGTCCCTGGAGAGCTTGGGGCATTCGGCCGGTGCAGGGGAATACCGCCCAAGTGTGGGCTGGAATCGTACGGGTGACAAAGCCGTCAGGAATTTCCTTGGCGGGATCGTAATTGTCGGCAATGAGGTATTCAAACTCGCTGCCGCTCATGCTCTCGTCCAGGTTGATACCGTACATACCGCATACCACTTTGCCGCCGCCTGTGCTGAAGTGTTTCGCCCAGAACTGAGGAACCTGCACAGCAGCATCTTCATACTTAAAGGTTTTTGCGCGACAGGGCACGGTAAAAGCATCTTTTTTCATAATCTTACAATCCATGTTTTGACCACCTTCCAATGTCACTTTGATTCGAAGCGGAGCAAAGGAACGCACCGCGCCTCCGCTTTTTCTAAGTGCGGTAGGTGTGAGACCATGGAAGCGGGTAAAAGCTTTGGTAAAGCTATCCGGCGAATCATAGCCGAACTCGAGCGCAATGTCGATAATCTTCCGGTCCGTCGTGAGGATTTCCAGACCGGCGACGGAAAGCCGGCGTTGACGAATGTAATCGCCAACCGTGATACCGCATAGCATGGCAAAACCTTTCTGAAAATAAAAAGGGGATAGAGCTGCTTGCTGTGCAATATCGCGGATGGATAGTTCCTCCCGGAGATTGTTCTCGATATACTGAATCGCTTGATGAATACTTGTTACCCAATCCATAGGTCACACCGTCCTTCTGTATTCAGCATACACGGAATCAGAGCACTCTGCCCGATTTTTCGTGCGAAGGTTTGTCCAATATGCAACTTCGATGACTTACCTTTTCAAGACGAATTCCTGTACAGGATAGTCAAATTCTTTGGTTAGCTTTCCTGCTGAAAAACCTAAGCTTTTGTACAAAGCTCGTGCGGCAATACCGTTTGGATCGCCTTCACGATAGGTGGAAACTGTGATGTCCTTGTGCGCGTCCATCTGTGTCAGCATAAATGATATCATCTGCTGCGCAATGTGCTGCCGCCTGTGCGCAGGATCTACAGCTAAAAAGCATAGTACGCCATCTTCTCTGGAAAATAAGAGGGTACCTACAATATGATTTTCCTTTACCGCACAGATGGCAGATGTGTTTTTTATAAAATGCAAAACCGTTGTTTTGTGTGCATTCAGAGCTTCCTGAGTTTCCAACCCCGGAAAGCTATCTTTCACACGTTCAACAAGTTCCATCCATGCGTCAATGTCTTGCGCTTGGGCTAGTCTAATTTCCAAACAAGGATACTTCAGAAGCATTAAATACTCTGTGCCTTTCTCCTCAACTATTTGGAATCCTGCTCTTTTGTACAAGCGAAAGGCAGGATTTTGTTTTTGTACAGAGAGAGATACCTGAGGAAATCCCTTTTCATGAAGCAGAGATAACAGGTTGCTTAATAGCTTTGTACCAATACCTTGGCCACGATATCCCGGCAGCAGCGAAATGGCAAGAGAGGGCGTATCTTTGTCAATGTGGCCATAATCTACCATGATACGGCTCCATGCAGCGCCTGCGATTTTCCCGTTTACTTCAGCTACAAGACAGTAATCCCCAAACCGAGTACCGAAGTCAGCAATATAGATTTGTAACTCGGGCAGATCGATAACCGATCGGGACGGAGGCACTGTCCCCTCGGGAAGAAAAATCGCCTGATAGAGAAATTCCCGTAGGAGGGGATATTCTTCTGGTTGCATTGCGCGGATGATAAAGTCTGATTGTTTCATCATTCAGCCCTCCTTTTGGCTCTTATCATAGTATATCATACAGAGGAATGGACTGTCTCGAATATAACGAAATCATATCAAGTCCATGGATAGAAAGGACGATCTTTGAAAAGCAATCGAAGAATAAGGTGTTTGCGAACCCAGCAGGATAATCGGACGATTTAGAAGAGTGCTTGAGACCTTCTCAAAAGGTGTGTTAAAATGAAACCAGCTTGGCGGGTATACTTGTCGATTCAGTCGTTGTGGGGAAAGGAGGAACCGGGTATGAAAAACCATCAGTTACAGCATCGCCTGCTTAAATATTTTATTTTTGTGGCGATCGTGCCTGCCGTATGTATTGCACTGCTTTATTTCGGTATTACGCAAGCCGACACACGTGCGCGTCTGGAACAAGACTGCAATCAACGTCTGACGCACGCGATGAATAAGATCGAGAACAAAGTGACTCAGCTCAATGAGTTTACCGGATGGATTTTCCGTCAAGAGGACTTACAAATGCTGCTTGCCCGCCCGGAAGCGCAGGCCAGTTGTTATGATGAAGTATTTCATCAGGCGGTACAGGAATTGCGGTCTCAATTTTCATATCGACCGGTCACACGGGATATCCTGTCTCTGTTTTTAATCGGGGACAATGGGGTAGACATTCGAGCGGGCAGCGAGGCATCGCTCATCGATCCGAAGGATTTGACCAATCTTATCACTTGCAGTGACACATGTGATACCTACTGGGGGCGTTTGACCGATAATCTGACTACTTTCACCGATCATCCGCAAGTGATTTTTTATCGCCATCCAATGATCGAGTCTGATACCGGTGCGCAGACCGGTTGGCTGGTGCTGTTGTTTTCCAGCGATCTGTTCCGGGACGAATGCGCTGATTTGTTGACCGATGCTGAAAATCAGGTCATACTGTCCAATCAAAACGGCGGTACGCTGGCTTGTTTCGGTTCACAGCAATCTCAGGAAACCCGACTGGAAGGCAATGTGGAGTCACTGTCCACTGGTTGGACGTTGTATGTGCAGATGAGTGCCGCAGCGCTGGGGGGACAGCGGCGGACTGCGCTGTGGATGACGGGCCTGATCTTTTTGGTGGCGCTCATTATGACGGCTATTTTGGCCTGGATGCTGTCGCGCAGTCTGGCTCGTCCGGTCGAGCGTATGATGCAGACTGTGGCCCGTATCTCGCAAGGTGATTTTTCACGTAATCATCCGGTCGTGCTTGGCGGCACAAGCGAGATGGATACGCTGGAACGACATATTGGAGACATGGGAGACAGTATGGAGCGCCTGCTGCACACCCAGCTCGAACGCGAGCAGGAAAAACGGGCACTGGAGATTCGGATGCTGCAAAACCAGCTCAATCCACATTTTCTGTACAACACACTCAATACGATTAAGCTCATGGCGGCACTGCAAGGCAAAACCGCGATCCAGAACATGATTGAGGCGCTCGGCCGACTGCTGCGCGCCAATTTGTCAGCCGGAGAGGAACAAATATGTCTGTCGCAGGAACTGGAGATGCTGGACAGTTACTTGTACATCCAGAATACAGCCAAAAAGGGTGTTTTGTGCCTGGTGAAGGAGATTTCAGAGCCGGATGTGCTGGAATGTCTAGTGCCGAAGTTTCTACTTCAGCCGGTGGTTGAAAACGCAATTGTGCACGGATTGGTACAAAACCCAATGGGCGGGACGATTGCCCTGTCGATTCAAGCTGTTGGGCATACGCTGCATTTGATTGTGTCTGACACCGGACAGGGGATGACACCAGATACGCTGGACGCACTGCGTCATCGAATACGTGATATCGAACCGCCACGCACCGACAGAAAACACGGTTTTGGTTTGTGGAGCACGGCGGCACGGCTGCGGCTGCAATATGATGATAAAGCGGGTATATCGATCGACAGTCAGGAAGGACACGGGACAACCGTGCACATTTGGCTGCCGGTACAGCGGGGAAGGAGGACACAGGATGCCAAAAAGGAATAAGCGAGTATTGCTGGTGGATGATGATGCTATGGTTCGCATCGGTCTGAAAACGTTGGTAGACTGGTCAGGGCACGGCTACCAGCTCATCGGTGAAGCGGAGAACGGTGCGCAGGCGCTGAAAATCGCACGTCAGGAACAACCTGAAATTGTGATTACCGATATGAAAATGCCGGGAATGGATGGTGTTGCGCTCATCCGAGCCCTGCAAGAAATACAGCCGCCGCCGTATGTGGTCGCGTTGAGTGGTTACGATGATTTTCCTTTGGTGCGCGAGGCCATGAAGCAAGGCGCCAAGGATTACCTGCTCAAACTAGAACTGACGTCCGAGACTTTGCTGCAAAGCCTGGCCGGTGCGCCCGATGCACCGAACAATGACATACCTAAGCCAGACCAAGTTATGCTGCGCAGTCGTGTGCTGCGTGATTTGATTTTTCATTTTTACCTGAACGAGGACGATTTGGAAAAGCGTCTGCAAGAAGCTGGGATTTGCTGGACTGGGGAGACCGTCTATTGTCTGCTGCTCAAAGCCGGAGAGTTGTTTCGGTTTGAGGAGGCCACCGAGGAGGAATGCCACACGTTGCTGTTTTCTATCCGCAACATTGCGGAGGAAATTGTGGGAGCTTGTCTGGATGCGGTCAGCACCGAGGGCAAAACTGGAGAGCTGTATATTTTGGGTGCGCTGCGGCCCGAATTGGATGGACAGGATGCTGACGCGTTGGTCGAACAGACTGCCCATCGTCTGCATGACATGCTTCAGCAGTATGTTGATGTTTCGTGTACGATTGGAATCGGACAGGGCGAGAATACGGCTGGTGGTATGGCAGAGGCGTGCAGCCGGGCGGCGGATGCCATGCGCAGCCGGTTTTATCGGCTGAACGACCCGGTCATCTGGTGGCAGGCCGATCTTTGCCCACAGACCGAACCAGAGACTTTTTCTACGACCGAAGCCCGTAGGCTGCTCACCGAGGGGATTTCTTCGCTGTCGGCCGAGACTGTCGATGAGGCCATCAATCTAGTGCAGAAAGCAGCTGCGCGCCAACATTGGACGCAGCGCAACGCCTATGCGGTTGCCTTTGCGCTGGCAGTTACGGTACAGGACTGTCTGGAAGCGTATGGGTTAGATATTCCATCTCAAATGCCGCGCAGCCATGGCGATCTGCTGCAATGGATGGATTTACACCATATGGGAGATGTTCGTGATTGGCTGGAACGACTGCGTCAGGATCTGCTCGAGTACATTCAGAAGGAACGTGCGGACGGCAAACAGACAGTTGTGCGACGTGCACAGGACATCCTTACGCAGCGTTTTTGCGGAGAAATTACCCTGCCGGAACTGGCTGAACAGCTGGATTTAACACCGGGATATTTAAGTGCGCTGATGAAGAAGTATACCGGAAAGACTTTTTCCGAGTATCTGACCTATTTGCGCATTGAGCAGGCCAAAAAGTTGCTGCGTGAGACCCATGATAAGATCTATGCGGTGGCAGTAGCGGTCGGATACGAAGATGCATTTTATTTCAGCCGGATTTTTAAGCGCGAGACCGGAATGACACCGGGAGATTGGCGGAAGAGGGCAGAGCAGAGGGGAGATGTACCATGAAACGACGTATAATGGTGATTTTTCTGCTCTGTGTGCTGACGATTGGGGTGACGGCTGCTTATCTGCTGCCTCAAAAGAGAACGGAGGACGACCAAACCGTCCATACGCTGCGTGTCGCGCTGTGGGATTACGGCACGGTCAGTTATGACCGCCGTATGATCGAGCAATTTACCCAAGAATATCCCAATATTCAGGTTGAAGTGGTCAGCTGCTCGCCTGAGTATTATGACAGCAGTCTGGAATCCATGCTGGACAGCGGAGAACGGTTGGATGTGATTTTTGTCAATCAGCTTCCGCAGCTTGCCAAGTTGATTGCACAAGATATCGCATTGCCGCTGGATGCCTATGTCGAGCGGGACGCGATTGATCTGGACGTTTATCCCGACACCGATGTTCTGCGCGATCCGGATACTGGTGCCTTAATGGGATTGCCGTATCGCCAAGATAAATTTGTGCTCTATTACAACAAGGATTTGTTTGAACAAACTGGATGTAGCATCCCGGAAAACGGCATGACTTGGGAGGAATTTGCCGATCTGGCGCAGACGCTGACTGAACGGCTGCAAAAGACACAGGCGAATCGGTGGGGTGCGACGCTGATTTTGGAGCCGAAGCATATTTTATATTATATGAGCCAGCATGCATTTGACTGGTCACAGGATGATTTTCAAAATTTAGCAGCGGGATTACAGTTATGGCTGGACATGCAGGATAGCGGCGGCGTTGCGGATATTGTAGGCAATCAGATGCGCTTGGATTCGCAGCGTATGTTTGAAACCGGGCGGTATGCAATGTTTATACAGGGAAGCTGGTATATGAACTTCTTGCATATGGATGCCCAAAGTGGTCAGCTGGATTTTTCGTGGGGTGTGATCGAACGACCGGTTTGGTCGGAGGAACAGCCCAATGAGAATGATGCTTGGATCACACCGCTTATCATACACCGCGACACGACTGAACCCGAAGCGGCTTGGACATTCTTAAAGTTTGTGTGCGGAAAGCAAGGTGCGGAGATCCTGACAGATGAATGGATTTTACCGGCTTATCAGGATGCCGATACCAGGGCGCAGTTGCGTCAAAATATGCAGGCAGAAGGTATTGATGCAGATATTTTTTTAGAAGGTTTGTCCGACCCGCGCCCTCTGCCAACCCAGCAGGAGCTTGCGCTTTCTGAGCAAATTTATGAACTGTATCGGCGGGTGTTGCTTGGATTGGATACAGTGTCGGAAGGCATCGAAAAGATGGAGCAGACCCGACAAAACTGGAAAAATGCAGGCTAGTGTGGATTTGTACAAAAAATCGTTTGATTCTCCATGTTCTTGTTCCAGCCTTTCCCGTATACTGAAATCAGCATCTAAGGATGCAGATGAAAGGAGGATTTTTCATGAAGAAGGGCTGGAAACGAGTGGGAGCGGTTGTTCTGACTGCTTCAATGTTGGTTACAGCGGCAAGCGCTGCGGCACAATATGGAGCGGTGGACCCCAATGATCCGTATGCGCCGCCGGTCAGCGGCATGTTCCATGAGCAAAAGATCAATGCCGATGGCTTGGTCGGACAGTACAGCGTATATATTCCGGAAAATTTTGAGCCGTGCACCGATGGCGTGATGATTTTGACTCCGGATGGCATGACGGCTAAGAGTTTTGTGGAAAGTGAAGAAGGACAGGCGTGGAAGGCTCTTTCGGATGAGCTGGGCATTGCGACCGTTTATGTAGAACCGCAGGATGGGCAGACTTGGAACCTTGATCTGTCGGACGACGATCGTGACGATCAGGCGTTTTTAAAGAAAGTTTACGATACTATCCGCAGTAAGTCTCAGACATTGGATGCGCCGTTTGATATGGATGAGCGCGCGTTCTATCTGGTTGGATATGAAGAAGGCGGTGCTTCTGCACACGAATTTGCAATGGCATGGCCGGCAATCTTTGCGGGTGCAGCTTCGGTCGGCGGCAGTGCCGTGCCGGAAAGCGCGATTGATACGCTGGGCGATGCACTGAGTTATCCATTTGCGGAGGCGGAGAATTTGGTAGGACAGCAGGAAAATGCAATTCCAAACTGTGACGTTCCGGTTCCTATGTGGATCGTTGAGTCAGAGGATGAAGCAGATAACAGTGATGCAGTGGAAGCTTACTGGGCTACGGCCAACGATGCTGAACAAACAAGTGCAAACTCGTATGCACAGACCGTATATGTCAGTGAAGAAAATGACCGGCAGCGCGTCTGGGTGACAGACGGCGCAAAGGCTGATGAGATGACACCAGAAGTTCTCTATGAAGAGTTTCTGTCTAAGGTGCAAAGATTTGTTGGCGATCCGGAAGGTCGTCTGGAGTGGACGGTCGAGCATACCAATGACGGAAAGACGGGATTTTTCACCTATGAGCAGATGATTGATGGCAAGCAGCGACGCTGGATGGTATATGTCCCCTCGTCTTATAACAGCAGTGAAGCAGTGCCGCTTGTAGTCGCGACGCATGGCTACTCCAGCGCAATGACTGCGTTTACCGGAGATAGCCGCTGGCAGGATGTTGCAGAGGAAAACGGTTTCATTGTTGTGTTTACACAGGGATATCCGACTGATGGCGTCATGGGTAATATTCCAGTACCGTATTGGAATAACCCGCTGATGGGCCTGACCGTCGAGGAACCGGTTGATGAACTGTCGTATTTTCGTCAAGTCGTTGCACAGGTTAAGGAAGACTACACGATTGACGCGACACGCGTTTATGCGACCGGACATTCCAACGGTTCTTGCATGACATGGCTGTTGGCACTGGAAGAAAGTGACCTGTTTACCGCATTTGCTCCCATTGGTTCCAATATGGGTGCTTATTATGAGACGGTAAAGATGAATGATGTTGCTGTCCCGGTTTGGAATATGAAGGGTGAGTACGACAATGAAGACGGTGCGTCGCTGGCAGAGGGCACGCTCAGTCATGATACCATTTCGTACTGGACGCAGGCCAATGGTGTAAGTGCAACAGCAGTCGAACAAACCGATGAAACTGGCCGGTATGTGACGCAGGAATATCAGGATGCAGATGGTGTGCCGCTGGTTCGGTTCACGGAGGTCAAAAATTCTCCACATGCATATCTGCCTGCGCAAGCTGAGATGATCTGGGAAGACTTTTTCTCCAAATATAGCAAGAAGGACGGCGTTCTGTACTATGAAGGTAAGGCTGTCGCAACGCCTGAGGCGGCATCGAACGAGTTTACCGATATTGACGGTCATTGGGCACAGGATGCGATTGAACAAGGCGTAAAGCAGGGCCTGTTCAGCGGAACTTCTGCCACACAGTTTAGCCCGGAGCAGACGGTAGATCGTGCAATGGCAGTCACAGTCTTGGGCCGCAGTGCAGACACCGCAGGGAATGCATCTGCTGCCGCAGCTTATACCGATGTAAGCGCGGATGCGTACTATGCATCGTATGTCGGTTGGGCAACTCAGCAGAGCATTACCAACGGCACTAGCCAGACGACTTTTGGACCGACTGAGGCGGTAACGCGAGAACAGCTGGCTGTTATGCTGAGCGCATATGTCAAGGCACAGGGTAAGACACTGCCCGTAGCCAATGAAGCTGCAGCTTATGCGGATGATGCTTCGATTAGCAGTTGGGCCAAGGACGCAGTTGCGCAGATGCAGACTTCAGGCATCATGACCGGTAAGGAAAACAATCAGTTTGACCCGGCAGGTGCAGTTACCCGTGCAGAACTGGCGGTTGTTATGCAGCGTATCGCAGCTTTGTGATATCATACATCCCCCTTTTTTACATTTTGGATACCCTAGGTGAAACGGCGCTATATTATAGCGCCGTTTTGCTATTGTGAGAATTCCTGTTGCATAAAACTGGGATTTAAGTAAGAAACGTTTAATGCGTAGACTGTCGGTACAATTTTAGTGGTAATCGGTGAAATTATTGACTTATTGGAAGAAGATGATGATTAAAAGAACAGGGAGGACATTTTGTCCCCCTGAAAAATAGAGATTCATTTTTGTATGCAATATAGCAGGTTAGAGCTTTAACAATTTCCATTGTCTATTAAGTTATATCTATGACACGATCGCGTAGCACAGCATGATAGAGTGCAGGGCAGTGATCAGTGCGTTTGTTTCAATATCAAAGGTATAAGCCTCTGGATCGAGCAGAAATCCAGCACCGTGATCGAACAAGGGGCAATAGCGGTAGCCTGTCGGCGTATATAGGACGGCAATATTATTGAGGTGCCTGTCATCATTCAGGATGAGTGCATCGTACTCAAATAATAGCGTCAAATATGCTCCAAACCGTGTAAGACCGGTGATCTGCTCCACTTGTTCCACCAATGTCTGCATGCGCAGTGGGATAGATGACCGGCTGTGAAAGATACGCTGATAGTCTGCGCCGAGTTCGGCTTTGAGTAAGTGGAAAAGCGTAACGATTTCCTCACTAGGATGCAAAAAATTTGGACTGACACAAGCGATTTGCACTCGGCCATGTACTCGTACTTTTTCAATTTGGTAGGGGACTGCGGAAAATCCCAGATCGGATACTGCGTATGAAATCTTCAGGGATCTTTGTATTGCGCTTGCGAATAGTAATGGTATCGTTTCCGAAGGTGAGTTCCAGTTTGGGGGAGTCTGGTGAGCGTGCTATCACCTGTGCAAATATAAAGAAAAAGATGAATGAGACAGAAGAGAAAATAGCTGACTGATCGGTTTCGACCGACTGCATTTCTTCTAGATCAAGTCGGGTATGTTTCGGATTTTCGGGCATTGATTTTTACAATCATACGGTTGTGCATATCCTCGCTGATGATATTGTGCTCGTAAAGATAGTCGTTGAAGTAGCAAAGCCAGATGTTTTCAGCCGTCCGTTTTAGTTCCTGATTCATAGCAGATTCCTCCTGTATCGGTGTCTGCTGCTATAGTATTTATGTGAAATTGTTTGAAAATCACATGTACAGCATTATCATTTTGTCCGATTATTGGTGGGAAAATACTATGAATCAGTCCAGCCAAATCGATTCGGATTGTTCGAGTGCATCCAGCAGATCAGGCAGACTGGGTAAAGAAGAACGTGCATATTGTTCTACAATAGAATTTTTGTATATGGATATAAATGCCTTGGTACAGCACAAAAAAGAAGCCTGGCCAACATAAAATGCGGTCGGACTTTTCGTGGTTTTACTGATATGTTATTTCCTATCAAGTACATCAAATCCTAATGTAGAAAAGAACTAGGGGTTAAGGTTTTATGCCTACGAATTATAGAATGCTTCAACAAAAGGACGAAGCATGTGAGCTTCGTCCTTTTATCGCTTGGGCATATCAAAGTATTGTAAGAGGATGCGGATGATTTTGAGACGGCAGGGAATTATTCTAACGGAAGCAGTTCGTTTTTCAGGAAAGATTCCTTGCAGCGAAACGCGATCTTAGTAGACTGGGTACCGTCGATGACACCCGGGGTTGCCTTACGGCCGTTTGCTACACAGTCGCAGAACTCTTCGATTTCAGTGATGTAAGCATCATGCCAGCGGGTGATGAAGTCCTGATAGCATTCGCGGCATACACCGTGCTCGCTCATGACCTCAACCAGAGAGTCGGTCGGCACGGAGGCAATGCGCAGCGTACCGCGGGTGCCGACGATCTCGGTCTCTACGTGCGAGCCATGCGCTGCTGCGCGGCCAGCGAAGAAAAATGCCATTGCGTCGTTTTCCATCTGCATCAGACCAGAGACGTTGTCACCGTCATCCCAATCCTTGTACTGCTTGAACTCGTAGCAGCCGCCGATTGCCCACAGCTTTTTCGGCTCAGAGCCGGTCAGCCAGCGGATCAGGTCAAAATCATGGATGGACATATCGATAAACTGACCGCCGGAACGAGGTGCGTATTCCAGTGTGCCCTCGATGATGGAGATCGGGTCCTGCGAGTAGCAGCGTACGAGGATTACCTTGCCGATGTCGCCGTTTTCCATCTTCTTTTTGGCCACCTGATAGGAATGATCGTAGCGGCGCATGAAGCCCAGCATAAAGATGAGATCCGGATGCGCAGCGATGATCTTTTCTGCTTCTTTGCACTTCTCGACCGTGTCGGCCAGCGGCTTTTCGCAGAATACGTGCTTACCGGCATCCATGGCGAGCTTAATCATCTCTACATGGGATGCGGTATTGGTGATGATTGCGACGGCTTCGACGTTGGGGTCCTCGCACAGTGCCTTGGGGTCATTGTATACGGCAGTGACGCCCAGCTCTGCGGCTACTTGCTTCGCGCGGTCGAAGTTTGCATCTGCGATCGCAACCAGCTCCGAACCGGGCACGCGGTTTGCGATGTTGCAGGCATGCTCATAACCCAGACGACCAACACCAATGATACCGATTTTCAGCTTTTTCATAGGAATTCGCTCCTTTATTTCAAAATTTAAATGTTCTGTTTGAGTCGGGCAGTCGCATCAAAGCCCGGTGTGCTCCTTGACGTATGCGCGTGCCATGCGTGCATATTCCAGCGGGTTGGCCTTGGCCGGGTCCTGTTCTGCTTCCACGACGAGCCAGCCTTCGTAGTTGTATTCGTCAAGCAGCTTGAATACGGTGGGGAAATCCACACAGCCTTCCGGATCACCCGGTACGGTGAAAACGCCTTCAGGGATGGAACGCAGGAAGCTTTTTCCTTCTGCGTAACACTTGTCCATGGCAGCCTTACGTACATTTTTGAGGTGGACATGGCCGATGCGGTCATGATGCTTTTTGAGGATTTCGATCGGATCTTCGCCGGAGAAAGTCAGATGACCGGTATCGTAGATCATGCTGACATACTTCGGATCGGTCATGGACAGCATGCGGTCGATCTCCGCAGTGGTCTGCACGGTCGTTGTCATGTGATGATGATAGACGATCTTCATGCCGCTGTCATAGGCGATCTTGCCGAGGTGATTGAGGCCCTTGGTGAGTACCTCCCACTCATCGTCGTTGAGCACCTTCTTGTTGGCAAGCGGGGTGTTCCACTGGTGCTGGATGGAGAAGGACTGGTCCGAGGTGTTGATGACCGTTGCACCGATGGCCTTGAGAAAATTCATGTGGTCAATGAAAGCGCGTTCGTTCCACCAGAGCGGCTGCTCGTTTAGATATGTACTGATCCAGGCAGTGATGGCAGAAATACCGCGGCGGCCAAATTCCTTGTTCAGGATGGCGGGATCGCGCGGATACTGGCAGCCGATCTCGGTACCGACATAGCCGGTCAATGCGATTTCACTGATGGTTTGCAGAAAGCTGTTCTCCGCGCCCATTTCGGGCATATCGTCCTCGGTCCATGCAATCGGGGCGATACCGATTTTGACTTTATTCGGATCTAACATGGGATTCCTTCCTTTCGTTTGATGTGTGGTGGGCTTGCTTACTGGTTATAGTGTAACAGTCTGTATGTGCTTTTTCTTTTAACTTCTTGGGTTTGTTAAAATAGCATGCATAAGAGATAAAATGGAGAAAAACGCTCAATAATTGGCAGAATCAATACCAAACAGAGCCTTGGAAACAGTGCGCCGCATTGCAGACGGCGCACTGAAAAAACGATGTTTTTTTGAAAATCCTGCTGTTAGAGGAAGGGACGGGTGGTTTCCGCACCCATACGGATAACATCTTCCGCCTCCATTGCCCAGTATTCCGGTCGGAACAGTTCGAGGCAGGCAGGACCGTCATAGCCGACCGACTGAACCGCTTGTGCGACCTCCTTGACCGGGATTGCGCCCAGACCGGGCATCAGACGATGGCAATGGTCGAGAATGCCGAGAGGAAGATCCTCGCAGTCGTTGATATGGAATACAAACAGCTTATCCTTGGGTACCTTACGGATGAAATCCACGTCCGCGCATTTGTCATGCAGATAGACGTTGATGCAGTCGATCGTCAGGCCGACACTGTCGCGGTTGACCGCCTGTACGATCTCAAGCGCCTGACGCACGCTGTTGCAGCACCATTTACGGTCGCCGATTGGCTCAAAAGACAGTTTAACGCCGTAGGGCTCCGCAATATCGGCAAGCTGATTGAGTACCTTAACGGAGTCCTCGAATACCTCCTGCTCGTTTTTCGTACAGATTTCTGCCGTAACGGTGGGCACGACAATGATGTACGGATTACCGATCTGCTGTGCGATCTCACAGCCGAAGGTGAACAGTTCGACAAGTTCTTTCCACGCTTCGGGGGTACAGAAGTTGATGTTTTCGATGGAGTTGAAAGCATAGGGCTTCAGATGACTCTTGGAGAAAAATGCCTTCAAATCATCCACGGTATGCGTTTTGAGATATTCTTTCAGCATATCAAGACGCAGCTCGATATAGTCGTAGCCGAATTTTTCACACAACTCGAGGTCTTTTTCCACAGTGGAATTTTCTTTGCAGGTGGCCTCGTTATAACCGAGTTTCAGCATAGCGCACACTCCTTTACATATCGCCGCGCGCTTCGCGCTCGGCCAGTTCTTTCATGATAGTGGGATAAATCTTGTCCAGTCGATACAGAACCAATACCACAATAGCGACAACCCAGACCAGAATGGGACCCCAATAGAAGATAGCAGCAATCATTTCTTTTGCAGATTCTGGCTGTACGGCACCGCCCGTGGTCGAGCTGAGGAAGCCTGCTCCTTCGAGCAGCATGGTCATAATGGCACTGGTGACACCGGTGCCAACCTTGAAGCCGAGCGAACCAGCGCCAAAAATCAGACTTTCCTGGCGAATATGGGACTTCCATTGGCCATACTCCACCACATCACCCATCATGCCGAACACAACCGAGGTCAGCGGCGCCTGACCCAGTGAGCGAATGATGGTCATGGTCAGAATCCAGCTGAAGCTAGTAGGATGGAGCATAATGAGCGCTTGCGCCGCGACCACGATCACACAGCCCAGCAGCGAGAGGTCTCGTTTGTTGAATCGGCGCAGAAGAAGGGGACAGGCCAACGCACCGACGATGAGCGCAACGATCTCAGCCGTGTAAATAAAGCTGTACAGTTCGTCGTTGCCCAGTACATATTTACAGTAGTAGGGAAGATCGGTGCCGATAATGGTGGTATGGATACAGGTGACCGCCCACAAGATAAGTGTCGCCCAGAAATACGGGTTGGACAGCAGGGCTTTCAGACTGCGTCCGGCAGTCACTTTGGGCTGCGCTTGCTGCTGCGCCTCGAAATGCACGGTTTCCTTGCAGTTGGCAAAACAGATGATCAGCAGACAGACTGCAATGACACACCAGATGCTCATGACCTTGATCCATGCCGCCTGATCGTCGCCGAATAGCTTGACGATCGGCAGGGTGAAGGTGACGGCAATGATTTTGCCAAAGGGGGACAGCGCCATACGGATGACCGACAGCATGTCCCGTTCATGGGACGAGCGGGTCATCAGCGTGGAGAGCGTACCATACGGTACATTGATGGCGGTATAGCAAACGGTCGTACACAGGTTATAGGTGATGAATATGTACCAGAACTGCACGGTTTCGTTGGACTGCGGGATGCAGAACATTGAAATCGTACAAAGGGCATAGGGTACGGCCATCCATAATACCCAGGGACGGGCTTTGCCCCATTTGGATCTGGTCTTATTGACGATCACGCCCATAATGACATCAGAAGTGCCGTCGAATACGCGGGAAATCAGCATCGCGAGGCCGACAACGGCGACAGATACGCCGGCATAATCGGTATAGAACAATGTCAGCACGGCGGTGGTGATGCCCATGACAACGTTACATGCGGTGTCGCCTAAGCCGTAGGATATACGCGTGCCCCAAGTGATCGGTGCGGAGACTTCCTGTAAGGTCGCCTTTTCACATTCATGACTCACATCTGCTCCTCCTCTGTGCCTTTCGGCTGTGTCAGCGTGACAAATTGCTCGAGCAGATCGACCGTGCGCGGGCCCAGCGTACCGCTGTCCACACTTAGGTGATAGTTCGACGCCTTGCCCCACTCCTGTCCGGTATGATATTTGTAATATGCCGCACGGCGGCGGTCCATCTTGAGCACCTCGCGTGCCGGGTCATCGGTTTTACGATACCGGCCATTTGCCTGCTGCATATGTGCCAGGCGCTGTTTGAACCCGGCATAGATGAAAAAACTGTAACGTCGCGGATGATTCTGCAGCACAAAGTCCGCACATCGGCCAACAATGACACAGGGTTGTCGAGCCAGTTCGACAATGGTGCGCGATTGCAGCAAAAACAGACGGTCGTCAGCATCCGGTTCCGGGCCAAATCCGAACCATCGGGGCAGCCTGGATTGTTCTTCCATCTCGCTCAGACGCACGGCATCGATCGCGTGTTTTTCGGCAGTGAGCTCGACAATCTCGCGGTCATAAAATGGAATTCCCAGCCGCTCAGCCAGGCGCTTGCCGATATCATGACCACCGCTGCCATATTCTCGGCTGATGGTGATAACAAAATCTCTCATAGGGGATCACCCAATCTCACTGAGTGCTACAGGACGGCCTTCTCGCAGAGATTTGGCAGCAGCCAGCGCAATCTTGACGGGTGCCAGACCGTCAAAGCCGGTGACCGGGGTGTCTGTATCCTGCAGAACTGCCTGCGTGAACGCTTTGGCCTCGGCGATAAATGCGTTATTGTAGCGCTCCAGGAAAAACCAAGTGGGTTTTGCGATTTCGACTCCGTCAGCGGTTGAAATCATGGACATATCATTGAGATCATTTGCGACCTGTACGCAGCCCTTGTCACAGTGTACCTCGGTGCGCTGGTCATAGCCATAGTGTGCGGCACGGCTGTTATCGATCACGCCCAGTGCGCCGTTTTCAAACTTCATCATCACAATGGCGGTATCTACGTCATCATATCGATCATATCCCGCACCCGACAGCGCTGCACCATATGCCATGACCTCGATGACTTCACTGCCTGCCAGATAGCGCACCATATCAAAATCATGGATGGTCATATCCATGAAAATGCCGCCGGATACCTCAATGTAAGACATGGGCTGATGATCGGGGTCGCGGGAAGTGACCTTGATCAGGTGCGGCATACCCAGACGGCCAGAGGCTACGGTATCACGTACTTTCTTGTGGTTGTGATCGAAGCGGCGGACAAAACCAACCTGCAGCTTAACCCCGGCTTTTTCAACCGCCAGCAGTGCCTGCTCGATTTTCTTCAGATCGGTGTCGATGGGCTTTTCGCAGAAGATATGCTTGCCAGCCTGCGCTGCACGCATGATGAATTCGGCGTGGGTATTGGTGGAGGAGCAGATAAAGACCGCATCAATGGTCGGATCACCAAAGATGTACTCCGGGTCATCATAGCAGTGGGCGATACCCATGTTGGCAGCCCATGCTCGGGTGTCATCGTTCATGAACGGATCGGCAACGGCATAGAGCTCGGCTTCGGGAACGGCATGTGCCAGATTTTCCCCATGTAGCTTACCGATGCGGCCGGCGCCTAACAGACCAATACGTACCTTTTTCATTTTTGTGCACTCTCCTTTTTTGATATCAGTAGATGTTTCTTATGGATGCAGCAAAAAGCAGGATTTTCAAAGCGTATCGCCGTGAATTGTGTTATAATAAAACAAAATAATAGCGATATAAAAGATGATAAATTTTCAATATTTGTCGTGTTTCCTGCGATTTCTCTGCTGTTCTTGTGATTTATTATAGGGGAAAATGTGCGGAAAGCGTTAGCGTGTTCTTGTGGAAAAAACATACGGCAGAGCCGCAAAAAAGTCGAAACGAGAAAATAAAATTGTGAAATCTTGTGATTGTTGAGGGGAGTGAAATAAAGCAGTGGAATATCTTCCTGAATTTGTGAATTGTGTATTGATTGACCGCATCAGCAATAACAGACAGTCACATTTGCCGCATGTCCATGACAATATGCTGGAGTTATTTTATGTGTGTGACGGTGAAGGACAGTATATGGTCGATAATCGACTGTATCCTATCCGAAAAGGGGACATCGTGATCTGTAACGCAGGCGTACTGCATGGAGAGGAGCCAGCCCTGGTACGACAGATTTATTCATACAGCGTCGCACTGAGCGGGGTACAGCTGGATGAGCTGCCGCTGAACTGCCTGATTGATTCGCATACTTGCCCGGTGATCTCCTGTGGACAATTGGCTGAACAGGTGGAGCAGATCATGCGGCTGCTGTATCTGCTGTCAGCCGATATCGTACATTTGAGGATGGTGTGCAACAGTCTGGCATACTCTATGGTGCTGCTTACACAAGCATTAGTCGGTAGCCGAGCCAGACAGCAGACAGCAGCTCAGGTGGAAACCCCATCTGTTTTGGCACATCGGGTGCGACAATATTTGGATGCGCATTACTCTGAAAATCTAACGCTGCACATGGTGGCAGACCGATTGCACATGAATGAGTATTATTTGGCGCACATTTTCAGTGGGGAATTTGGCACGCCTCCCATGCAGTATGTCATCAAACGCCGCATCGGAGAAGCACAGGATCTGTTGATCCACGAAACGCTGCCGATTGCCGAAGTGGCGGAGCGGCTGGGGTATACCAGCGTTTGCCATTTCAATACGATGTTTAAAAAATATGTGGGAGTGTCGCCCGGGCAATACCGTCGCTCGTTCCAGAAAGAGGAAGAAAAAACGGCTGCGGATGACAAACAGAATCGAGACGACAAAAAGATATAGTCAGCGTCCTGTGAAAGAAGTACGCTGCGATGTAGAAAAAATAAAGGAGGACCGGCATGGCACAGCAGCATTCTCTTAATGTACAGTGCTTTGTAAAAAAAGACTTTCAATCTATTTTTGTCGGGGAGAATGATCCCCGCCTGCTTTATGTCAGTGAGATTCGGCCGGATGCCAGTGCGCATCCAAGAGTCATGCACGCGCATGAGGATTTTGTTGAGATCATTTTAATTTGCAGCGGTTCCAGTGAATATTTGATTCATGACAAAAAACACTATATTCAGCCAGGCGATTTATTGGTTTACAATGCCGGCGTGGTGCATGATGAAATATCGGGACCAGATATGGAGATCGGCAGCTATTGTGTAGCCATCGGCGGACTGCATATGCCCGGCCTCAAGCCCAATATGCTGCTGCCGGACAATGCCGGCTATGTCTTTTCAAGCGGCAAGAGCTTTGACGATCTGCGAATTTTATTTGAGATGATGTTCCGCAATCTCTCTCTCGGGGAACCACGTGCTGAAGCATTTTGCAATAGCCTTATGCATGCACTGTTGGTTAAGGTGTTGACGGTAACAGATGGAGGAGAGGCTACCGCGGAAAAACCGGTAGAGGAACCGCACATTCTGGGACGGCGTATCAAGGAGTACATCGATCGGCATTATATGGAGCCCATTACACTGCAAAGCATGGGAGAGGCACTGCATATCAGTCCCTATTACTTATCGCATGTCTTTAAGGAGATGAGCGGTTATTCACCGGTGCAGTATCTGCTGCGCCGCCGGATTGGAGAGGCGCAGACGCTGCTGATTACGACCGATTTATCCATTACACGGATCGCTGAAATGGTGGGTTATGATACGCAGAGCTATTTTAATCTGCAATTCACCAAAAATGTCGGCATGCCGCCCAATAAATATCGGCAAAATTATATTGTTGCGCAAAAGGAACAAACTGAGAGCAGCAATAAGAAACGAAAAAAGAAATAAAAAATGCGCTGTGCAAATTTGTACAGCGCATTTTTTTGCAATATGCAGCGCTCCGATACATTGAGATACCGGAGCGCTTCATAAAAAGAAAAGAGAGTAAGAAAGAGTAAGAAGAAGTCAGCGGTAGTCGTAATCGAACGAATCCGAAAACGTGGTGTATGTGATGTCACGGGTCAGGTACATGCTGGTACCGATAATAACCAGAGCGAGTGCTGCAAATAACATAATGATTCCTCCTTTGAAGCTGTTTCAGAATGGGTGGATAAAATGTTGCCGCCTGAGTCAGGTTTGTTTTGTTGTATATAGCATAGCATTTTGGCTGGTGTATTTCTTTCAGCTTTATGTGGTTTTCGGCAGTATGGCAAGTATTTCAAAAGTCTGGGACGAAAATGAAGGGCACGGAGAAAAGCAGCAGCAATATTCTGTAAAAATGCTTGTGATGATTGTGTGCGTCACTGTGTGCGGCGGCATAGGAAAGACCGCTATTTTATTAAAATATTGAGGTTGCACCTGTTTTTCGGGAAAAATGTGAAGATATGAGTTGGAAAAATGCCTGATAGACATCGGAAATTGCCGGAGAAAGCGAGATATTCAAAAAACAGTCGCGGCAATGGTGAAAACTGTGACGCCGTACAACTGTGTGAAATGGACATTTGCAGATGGAAAAGAGGAAAAAAACCTTTTCTGTATGCGGAAAATTGCATAAAAAAGATCAAAAGTATGAAAGTGTGCATCAAACCAAGATGTTAGAAGAAATTCGATGACCGGAATGCTAAACTAAAACCATCAAAAATGAGGGTCGTCAAAACGACCATGTGAGACAAATTGATTTGAGGAGGAAGCATTATGAGCAAAACAAGAATGACGGTCGGTCAGGCTATCGTCAAATTTCTCAATCAGCAATACATCGAAATGGATGGTAAGGTAGAGCCGTTCGTTGACGGTATTTTCACCATTTTCGGTCACGGTATGGTAGTCGGCTTGGGGCAGGCGCTTGAGGAAGATCCCGGTCATCTGCGGGTTTACCAGGGCCGCAACGAGCAGGGCATGGCACACGCTGCAATTTCTTATGCTAAGCAGCATAACCGCCGCAAGATCATCGCCTGCTCGTCCTCGATTGGTGTAGGCGCGGCTAACATGGTGACTGCGGCGCTGACAGCAACCATCAATAACATCCCGCTTTTGCTGTTCCCGTCCGATTCCTTTGCAACCCGTCAGCCGGATCCGGTACTCCAGCAGCTTGAAGTACCGACCGATCTCTCCGTGACCGCTTCCGATTGCTTTAAGCCGGTTGCCAAGTATTGGGATCGTGTCACCCGTCCCGAGCAGCTGATGAGCGCGATGATCAATGCATTCCGCGTACTGACCGATACGGCAAATTGCGGTACTGCTGTCATCTCCATGCCGCAGGACGTGCAGGGCGAGAGCTTTGATTTCCCGGATTACTTTTTCCAGAAGCGCGTACATCATATTGCCCGCCGTGTCGCCGATGACTATGAGATTCAGCAGGCGGTCGAATTGATTCGAGCATCCAAGAAGCCGATGTTCATTTCGGGCGGCGGCGTGCGCTATTCCGAAGCCGGTCAAACGGTCATGGAGTTCTGTAAAGCGTTCAATATTCCGGTATCCCAGACGCAGGCTGGTCACTCCGCTCTGCCGGATTCCTTTGAGCTGTCGGTTGGTGGTATTGGCGTGACCGGCGGCCTGGCTGCCAATGCGCTGTGCAAGGATTGTGATTTGGTGATTGGCGTCGGCACACGTTTTAACGATTTTGTCACCGGCTCCAAGTGGGTATTGTTCCGCAACCCAGACATTAAGGTGCTGGCAATCAATACTTCCGAGTTCCATGCAGAAAAGCTGGACGCGACCCGCTGTGTCGGCGATGCCAAGGTAACGCTGGAAGCGATCATGGCCAAGCTGAAGGAAGCAAATTACAAGACTGCGTATACCGATGAGATCGCCAAGATTCGTAAGGTATGGGAAGAAGAGAGACTGCGTGTACTGGGCGTGCAGTACCATGGCGAAGGCTTTGGCGAAGGTAAATTTGTTCCGTGCGTACCCAGTTGGACCGAGAAGATCATGAACGATTTCATCAACGATATCGGCGGCACGATCACCGAATCCAATGCAGTCGGTATTCTGCGCGAGGAGATTGACGACGATGCGATCGTAGTTGCTGCGGCAGGTTCGCTGCCCGCAGATCTGGAACGCCTGTGGGTGACCGACGCCAAGGATTCCTACAACATGGAATATGGTGCGTCCTGCATGGGTTATGAGATCGCTGGTGCGCTCGGCTCTAAGCTGGCCGAGCCGGACAAGGAAGTCTATGCTCTGGTCGGTGACGGTTCGTTTATGATGCTCAACTCTGAGATCCCGACTGCCATTCAGGAAAATGCCAAGATTACCGTCGTGGTCTTTGACAACGCTGCATTCGGCTGCATCAATAATCTGCAAATGGGCAACGGAATTGGTTCGCTGGCCACCGAGATGCGTCACCGCAATGAGCAGACCGGCAAGCTTGACGGTACATACTGCTATACGGACTTCGGCAAGGTGGGTGAGGGCTATGGCATGAAGGCGTTCTATGCCAAGACTCCTGACGAGTTCCGTGCAGCTGTCCGCGCGGCCAAGCAGGAAACGTGCTCGTGCATTATCGATGCTAAGGTTCTGCCCAAGACTATGGCCGAGGGCTATGAATCCTGGTGGCATATCGGCGTTGCGTCTACCTCCAAGTCCCCGGCTGTCCAGCAGGCTCGTGGTCGTATTGACGAGCACCTGAAACAGGCAAGAATGTACTGAGTCATACACCTAAATGTTCATATCTCCTTTTATCTTCACCTTACCTCATTGCATTCTCGCATATTTACTTTCTCACGCGCCGTCCATTGTGCAGCGCACTCATGTATTGGTGCGCTGCGTATGGCCGGCTGAAACGATTGAAGATACAAGGAAGTGTGATTCGTACACTTTACATAGATTCATAAATTCTTCGTCACCCGTTGGAAGATATAGCCGCCCGTTTTTTGAGCGGGCGGCTACTTTTACACAAAAATCAGATAAAAAGGAGCATTTTCCATGAAATATACCAGTAAAGGACCGTTTGAAAAGGGTTATAACAAAATGATTTCCGCCGTGGAAAATCCCGAGATGATGGGGATGGAATTTGGCGTAGTCAAAATGGCGGCTGGCGACGTTCTGCATTTTGATTATGCACAGGAGGTCGTATATGATCTGCTTTCCGGCAAAGTGACATTTGCGTGGGATGGTGAAAGAGAGACCGTGGAGCGCACAGATTGTTTCCACGAGGGCGCAATCCTGCTGCACGTGCCGCAGAACACGAAGGTGACCATTTCCGCAGAGCTGGATACGGAGATTGCTGTCGTGCGCACCGAGAACAAGCGCAGTTTTGCAGCCCGCCTGATGCGTCCGGAGGATTGCCTGTGCGCGAATGAGGAGCGCGGCGCCGGCCAGATGAACGAATGCTCTACTCGTCTGGTACGCACCTTCTTTGATCGCTCTAACTGCCCGGAAACCAATTTCTTTATCGGAGAGGTTGTTCATTTTCCTGGAAAATGGTCCTCTTATCCGCCGCATCAGCATGTCGAGCCCGAAATGTATTACTATAAGTTCCTGCCGGAAAATGGTTATGGCCTTGCGGAGTACGGCGATGACGCGTATAAGGTGAAAAACAACGATTTGACTGGCATGCCGTGCAATGTGACCCATTCGCAGGCAGCTGCACCTGGCTATGCGGAGTATTATCTGTGGTGCATCCGCTTGCAGGACGATAAAAATATCGTGACCACTACGGTTAAGGAATACGAGTGGGTAACGGCACCGGACGCAAAGTATTTTCCGGATATCTGAGGAAAAGGAGGCAAATCAAATGAAAGCCTTTCGAATTATGCCTGCTGTTGCGGAATACGCGGATTTTGGTGCGATGGCGCGGGAACTGGGCCTCGGCGCACGAGATCTGATTTTGACCAACGAGTATATCTATCATCCAACAATCGCGGCGCTCAAACTTGGCTGCCAGACCTGTTTTCAAGAAAAGTACGGCGCGGGTGAGCCGACCGATGTGATGGTGGATGCGATTTTGGATGATCTGCGTGATAAGGCGTATGATCGCATCATTGCGGTAGGTGGAGGTACGGTCATTGATATTGCGAAAGTGTTGACCGTAGCGCGTCCAGAAGATCGCGTAGATAATCTGTATGACCGTATGGCAGACCTGAAAAAGGAGCATCCCCTCATCATCGTGCCCACGACTTGCGGCACGGGCAGTGAGGTGACGAATATTTCCATCATCAACCGCACGACCAAGGGCATCAAGGTGGGTCTGGTATCTCCGGCGATGTTTGCAGATGAGGCGGCACTGGTGCCTGCGCTGCTGCAAAGCCTGCCGTATCCTGTGTTTGCGACCTCTTCCATCGACGCAATGGTGCATGCGGTGGAAAGCTACCTTAGTCCGAATGCCTGTGCGCTCAGCGAGCTGTTTTCGGAAAAGGCGCTGCAGCTGATCCTGCGTGGTTGGAAGCGAGCCGTTGCATCCGGCAGTCAGGATGGCTGGAAGCAGTACGCGCTGGAATTTCTGCGTGCATCCAATTTTGCAGGCATCGCATTTGGACACGCGGGCTGCGCCGCAGTACACGCGATGGCCTATCCGCTCGGCGGCGTACATCATATCCCGCATGGCCAGGCAAACCAGCTCATGTTTGCCGATGTGATGCGCAAATATCAGGAGAAGAAGCCGATCGGCAAGCTCAACCAGCTGGAGGAGATTCTGTCGAAGGAGTTGGAAGTCGAACCCGTATTTGCACTGGAAAAACTGTATGCGCTGATGGATGAGGTGCTGAAAAAAGCGCCGCTGCATGAGCATGGCGTCACTGCAGAGGAACTTCCGGATTTTGCACGCAATGTTATTGAGACACAGCAGCGTCTGTTGGGCAATAACTATGTGGAGCTGACCGAAGACGATATCCTTTCGATCTACCGCGCAGCGTTTTAAGCGGGAGGGACAGAAATGGATTGGAGAAGTTACTATAAGGAACATACGATGACGCCGGAGCAGGCGGTCGGTATGATCCACGACGGCGATCGCGTGGTATTTGGTCACGCGGTCGGTGAACCGATCATTTTTCAGCGCACGATGGCACGTATGGCAGAGCAGTTCCATAACGTGGAAGTCGCGCATATGGTATATCTCGGCTCAGGTGACTATTTGCAGCCTGGTATGGAGAGCCATTTCCGTCATAATGCGTTATTTGTGGGCGGCGCGGCTCGCAGGCCGATTGCGGAGCACCGCGCAGACTATACGCCGGTATTCTTTTCGGATGTGCCGCGTATGTTTCGAGACGGTACGCTGCCGGTAGACGTGTTTGCGTTCACATGCTCGCCGCCGGATGAGCGTGGATATGTGTCGCTGGGTCTGTCCTGCGATTACGGGGCACAGGCGGTTAAGTCGGCTAAAACGGTGATTGCAGAGGTCAATCCGAATATGCCGCGCACTTACGGTGAGAGCTTTGTGCATGTGTCCGAAATCGACGGGTTCCTGTGTTCGTGGGAGCCTCTGCCCGAATCCACCCCGGCGAAAATTTCCGAGGAAGATCGGCAGATCGGCAAGTACATCGCGGATTTGGTGCGGGACGGAGATTGTTTGCAGCTCGGCATCGGTGCACTGCCCGATGCGGTATGCTCGTTCCTTGGGGATAAGAAAGACCTTGGACTGCATACTGAGATGATCTCGGACGGCGTGCTGCCGCTGCTGGAGAGCGGCGTCATCAACGGCAAGTGCAAACAGCGAGATGTAGAAAAAGTGTGCATCACCTTCCTGATGGGAACACGACGGCTGTATGACTATGTAGACAATAACCCGATGATTCGGATGCTGCCGGTGGATGTGTGCAACAACCCGGCTGTTATCTCGCAGAATGACAACGTCGTGTCGATCAACTCGTGCGTTGAGGTGGATCTGCAAGGCCAGGTGTGTGCGGAAGCGATTGGCTTGCGGCAAATCTCGGGCATTGGCGGGCAGATGGATTTCGTGCGAGGTGCCAATCTGTCCAAGGGTGGACGATCGATCATTGCGCTGCACTCAACGACCAAGGATGAGTCCGCTTCCAAGATTGTCACTACATTGACAACCGGTGCGCCGGTTACGACCAGCCGCTGCGATGTCAACTATATCGTCACGGAATACGGCGTAGCTCAGCTGCGCGGCCAGACCCTGCGCGAGCGCGCCAAACGGCTGATCGCCATCGCGCATCCGAAGTTCCGTGCGGCACTGGCCGAGGAATACAAGGCTCGCTTTGGTGAGGCGCTGGACGTATAAAAGGAGGGATTTTCATGGCAGACCACAGAGCACCGTCCACGCCTGTCCTGCTGCTGATCCTGTGTTTGATCCTTTTACTGTCTGCTTTCTGTTTGTATCATACATTTTTCTTATATTATACTTGAAATCTACGCATGCCTCGGTCTGCCACTGGGGCACAGGAAAGAAGGAATCTATCGTGATGACCAAAGAACAATATGTGCAGTCTCTGCGCGGATTGCATTTAAACTTGTACCGCTTCGGGGAAAAGGTAGAAAATGTGGTGGATGACCCGATCGTGCGTCCGTCTCTTAACTCCTTTGCGGCGACCTATGAACTGGCGGAGGACCCGCAGTACGAAGACCTGATGACCGCAACCTCCAGCCTCACAGGCAAGAAGATCAACCGATTCACACATCTGCACCAGTCTGCGGATGACCTCATTCGTAAGGTCAAGATGCAGCGCTTGCTGGGTCAAAAGACGGCGGCATGCTTTCAGCGCTGTGTTGGACTGGATGCGGCAAACGCTGTTTACTCCACGACATATGAAACCGATGAGGCTTGCGGTACCAAGTATCACGAGAATTTCAAGAAGTTTTGGTCAGAGGTGCAGGAAAACGACTGGGCAGTCGATGGTGCGATGACCGATGTTAAGGGTGACCGTGGGCTGTCTCCGTCCCAGCAGGCTGACCCGGATCTGTTCCTGCACGTGGTGGAGCGTACGGCGGACGGCGTGTACGTCACGGGTGCGAAGGCACACCAGACCGGTTATCTGAACAGCCATTATGTGCTTGTGATGCCGACGATCTCCATGCGCAAGGGAGATGAGGATTATGCAATCTCGTTTGCGTGCCCGACCGATGCGGAAGGCATCACGCTGATCCTTGGTCGACAGTCCTGTGACACACGCAAGACCGAGGCGTACAACGACATTGATGTGGGCAATAAGGTGTACGGCGGTCACGAAGTGCTTGTCATTTTTGACCGCGTGTTCATCCCGAATGACATGATCTTCCTCAACGGCGAAGTGGAGTTTGCCGGTATGATGGTAGAGCGCTTTGCGGGATATCACCGTCAGAGCTATGGCGGCTGCAAGGTTGGCGTAGGCGATGTGCTGATCGGCGCGACTGCACTTGCGACTGAAATGGCGGGCTGTGCAAAGGCAAGTCACGTTAAGGACAAGATCATCGAGATGACACATCTGAACGAAACGCTGTACTGCTGCGGCATTGCGTGCTCTTCTCAGGGTACCCAGACCAAGAGCGGCAACTATCTGATCGATCTGTTGCTGGCAAACGTCTGCAAGCAGAACGTTACGCGTTTCCCGTATGAGATTGCACGGCTTGCGCAGGACCTCGCGGGAGGTCTTATGGTCACACAGCCGTCCGAGGCAGATTACCGTAACCCGGCAACGCACGATTATATCGAGAAGTATCTCAAGGGCGTGGCTTCCGTTCCAACCGAGGATCGTATGCGCGTATTGCGTCTGATTGAGAACATGACGATGGGTACGGCAGCCGTAGGCTACCTGCCTGAGTCGATGCACGGCGCAGGATCGCCGCAGGCGCAGCGCATCATGATCGCGCGCCAGTCCAATCTGGAGCAGAAGAAAAAGCTTGCCAAAGAGATTGCCCGTATTGAATAAACCAAAGGACAAGCGCTCGTCCGAAGGCATCGGGCGGGCGCTTATTCGCATACATAAAGGAGGAAATTATGGATCAGCAGAAATTGCATGAGCTTCGCGTATTCGCCGCGGAAATCCGCCTGGAAACATTGAAAATCATCGGCTCCCGCGGCTTCGGACACGTCGGCGGTTCTATGTCCATGGCAGATGCGATGGCGGTGCTGTACGGTGCAGTCATGAAGATTGACCCCAAAAACCCGCGCTGGGAGGATCGCGATTGGTTTGTGCTTTCCAAGGGACACGGCGGACCGGTCATGTACGCAACACTGGGCCTGAAGGGCTATTATCCGATTGAGACCGCTTATACGCTCAACCAGCCGGGCACCGACTTCCCGTCCCATACGGATCGCAATAAAACGGTGGGCGTTGATCTGACGACCGGCTCGCTGGGGCAGGGTATGAGCGAAGCAATTGGCGCTGCGTTGGGTAACCGTGTGCAGGGACGCGGCAATCGTGTGTTTGTGGCGATTGGCGACGGCGAAGCAGATGAAGGACAGATCTGGGAGGGTGCACAGTTTGCTGCGCATTATCAGCTGGATAACTTGATCTGCCTGGTGGATGACAACAAACGCCAGTTGGACGGCGCGGTTGCTGACGTAATGAGCCATGGCAAGGGCATCGGCGCTAAGTTTGATGCGTTTGGCTGGAATGTCATTTCAGTCAAGGACGGCAACGACGTTGAGCAGATTTATGATGCGCTGCAGCAGGCTTGTGCCTGCAAGGGCAAGCCGAGCTGCCTGATTTTGAATACGGTCAAGGGCAAGGGCGCAACCTTTGCCGAACCCTCGGGAGCGCATTCCTCGCAGCCGACGCAGGAGCAGTGGGATGAGGCAATTGCAGCAGCGGAAGCAGCTCTGCAGGCAGTCAAAAACGAGCAGTAAGGGAGGGAAAAATAATGAGCGTAACATTGATTGGCAAGCACGAGAAAGACAGCCGTGCAAATCGTGACGGCTATGTAGAGGCGATGCTGGAAATGATGGCAGAAAACAAAAAGCTGGTACATATCGACTGTGATCTGATGGGCTGCATCAATACCGGCAAGTTGTTGAAGGCATTTCCCAAGAGGACTTTCAACGCAGGCATCGCCGAGCAGAATGCAATGGGTGTTGCCGCAGGTATGGCAGCGACCGGGCTGACGGCTTTTGTGCATTCGTTCGGTTGCTTTGCCTCCCGCCGCATGTTCGACCAGGCATTTTTGGCGGCAGGTTATTCCGAACTGCCTGTACACGTTATCGGTTCCGACCCAGGCGTAACAGCAGCATTCAACGGCGCGACCCATATGCCGTTTGAGGACTGCGCCTTGTATATGACCATTCCAAATGCGGTCGTTATTGACTCGTGCGACTTTGCACAGACCAAATCACTGACGAGAAAGCTGGCAGCAGACAGCCGGCCGTCTTATATGCGCTTGATCCGCAAGACGTTCACGACTGTATATGCGGACGGTTCGGAATTTGAAATTGGTAAAGGTGTTACACTGCGTGACGGAAAGGATGTGACGATTATTGCGTCCGGCATCCTGCTGGATGAGGCGCTGAAGGCACATGAGCAGCTGGCACAGCAAGGTATTTCTGCACGAGTGATCGATATGCACACGTGGAAGCCGCTGGATGATGAACTGGTTTTAAAAGCGGCTGCCGAAACCGGCTGTATTGTGACTGCGGAAAATCATCAGGTTTCGTGCGGCCTGGGTTCGGCTGTGGCGAATTTGCTCGCGGCTAAGTGTCCGATACCGCTTGAACGTGTAGGTATCCAGAATCGCTTCGGTCAGGTTGGTCCGCAGGACTTCCTGATGCAGCAGTACAATCTGACAGCTGCAGATATTGTGGCTGCGGCTTGTGCGGCAATGGCAAGAAAATCGTGATGCAATAAACAAAGGCTGCCCGCAGGCAGCCTTTGCTGTTTTTGTAAGAGTTTTTTAATGCGCTGTTTCACTTGCTGGGAAATCGAGCGGCAGGGGAGCGGGACGCTCAAAGGTAGTTTCCGGCTCACAGAAGATGTGCTCATGCGCGGATTTGAGGATGCACTCCATGACTTCCAGTGAATGCAGCGCCATGTCGCCCGAGGCGCGTGGCTTGCGGTGTTGGGCAAGCGCATAGACCATGTCTACCAGACCGATACCACGCGGATTTTCCGCGTGACTGATGGAATTAAACGGATGATGGTTGGGAATAACCGTCCACGGGGTGTTCACATGTGCGGCGCTGCGCGCGGGATCGGCCCAGCGATACTCTGCGGACGTGCGCAGCAGCGCGTCTCCGCCGAACAGATTTGGTCCGGAGATCGGGGCTTTTTCATCGATCAGCACCGTTCCTTCTGTACCATATAGTTCCATGCGCGGCATTTCCGAATCCCACACATCAAAGCTGCAGGTCAGCGTGACGATTGTACCAGAGTCGAACTCAAGAATGGCGTTGATGTGCGTATCTACATCAACAGGCAGTACCTGACCCTTGCTGGGACCGGACGGAACCGTCCGGGTGTCGGCTGCCTTGGTGGCCATTGCGCAGACGCGCTGTACCGGACCGAGCAGACTGAGCAGTGCGGTGATGTAATACGGTCCCATATCGTACAGCGGGCCTGCACCGGGTTGATAGAAAAAGGCGGGTGCAGGATGGTGGAATTCGTGTCCGTGACCGATGAAGTAGGCACCGCCGCCCGTGATGTGTCCGAGTTTGCCGCTGTCGATCAGTTCGCGGATGGTCTGCAGACGACCGCCTAAAAAGGTATCCGGCGCACAGCCGAGCAGAAGCCCTTTTTCTTTTGCCAGTGCGACCAGCTCTTTGCCCTGGGCATAGGTCATGGCGAGCGGCTTTTCGGTGTAGACGTGCTTGCCGGCTTTGAGCGCCGCAAGGTTATATTCGTAGTGTGCCTGTGGTGTGGTCAGGTTGAGAATCAGGTCGACTTCCGGGTCGGCAATGACCTCTGCGCCCGAGGCATAAGCCTTGGGAATACCGTGCTGCACGGCTTTGCGCTGTGCTTTTTCCAGTCCGCGGGAAGCACACGCGATCACTTCGACCGCGTCATATTTTTTCAGATTGTTCAGATAAACGTCACTGATATCACCAATGCCAATGACGCCGATACGGATTTTTTTCATACAAATGCAGCTCCTTTTCATCGTATAAGAATCATTTCTGAATTGTTGGATTGCAGTTTGTCCGGTTTGGATATCTGGTTGTACTGCCTATCCGTTGCGCAAACGCGGTACAGCTCAATCCAGCTGCACCGCGTCTATAGGTAATAGATGTTTATTGCATTTCAGAAACCTTGACCCAGCGACCTTCGCGGGCGGATGTGGCCATCGCCTCGAGGATCGTATCAACATAGTGACCGTAGGCAATGTCAATATCCACCTTGCGGTTTTCCGTGATAGCAGTCAAAATATCATGCGCCTGAATGGACATGACCTCGTTGTAGGCGATACCCTGCTCATCCGTACCGCAGAAGTTTGCATAGTCGCCATTTCGGGTGTTGCCCTTAATAATCTTGTAGCCGCGCTCCTTAGGATCGCAGTCATTGGAATAGTACAGAAGTTCATTGATGCGAGTCATTTCAAATCTGACCGAGCCTTTGCTGCCCTGAATTTCGTAAGCAAGGCTGACAGGGCGCGCAATCGAGACGCGGCTGGAGGACATCGACCCAATGCGGCCGTCCTCGTACTTGACGATCACATAGATCTGGTCATCTGTATCAATGTCCAGCATTCTGGACGGATCACGCGCATCCGGGCGCTGCTTGTACGGCGTATCCCAGGACGCAAACACTTCGACAATCTTTTTGCCAACGATCATATCGGATAGGCTGACGATATGTGCGGTCAGATCACCCAGCGCGCCGGTGCCGGCAGTTGCGGCAAGCTGGCGCCAGGTCGCCGGGGTGTTCGGGTCTGCACAGTAAGAGCAGTCGAATTCGCCGCGGAAGGTGATAAAATCGCCCAGTTTACCGGAATCCATCAGTTCTTTTGCAAGTACATTAGCCGGGCATTTGGTGTAAATGAAGTCGACCAGACTCTTGACACCCGCTTTTTCGATCGCGTTTACCATTGCCTTGCCCTCAGCCAGTGTATTAGCCATGGGTTTCTCGCACAGAATATGCTTACCCGCTTCCGCTGCGGCAATCGTGATCTCTGCATGGGTGAAATTGGGGGTTGCAATAATGACCAGTTCGACTTCCGGATCGTTGATGACGTCATGCCAATCGGTGGATACTTTCTTATATCCGAAACGCTCGGCAGCAAGCTTGGCTGCTGATTCGTTGACATCTGCAACATGCTCAAATACCGGTTCTACATCATGATAGGCCTGGCGAACATTATTCAAGCCAATGGAATGGAAACTTCCCATCCAGTTTGCGCCAATCAGACCCACTTTTACCTGTTTCATAATATTTGTTCCTTTCTGCTTTGATGTAAAAGGTTAGATTTTGTATCCGATGCCCTTGAGAAAGTCTACGCTTGCCTTGACGTTTGCAAGGCTGTTATCGACGTTGCGCGGATCACATTCCTGCTCGATGGTGATGTAGCCGTTGTAGCCGATTTCGTCTAGCACATCGGCAACCGCTTTGTAGTCAATCATACCCTGACCGATCGGACACATCGAACCTCTGGCACAGCCCTCAAAGAAACGGATATGTTCCTGCATAACTTCGTTGTATACCTTGGGGTCGATGTCCTTAAAATGTACATAGTCCAGACGATCCTTGTATTTGCGCAGCCATGTCACCGGGTCCATGCCCGCATATTGCAAATGTCCGGTGTCGAGTACAAAACCTGCCATTTCATTCGGAATTTCTTCTGCAAGACGGTCGATCTCGTCACCAAACTCGATATAGCCGCCACAGTGCGGATGAAGAACCGGGCGCACGCCGTAGCTGTTGGCGCGCTCACACAGCCCCTTAAAGTGGCTGATGAGCTTGGCCCAGCCAGCTTCGTCCAAGCGGGGAGCACGGTCGGAATGGCCTGCTGCATAGTCGCGTTCATCATGACCCCAGTCCATCACGGTCATGTAAGGAGACGGCCAGCGCTGGCCGTCTTCTCGTGGCAGGGGTGGCAGTTTAGTGATCAGTTGACAGATGCCGTTAACTTGATGCAGCAGCTTTTCGTAGTTGTCGTCACTGAGCATATCGTCGAAGATCGTACCCGCGACGATTGATAGCTGGTTCTTGTTCAGCTCTTCGGTTACGCCCTCAATATCATCCGTCGGAATCCATCCGTTCGGCCCCAGTTCGATCGCGCTGTAACCGGCCTCATGCGCTTCGCGCAGCACGCGCTGCCACGTGGGCAGATGTGGATTGTTGATGTCGTCGACACCCCAGCAGCAGGGGGCGCCGCAAATATGAATACCCATACTTCATTACTCCTTTGTCAGTGTTATGTGCGTAGATTGACGCTGTTTCTTGGTGTATTCATTATTGCGCATCTGCCTATTTTCTGCTTCTACAAAACAGCAGGATTATTTGTAAAAGCTTACAAATTTTCAAAAGGAAAGAAAAATGCAGGAAATCAAGAGAAACAACGCATTTCCTGCGTGATTCGAGATGTATAAGTGCATTTATTTAAAATAGCCTAGATGAAATAAAACTCTTGATTGTGCGGTTTTAACGCATGGATTTGTATATTTCTGCTTTTGGGAAAAAGAAAATGCCGGGGTGTTTCCTATTGGTGACACCCCGGGTGGTTTGTTTGGTTTGCTTGTTGTGTTTTGCGATAGTTCTTACGAAACTGTCCGGGAGAGATGCCCACATACTTGCTGAACAGTTTGTTGAAATGGCTTTGCGCGTCAAAACCAACCATTTGCGCGATTTGTGAAATGGGATAATCGGTAGAAATCAAAAGGGTTTGTGCTTCTCCGATTTTTTTGCGCAACGCATATTGCATGGGAGGATAGCCCAGCATATCTTTGAATACATGCGAGATATAGGATGCGCTCATACCCAATGCTGTGCTGATTTGCTTCATGGTAAGAGGTTCCAGATAATGCGCATCAATATAATTTTGGATTTTATAACCTAAATAGTAATTGGGATGTGGTTCCTGTGGGCGCTGTTCTGTATGGATGACACGCCAGATGATTTCAAGAAGAGCCTGCGTTTCATAATGGATCATATATTGTGACCAGACAGACGGGTGTTCAAAGTGAGATCGCATGATTTCACACAGGGAGATTACATCGTCAAAATCCTGTGATATATGAAATACAGGGTTGACATTAGTTGGAATCAGCGCATTGGCAGGTAAATGTGGTATTTGCAGATTTCCAACGGCAAAAAAGTAGCTTCCAATCTGTGCGTTGGCGCTGGAAAGCTCATCGTGCACGACACCCGCATTATAGATAATGATATCACCCGGTCGGATCAGTTGGCGCTGATCGCCGATGAGGTATTCGCTGATCCCGCTGTAAATGATGCTGATTTCCACATGCTCTGCATGGGAATGTAAGATGCGAGGATAGCTGCTGATTTCGGGCAGTACCTTTCCCATATAGTAAAGTTGGGGCATCTGTTCGGAATGAAAAATGGGAGATACCTGCTTTTTCATAAAGTGCTGAAGCATGACGGGTTCCTTTCCCAATGGTGAAAATATGGTTTCTGATTTCTCATTATAAGGTTTTTATAGACAATATCTTTTAATATCTTGCGAAAATATTTGGATGTCCTTGCGATAGACACATAATTTGGATATGATAAGCCATATAGAACCAAAGGAGGGGAGTCGAATGTATGCCGATGCTGTTCCAACAGCGCAATTTGTTCACTTGCATTTTGTTGATGCAAAATATCATGAGCAGCATTCACAGTTGCTGCATAAGCACGATGATGTACTGGAATTGTTCTATGTGATGAAAGGAGAAGGACAGTATCTTGTTGCAGGTAAAAAATATTTCGTCCGTTCCGGTAATTTGGTGATCTGCAATGCAGGCGTAATGCACGGAGAAGAGCCATTTAGGCGACATAATATGGAAAGTTATTGCTGTGTTTTGCAAGGGGTTGCGCTGCGAGGAATGCAGCCCAATACATTGAGCGGCGCAGAAAATAACCCGGTTTTATATTTTTTGGAGGACCGGGACGTGGTGGAACACATTCTGCTTGCGCTACATGCACTTGACCAGCAATCCGCGGTGCATCAAGCGGTGTCGGGTCAGTTGGCAAATGCTTTGCTTGGCATTGTTTATGAGAAACTGCATTGGAGACAGCAGCCAAATGGGCTGGTCGAAAAGAATACAGAAGAATTCATTCAGAATATCATGCAGTATCTGGATACACACTTTATAGAACCGCTACAGCTACAGGAGCTGGGAATGCGGTTTCATATTAGTCCGTTTTACCTTGCACATATATTCAAAGCAGAAACCGGTATTTCGATGATGAAGTACGTCATGTGCCGTAAAATCGGTGAATCGCAAAATCTTTTGATGAATACACAGATTCCGATTGGCGTTATCAGTGAGAAGTTGGGATTTAGTGACCATTGCCATTTCAGCACGACCTTTAAAAAATATATTGGCATTACACCGACACAATATCGACACCATTTTCAAAAAATATCGAACTGATATCGCTTGATCGTTCTAAAGAAGGTTTTTAACTCAACACGAAGTCCGATCTGTGTTGTTCCGTCGTCCTTTTGATTCTGATAAGATAAAACCATCAAATCAAGGAGGTACAAACCATGAACACAGATAAAATCTACGCCGAACACCTTGCAAACGAATATGCCCCAAAGGATGATTCCAAGGTCATCGCTCTTCGAAAACTGGATGCAAGAGCAAAGCTGCCGGCAACCGTATTTACCTACTCTGTTGGCATTGTCAGTGCGCTGATTGCCGGAGTGGGCATGTGCCTTTCTATGGACGTGATTGGAAGCGGCAGTTTGGCGTCGTTCGTGCTTGGTGTCATCATCGGGCTCATCGGCTTGGCTGGCATGGGCATCAACTATCCTATTTACAAGAAAATGCTGGCGAAAGGAAAGCGGAAATACGCTTTCGAGATCATGGAACTGGCTAAAGAAATCAGCGGAGAATAATAGAATGAAGAAAGCAAAGATGATTCTGGACAGGTTTCTTCATCCGCCCAAGCGGATCATAGGTACTGTCCCAACGGCCTCTTTTGCCGCACTCATTTTCGTCTTTGCGTCCCATCGGGAAGAAAGTGCTGCTGCGTATCCAATTTTTTTGCTGTCAGCATATTCTCTCGTTATCCTGCTTGCCGCCTTGCCAGCATTGGCAGGGCGGCTTGTTCGGCCTACAGCCCGGTGTGCCGCTGTCTTTTGTTCCATGACTGTTTTGTACATTATGAGAGCATATCTGGCATTTAGGTACCGTTGTCAAAAATAAAAAGGAGGTGAAGAGTAATGAAGAAATCCGAAAGCAAATACTTTAATACTGCGCTCCGGATGGATCAAGCTTTTCTGGAACTGCTGGAAAAGAAAGATATGGAGTATATCACAGTGAAGGAAATCTGTGAAGCAGCGGGTGTCAATCGCTCCACCTTCTATCTGCCCTATGAGACGATCGGAGATTTGCTCGCAGAAAATATACAGTACATGAATGAGCAATTTCTGGAACACATGAAGCTGCGGTCGGAGGACTTTATCTCCAAAATTCAGCAATGTCCCTTGGATGAATTATATCTGGTCACCCCTGAGTTCCTGAGACCGTATCTTGCATACATCGCGCAAAATAAACGTCTGTTCCGAATCGCATTGAAGAATTCCGGTTCACTCGGCCTGGACAAAACATACAGTCGTATGATGGAGCATGTTTTCATCCCGATTCTGGAGCGATTTCAGATCGCAGAGGCAGATCGAAGTTATATACTGACGTTTTATATTCATGGCCTTATGGCCATTATTTCGGAATGGCTGAAAAACGACTGCACAGATTCGATTGGCCATGTGAGCGCTGTTATGGAGCAATGTGTTATGCGCGAACGTGGAAAACAGGAGAAAAGTAAATGAAAGCTGGAATTTATCTAGGAAAAGAAGCGGTTGAGAGCTAGAAGTTAGATCTGTACGAAGCGTTCGAAAGAAATATGGCAGGCGGCCTCCTTTTAGAAGACTGCCTGCCATTCTATTTTAGTTTATGAGTAGGCTGCGTTTCTGTTATGCTGTCTGACTGGCCTCGGGGGCTGCCTGACGGTCTGGAGGAGTACCCTCCTCAGCAGAGTCCGTCGTGCTGTCGGATGGCGGCATAGTCTGACGGCCGCTGCCCTTACCGCCGCCGCCTTTGCCGCCGCCCATCTGACCGGGGGTGTTCTCCGAACCGTCATTGGTCGTAAGATCGCCGCCGTTGTTCGTGTAGGTGCCGTCGCAATCGATGGCGGTGTTTCCGCTGCCGTTACAGGTAAGATTCAATGTGCCGCCGTTGATGGTCAAAGCACCGTTGGAATCCACGCAGTCGCCGGTAGACACAATGGTGAAGGTACCGCCGTTGATCGTAATGAAACTGTCAGAGGTGGAAGCGAAGGTATCCTGCTGCCGGCCGCCAAAACCGCCCAAGCCGGAGCTGTCTGCACCACCGGCCGCGTTGAGACCGTCATCGTTGGAGGTAATGTCGAATACGCCGTCTTGTATGGTGATAGAGAGGCCTTCGATGCCTTCATAACAGTAGGGGATGGTAAAGGTGCCGCTCTGGACGGTGAGCGCGTCATCGCAGTGGATTGCGTCATCTCCGCTGTTCAGGGTGAATTCTCCTGCGGCAATGGTCATTGCGCCACCCGCATGGAAACAGTCGTCTGCGCTGTCAATGGTGAAGGTACCGTTGTTGATGGCGTAGGTGCTTTCGCCTTTGATGCCCTTCTGACTGACGGAATCTTCCTCGGTTTCTGTGACAGTATCTTCTGTCGGGGTACTCATTGCGCCGCGGAAGCCGCCCATCTGGCCGGACTCGCTGCTGGTCATGTCCACGCTGGCACTGCCCGAACCGGTATACAGGTCATAGCTGCCGCCGTCGATCTGAACGGCTCCCTGTGCGCTGATCGCATCACCCTGGGAGACGATGGTAAAGGCTCCGTTGGCAATATACAGGTAGCCCAGAGAGGTATCTTCACTGTTTTCTGCATGAATGCCATCCTGATCGGATGTGATGGAAAAAGTGCCGTCGGCAATGGCAATGCTGTCCTTGCCGGATAGACCGTGTCCGGCAGAAGCTATGGTATAGTTACCGTCCGTGACCACGAGATCGTCCTTGGATACAACGCCGTGTCCAGCCTGCGCATTGATGGTCAGGCTGCCGGAGCCGTTGAGGGTCAGGTCGGTCTTGGCGAAGAGGACAGCGTCGATGTTGTTCTCGTCGATGGCTGTGTATGTTCCGCCGTTGGTCAGCGTATTTTGCGTCCCTTCAGCCAGCGTAACAAAGACCTTATCTGCGGTTCGCGTATAGATGGCGGCAGAGGTGCTGCTGGTAATATCCGCACCGGCCAGAACCAGCTGTACCTTGTCGGTTTCTCCGGCGCTGACTACAATCTGACCGTCAGTGAGGGTGCCGGAGAGCAGATAGATGCCTTCGGCCCCGATGGTGATTTGACTGCCTTCTATGGTGACCGCGTCGGAGTCACAGGCGGCGCTGTCTCCGTTGAGTGCAATCTTGATGGCCGTGCTTTCGTCATAGCTTGCATCCAAATCGCGGTCACTGAAGATGCTGGTGGTGTCTATGGCAGATACTGTGGTGGCTGCCTGCTCAGAGGCGGCAGTCTGCGTGGTGGAGGACGACGAAGCCTGGGCACCGCAGCCGCTGAGCATCAGCAGGGCGCACAGCGCCAGCGCGCGGTATCGGTATTTTATTGTATGCATAATCGAATCCTTTCTTTTTACAGAGTAGCCACGGTGTTGTCCGGGTGTCCCAGAGAGATTTCCAGATTACCATTGCGCAGCCGCAGCTGATCGATGAAGTTTTTTTGCTGGGCGGGGTCTTTCAGCGTCAGGTCGTAGGTCAGCTTGAACAGGCTGCCCATGTTGGTGGTTTTCACTTGGGTGAGCGCATGGCAGCGCGTGTATTCGGTCAGGATTGGGTCAAACACTCCGACATAATCCAGATCTTCCGGAATGGTGATGTGCAGGGTACACTCGGTAATATCGCCCGTCTGGGAGCGGAGACTGATTGCATTGTAAACCATCATGGCGACGCCCAGAATCAAAGTAAACAGAACGCCGTAGCCCAGATAGCCCATGCCGGTGATCAGTCCGGTGCCCATGGCCACAAACAATGCTGCAATCTCTCGGGCAGAGCCGGGAGCGGAGCGGAAACGTACCAGATTGAAGGCTCCGGCTACCGCCACACCGGTTCCCACATTGCCGTTGACCATCATAATCACCACGCACACTACGGCGGGAAGGATTGCCAGAGTAACCATGAGACTCCGACTGAACCGGGAACGCCACATGGTCATGCCGCACAGCAGCAATCCCAGAAGCAGAGACACTCCTACGCATAGCAGAAAGTTGCCAGGGGAAATGATAATGGTCAGTGAAGTGTCAAATAATCCACGAAAAAATGATTCAAGCATATTTTTGTTCTCCTCTTTGTCCAGTGAGTATGATGTCCTGATAAACTGTGCCGTATTTGGAAAATGATGTTTTGAAAATCCCTTGCTCAGACAGTACATGCGTCATCCAAAGGGGAATCCCGCCGGCTGCCTTGACTTCCATCAAGACCTGACCCGGGGCGAGAATTGGGATACCTCGGGTGTCGGAATCCAGTGTCAGATTTTCTTGACGGTAACGAATTTCAGAGTCAAAGGTCACACGAAAGTCCTCGCCCTTCACGCCGCGGAAGCAATCGCGCTCATAGGAGAGAAATACCGCAGGATGCAGCGCTTTGTAAAAGTCCGCAGCATACGCCAGTTCTGCACCAATCTGGCTGTCTGGCCAGGGCTGGGTTCCGGACACACATCCCAGCGCTCGATTCTGGGGCATGGAGATGCGGCGCTTGTATACCACAGAGCGGTACTTCTTTTTCAGTTCCACAAACACCGGTGCGTCTGCACTCGCCCGACCGTAGCTGCGCACCCGGATTTTCTCTTTATAGACCGGTTTCTCCAGACTGCGGCGGATGAGCCGGAAGTCCGGGGTGTCCAGATACAAATTGCGGATGGAGCTGTGACTGTATTCGTCAGGCACCATATGGGGTGCCATGGCGGTCAGCAGGGTATGCAGCTGACGCGTGCTGATTAAATATTTGAATTCATATCGCTGAAAGACCATCTGGTTTTTCATTTGCGAGGCCTCCTTTTGAAATATTGCAAAGTCAGTGTAAAAAACGAACCCTAACTGAACTTTAAAAGAGCGGTGTTTTTTTATGAATAAATTTTAAAGTTGCGAGGCCGTCTGTGCGGAGCGGATGACAGTTTTTGTAACCTGTGCTATGATTTTAATTAGAGTTAAGGCAGAGGTGATACACTGTCCTTATCATATAGCATATAAAGAGAGAAGGCGATGACATGCGAATTTTGCTGGCAGAGGATGAGCGATCTTTGTCCAGAGCGGTGTGCGCTCTGCTGGAGAAAAACAACTATTCGGTAGATGCGGTATATGACGGTCAGGAGGCGCTGGATTTTCTGGAGAGCGGAAACTATGACGCTGTGATTTTGGATATTATGATGCCCAAGCTGGACGGGTTGGAGGTGCTGCGGCGGCTGCGGCAGAAAGGAAATCCGATTCCGGTACTGATGCTCACGGCAAAATCAGAGGTAGAGGACAAGGTGACCGGTTTGGATATGGGCGCCAATGACTATCTGACCAAGCCTTTTTCTACGGCTGAGCTGATGGCTCGTATCCGGGCCATGACCCGCAGCCAGACCGGCGGACAGATAACCAGCCGTCTAACATGGGGCAATATTACGCTGGACCAGACGACCTTTGAACTGTCCTCGCCCCACGGCAGCTTCCGTCTGGCCAATAAGGAATATCAGATGATGGAGCTGCTGCTTCGCAATCCGCGGCAGCTCATTCCCACAGAGCGTTTTTTGGAGCGAATCTGGGGCTATGACAGCGATGTGGAGCTGAATGTGGTGTGGGTGTACATCTCTTACCTGCGCAAAAAGCTGGCAGCGCTTCAGGCGAACATTCAGATCAAAGCGACCCGAAATGCGGGCTATTCTCTGGAGGAACGGCCATGATTAAACGCCTTCGACGCAAGCTCATAGTTGCCTGTATGGTGTCCCTGACCATTGTTCTGGTTGTGATTCTGGGCGGCGTGAACCTGATGAGCTACACCAAGGTGGTCTGTGATGCGGATGCGGTACTGGCTCTGCTGCATGACAATGACGGTGTTTTTCCCAAGAATCATGGCAGACAGACTGCCGGGACGGTTCCACCGGATGGTGAGCTGCCGGGGAAAAAAGGTTCTTTGGGTCAGCGGGGACTGTCTCCTGAGACACCGTATGAGTCCCGTTTCTTCTCTGTCCGGTTGGATCAAGCAGGTCAGGTGATTGGAACCGACACAGATCAGATTGCCGCAGTGGACGAGGAGGAAGCAGCGGCTTGTGCCCAGAGTGTGTTTGCCTCTGGCCGCAGCTCTGGTTTTTTAGGGGATTACCGCTATCTGCTGTGCGAAGATGAACAGGGCAGTCTGATTATTTTTCTGGACTGTGGCCGCAGCCTTTCAGGGTTCCGAACGACACTGTTAACCAGTGTGCTGCTGGCATTGCTGGGGCTGCTGGCAGTTTTTGTACTGCTGCTGCTCCTGTCCAGACGTATGGTTCGACCGGTGGCGGAGAGCTATGAAAAGCAAAAGCGCTTCATCACCGATGCCGGCCATGAACTAAAGACCCCTATGACCATCATCAGCGCAGACGCCGATCTGGCGGAGATGGAGTGCGGAGAAAATCAGTGGATTTCAGATATCCGCCGTCAGGCGCAGCGGCTTACCGGCCTGACCAACGACCTGATCTATCTCTCCCGCATGGATGAGGAGCAGCCGAAGCTCCAGCGCATTGAGTTTCCCCTTTCTGATGTAGCCGAGGAGATGGCGCAGTCTTTCCAGTCGCTTGCGAAAAGTCAGGAGAAGGAATTTTCTGTGTATATCCAGCCGATGCTCCCGTTTACCGGGGACGAAAAGGCGATTCGGCAGCTTTTGTCCATTCTGTTGGATAATGCGCTGAAATATTCTCCTGTCGGTGGACATCTGGAGCTGCGGCTGGAGAAACAGGGAAGGGCAATTGTTCTGGCTGTGTCCAATACTTCCTCCCAACCGGTGGATCGGGACAAGCTGCCCCATCTTTTTGATCGGTTTTATCGCACAGACCAGTCCCGCAACAGCGAGACAGGCGGCTACGGTCTGGGATTGTCCATCGCCAGAAGTATTGTGCTGGCACACAAGGGCAAAATTCGGGCAGAAAGTGCGGATGGTCAGACGCTGACATTTTTGATTCACTTGCCTGCGTGATTTTTAATTATAATTATGGTTTCGGGTTTATCCTAGAGGCAGAAACAAACACAACCCCTATCGGAAAGGAGTCTGCCTTATGGATTACAAACATGATAAGAATACATGGCTTGAGACAAAAGCAAATTTACCCGAAATTTACCTGCCGAAGAAATATCCGCAGCACAAGCACCCGAGGCCGGTTCAGCGCTTTGTGTCGCTGGTACTCAGCGCAGCGCTGTTTGGAGGAGTTTCTGCCGGAGCCTTTTATGGTGTCAGCCAGCTATTCCCCGAGGAGGTCAATCTGGTTTCCGCGGACAGTCTGGCATCCGGCGAAGCGGTGCTGACCAACCTGTCTAGTACATCCTACGCTACCACGAGGTACGGCATGGACGTATCGGACATTGCCGCCGCTGCTTTGCCCAGTGTAGTGGCCATTACCAATATTTCAGTGCAGGAAGTGCAGAACTTTTTCAATCGCTTCGGCCCCAACGGTATGGGTCAGACCCAGCTGGAAGAGACAACCAGCTGCGGTTCCGGTATCATCATTGAAAACGACGGCACTTACCTTTACATTGTGACCAATGCGCATGTGGTGGAGGATGCGACTACACTGTCTGTAAGCTTTGTGGATAATTCGGTCTGTGAAGCGCAGCTGTGCGGCACGGACGAGACGGTTGACCTGGCGGTTCTGAAAATCGCGTTGTCTGACTTGTCTGCCGATACCCTTTCCCAGATTCAAGTCATAACCGTAGGTGACTCGGATGCGCTGGAGGTCGGAGAACAAGTGGTAGCCATTGGCAATGCATTGGGCTATGGACAGTCTGTCACTACCGGTATTGTCAGTGCGCTGAACCGCAGCCTGACCAGTGAAAACGGAACAACATCTACTTATATTCAGACAGATGCTGCCATCAATCCGGGCAACAGCGGTGGAGCCTTGCTGAATCTGGATGGACAGCTGATTGGAATTAACTCCGCAAAGCTGTCTGATACCGATGTCGAGGGCATGGGATATGCGATTCCCATTTCTGATGTAGCCGAGTTGATTGCGCAGCTGATGACACAGACTACCGAAACGGGAACCAACACAACCAGCAGCTCGCAGCAGACGGGCTGGATGACATCTGACTGGAGAAGCAAGCGGGTTTCCGGTTAATGGATTATGACCTGCAATGACGGGATTTCACGTTCCCGTATCATCAAGCAGGATAACATACACAACGACGAACAATTCTCAAACATACGGACAAAGCGCAGCTGTTCTTTTGCAGAAAACGGCTGCGCTTTTTTGATGAAAGTTTGGATGGATGGTATCTCATGCAGATTGCAGCCCAGACAGGACTGGATACACTTCTGCTGACCATTGGGCTGCATGAATTAGGTGATTTACTGACACCGTTCATTACCAGTAAATTAGAGTTTTTCTGCAAAAGCAATCGTGATATAATAATGATAAAACGAAACTGAAGGAGGAAAACTCGTGGACATTCATTCTGTGCGCCAACAGCTCAGAGGGCGGACCATATACGATATCCCTATGCGGGTGACCTACTATGCCCGTGTGTCCAGTGAGTCGGACGAGCAGCTGAATTCTCTGGGCAATCAGATCAGCTACTATGAGGACTTCATCCGCCGGAATACGGCATGGACGTTCGTGCAGGGCTATGTCGATGAGGGTCTGTCGGCGGCGACGACGCGCAAGCGTGAAAACTTCCATCGGATGATCGATGACGCCAAGCGCGACCTGTTCGATCTGGTTATTACCAAGGAGATCACGCGATTTGCGCGTAATACGCTGGATTCCATTCAGTACACCCGAGAGCTGCTGTCAGCCGGGGTAGGCGTATTCTTTCAGAACGATAACATCAATACATTAGATGAGGATTCCGAGCTGCGCCTGACCATCATGTCAGGTATCGCGCAAGACGAATTGCGCAAGCTGTCCAGCCGCGTCAAGTTCGGCCATCAGCAGGCGATCAAGAAGTCGGTCGTGCTGGGCAATAGTCGGATTTTTGGTTATATCAAAGACGGCGGACGACTGGTAATTGACGAGAGTGAAGCACCCATGGTACGCGAGCTGTTCGACCTGTACGCGACCGGACGGTATTCCATGAAGCAGCTCGAGACGCTGTTTTGGGAGCGCGGTTACCGCAATCACAACGGTAAAAAGATCGCGCACACGACCATGTCGGGCATCATCTCCAATCCCAAGTATAAGGGATATTATGTAGGCAACAAGGTCAAGGTCATCGACCTGTTTACCAAAAAGCAGAAGTTCCTGCCGCCGGAGGAATGGGTGATGTTCAAGGACGAGAGTGGGGCGATTGTCCCGGCGATCGTCACAGAAGACGTATGGGACGCGGCCAACGCCGTGCTCAAAAAGCGCAGCGAGGATGTCAAGAGCCGGCAGGGAATCTGCAACCACGCCAATCTGCTGACCGGTAAGCTGTACTGCACCTGCTGCGGCGCAGCTTATTACCGGCGAGACTCCAAGGGACGAGACGGCAGCAAAAACAGTAAGTGGGTATGCTCGGGCAAGATCAAGAATGGCGCAGCGTCCTGTGACTCCTTTGCCATCTATGAGGATGAGATCAAGCCGCTTCTGCTCGACGTATTCCGAGAGACCGCGCCTCTGGCTGAGAACATGGTTGAGGAGTATATCAAGCTGTATCAGCAGACCGTGCAGAGCGAGGACGTGAGCGAGAAGTGCGACGCACTGCGTCGGGTGATCGAGACCGCCGAAAAGAAGAAGCAGAAGCTACTGATGTTCAATGCGATGGGCGAGCTGTCCGATCAGGATTTTCTGTCCATGAACCGGCAGTGCACCAAGGAGATCGAGAACGCACAAAAAGAGCTTGCCGCGCTGGAAGCACAGCAAGCCTCGGATGCCGACTTTGCCCGTCAGATTGATACCATTCGCCGCGTGCTGCGCGATGCCGAGCGGGATGCAGCGCAGGGCGTTGTGACGAGTGAATTTGTCGGCAAGTATATTGATAAGATCTTTGTCACGCCCGAAGGCCCGGATACCATGCGCCTTGGCGTCAAGATTCTGACTGGCGACATGGTGGAGCGCAGCCTGGAACATCTCAAACGTCGTACGGGTCACACGTTCTTGACCATCTGACCGCCGATCGAGCCTGCCTGACGGGAAGTCAGCTCACCGTTGTAGCCTTCCTTGAGGTTTACGCCGACTTCAGCGGCAGCTTCCATCTTGAAGCGATCCATAGCGGCACGAGCTTCGGGGACAACCATCTGATTCGAGCTGTTCTTATTGTTAGTCATGATACATTTCTCCTTTTGTGTTTGTGTTTTTTGGGGTGTTGCTGTTAGTATTGTGACCCGCAGCCGCAGTAAATATGACGGCCAAATTCTTCCGAATCCGCCATATTCCATGGAAAAAACCAGATGACGGTCAAAACATTTTGTGCGCTATTGACAAAGCGATGTGAGCATGGTAAGGTTAAATAAGACTAGGCAAAAGAGAGGAGAAAATATTATGAAAAATATCATTCATTCGGCATTTGCACCGGCCGCGATCGGCCCGTACTCGCAGGCAGTTGAGGCAAACGGCCTGATCTACACTTCTGGTCAGCTGCCCATCAATCCCGAGACCGGCGCATTCCCGGCAGGTATTGCAGAGCAGACCAAGCAGTCGCTGCAGAACATCAAGGCAATCCTGGCAGAGGCTGGCGTTGGCATGGATCGCATCATCAAGACCACCGTTTTCCTGAGCGATATGGAGAACTTCGGTGCGATGAACGCTGTATACGCAACTTTCTTCCCCGAGGGTGACTGCCCGGCGCGTTCTGCGGTCGAGGTTGCACGTCTGCCCAAGGACGCACTGGTTGAGATCGAGGCAATTGCTGTTCGATAAATGACCGTGCGCGTGAGCGCAGTACATAGACATGAGATGTCCGCGGATTGTGCACATCATCCGCGGGCATTTTTTTAGAAACGAGGCGCAGGGGAGCCTGCGCAGGCAAAAGGGGTGTTTGATATGACCAAACAGCAGGGCGCAGCCGATGCTGCGCGCGATGCTTGGAGATCAAAATGGGGTTTTATCCTGGCGTGTATCGGCTCGGCGGTCGGTATGGGAAATATCTGGCTGTTTCCCAGCCGTGTTGCCAAGTACGGCGGCGCGTTTTTGATCGCGTATCTGATTTTTGACATTGTGATCGGCTTTTCGGGTGTCATCGGCGAGATGAGCTTCGGCCGTGCGGCACGTACCGGCCCGGTCGGTGCATTCGAGCAGGCATGCGCATCACGCGGTAAAAAGCGCGTGGGTACGGCGATCGGCATGCTGCCCATGGTGGGCGCATTGGCGCTCGCGATCGGCTATTCGGTCGTTGTCGGCTGGATTTTCAAGTACCTGTTCGATGCGTTTACCGGCTTGGCACTGGCCTATGGCGCGGACGTGAGCGACGTGTCGGGCTATGAACAGGCATTCGGTCAGACGGCCGCAGCCTTCGGTAACAATATGTGGCTGATCATCGCGCTGGTCGTGACCTTTGTCATCATGGCACTGGGCATCGCCGGCGGCATCGAGCGTGCCAACAAGATCATGATTCCGCTGTTCTATGCGTTGTTTATCGGACTGGTGATCTATGTCGGTTTCCAAGACGGCGCGTCCAACGGCTACCGCTGGATGTTTACCGTTGATCCCGAGATGCTCAAGAAGCCCGAAATGTGGGTTTACGCACTCGGACAGTCGTTCTTCTCGCTGTCGCTGGCGGGCAACGGTACCATTATCTATGGCTCGTACCTGTCCGACAAGGAAGATATCGTCAGCTCTGCATGGAAGGTTGCGCTGTTTGACACGTTGGCAGCCATGCTCGCCGCACTGGTCATCGTTCCGGCGATGGCTGCGACCGGACGCACCGCGTTTGACGGCGGCCCGGGTCTGATGTTCATTTATCTGCCCAACCTGTTTGCAGCCATGCCGGGTGGTCAGATTGTCATGATTATCTTCTTCCTGGCAGTCCTGATTGCGGGCTTGACCTCGCTGGTCAACCTGTTTGAGGCACCGGTTGCCACCTTGCAGGATCATCTGCATTTCAGCCGTGCTGGCGCGGTTGTCGTCATTGCAATCATCGGCTCGATCGTATCTCTATGCATTCAGGGTATTGTCTCCGACTGGATGGACTTTGTATCCATCTACGTGTGCCCGCTCGGTGCCGGTCTGGCCGGTATCCTGTTCGCGTGGGTCTGGGGACGCGAGAAGGTGGAGGACGCGGTCTCTCTGGGCAGAGCGCGCCGCGTCGGCGGTTGGTATTATCCGCTCTATAAATATGTGTTCTGCGGCCTGACCATGGCCGTCTTCCTGCTGGGTATCGCCTACGGTGGTATCGGCTGATGGAGAAATCAAAAGCGAGGCGTTATGCCTCGCTTTTTTGTGTCTGTATGGGGTTTAGAGCTGGTTGAGATATTCCTCGACGAACTTGGACGCGGTTGCACCGTCCGATGCTGCCGTGATGATCTGGCGCAGGGGCTTTACGCGTGCGTCACCGACCGCGAAGACACCGGGTACACTGGTGCGGGTGGTCTCGTCGGCAACGATGTAGCCCTGCTCGTCGAGCTCGACCTGACCGGCAATCAGTGCGGTGTCAGGCACACGGCCGATGGCGACGAACAGACCGTCGGTTTCCAGCGTGGATACTTCGCCGGTGACGCGGTCGGTCATGCCGATTGCGGTCAGCTGACCGTCGGGTGCGATCAGACGGTCGATCTGCTTGTTCCAGACAAACTCCAGATTGGAAGCCTTTTCCAGCGGCGCAAGATAGCTCTTGGTTGCGCGCAGGGTGTCGCGGCGATGTACCAGATAGACTTTCTTGCAGACCTTGGACAGCGACAGTGCGTCTTCGGCAGCCGAGTTGCCGCCGCCTGCGACAACGACCGTCTTGCCGCGGAAGAACATACCGTCGCAGGTCGCGCAGTAGGATACACCGCGGCCGCGCAGAGCATCTTCGTCCGGGATACCCAGCGGACGGGGAGAAGCGCCGGTTGCCAGAATGACCGTGCGGCCAAATACGTCGCCTGCGCTGGTGGTGATGCGCTTGGGCTGCGCGGTCAGGTCAAGTGCGGTCACTTCTGCGTACTCGGTCTCAGCGCCAAAACGCTCGGCACCGCGCTGCATTTTTTCTGCCAGTTCAAAACCGTCAATGCCCTCGTCAAAACCGGGGTAGTTGTCTACCTGGGTCGTGGTTGCCATCTGTCCGCCGGCGGACAGCTTTTCCAGTACCAGCGTGCTCAGGCCGGCGCGGACACAGTAGAGTGCTGCGGCGTAGCCGCCCGGGCCGCCGCCGATGATGACAACGTCATAGGTCGAATGCTTCATGGAATAAACCCTCCTGTTCAGCCGCGCTGTGCGGCGATCCAATCTTCAAGCTGTGCCTGCGAACCGGGTGCGATCAGCTTGTCGCCATGCGCACCGTTCTGGAACAGATAAAACGTCGGAATGACTTCAACGCCGAAGCGCTCAGCCAGCTCGGGCTGCTCGTCAATGTTGATCTTTGCGATCACGACATCGCTCTGACCGTCCATGCGATCGAGGACGGGAGAGATGCGGCGGCAGTAGACACACCAGGGTGCCCAGAAATCGACCAAAACCGGACGGTCGGACTGTAAAACTTCCTGTTCAAAATTCTCTTTGGTCAGCGTCAACATAGTGATACCTCCACAATCTTTCTCTACGGCGGGATGCCGGAATATTTTTTGTTTGATGCTGTACTTAGTATACCCGATCGGGAGAGATTTTACCGTGACCATGTCACACAATGCGGGGAAAATTTTTTTAGCGATAGCGGCTGCCGTTCCAGGGATCGTCGGAATGGCTGTCACGACGCGCATAGAGGGCTGCAACCAGTGCGCAGGCACCGTCTGCGATCAGACCGATGCCGAAAAAGCGGATGAGCATGCTGGTGACGCCGAAGGGGTCCGTGAGCATGATGATGCCCAGAATGAGCGGCAGCAGGGTGGAGACCAGAACGGGAACACGGCCGGGCAGACCGAGCTGGAAGGCATCGATGGTCATAGGCAGACGGGCGAGTGCGTCAATCAACAGCAGAATGCCCAGCATGACGGGCAGGAAAGACAGGATGATGCGCCAGCCGAACAGGCAGAACAGACCGATGATCAGAAAGAGGATACCGAGCAGTTTGTCGCTGGTGTACGTCCAGCCGCGGCGCTTGGCGCGGAAATAGCGCAGAAGCTGTGCGAAGGCGTAGACGAAAGCGCCGATGGACAGCGCCAGACAGAACAGCCGGCCGGTCATACCCGGATAGAGGATCAGGGGAATGCCGAATACCATATACAAAATGGGAATCAAAATGGAGTCGGGGCGACGACCGCCGCCGGAAAAGGATACAAACATAATACGTGCCTCCTTGCGTGGGTGGAATACACAGATATTGTATCACGGCGGTAGTCAAAACACCAGATATTTACACGCATACAGGTGCATAAGGTGCAAGTTTCAATAAACAGATGGAGCACGGAAAAAGGACTGTCATCCTGACGAAGGAGGGCGGGAAAATCACGAAAAATTTGTATTTTTCGCGGCTTTGCGGAAGGGCGCGATGTGGCTATAATGGAGAAGATATCCGCGTTGGTTGGAAAGGGGAAGAACATGACCAAGACGATGACAGAGGGCGGCCCTGCCAAACTGATTTTTCTGTTTACACTGCCGCTTTTGGGTGGTAATCTATTTCAGCAATTCTATAATATGATGGACACGCTGATCGTCGGCCAGACACTGGGCGTTAATGCGCTGGCGGCGGTTGGCTGTACGGGAAGCATTATGTTTCTCATCATCGGCTTTGTACAGGGTATGACAGCCGGTTTATCCATCGAGACCGCACGGCATTTTGGTGCGAATGATCTGGAGAGTGTGCGGCGCAGCTTCGCGGCCAATATCGTGATTGGCGCAGTCGTGACCGTCATCCTGACCGCAATTTCGGTACCGCTGGCGCGTCCGATTCTGGTTGCCATGCAGACCCCGGCGGCCATTCTGGACGATGCCTATTTCTATATTGTTATTATCTATGCAGGCGTGTTTGCAGCTATGCTGTTTAATGTCCTGTCGAACGTCCTGCGCGCACTGGGCGACAGCCGGACACCGCTGCTGTTCTTGATTTTGTCCAGCATCGTAAACGTGGTGCTTGACCTGGTGTTCATCATTGTATTTAAGATGGGCGTTGCGGGCGCAGCGTGGGCGACCGTGATTGCACAGGTCGTTTCCGGCCTGCTGTGCGTCGTGTACATCGGCAAGAAGTTCCCCATGCTGCACGTGCGCCGTGACGATTTCCGTCTGACACGGGGCGAAATCTGGCAGCATGCAGTGATCGGTCTGCCGATGGGCTTTCAGGCCTCGATCATCGGCATCGGCGTCATCATTTTGCAGATCGTGCTCAATGCACAGGGTGAGCTTGCAGTTGCCGCTTACACGGCTGCACAGAAGATCGAGCAGATTGTCTGCTCGCCGCTCAGCTCGTTCGGCATGACCATGGCGACCTATGCCGCTCAGAACTACGGCGCAGGCAAGATCGCTCGTATCCGCACCGGTGTGCATCGCTGCGCGGCCATGTCGCTGGGCTATACTGCGGTCATCACCTGCATTGCGATTTTCGCCGGTGCACCGCTGGTATCGCTGTTCGTGTCCGATGCACCCGAGGTCATCGCGATGGCGGCAGAATACCTGCGCCTGACCAGCCTGTTCTACTGGACGCTTTCGCTGCTTTTCATCCTGCGCTATACCTTGCAGGGACTCGGACAGGGCATCGTGCCCACGATCGCGGGCATTATGGAGCTGGTCATGCGTGCGGTAGGCTGTATCGCACTGGCCGCACCCTTCGGTTTTGCGGGCATCAGCGTCGCTTACGCGCTGGCGTGGCCGGGCTCGCTCACGCCGCTGGTCATCTCCTATGTGCTGACCATGCGCCGTCTGCGCCGGAAGGAAAAAATCCTGCAAGCGGCCGCAGAGAAGTAATATTGTTGTGTGCAAAGACACGGTTTCTCATGCAGATACCGTGTCTTTTTTGCGTGAAATTGCCGATTTTTGCTGGAAAATAAAAAAATACAAATAAATAGTTGACTGCGCAACAATTTTGCCGTAAAATATCTTCCAGAAAGTTGACAACATAAACAATCATCAGGGGAGGATATCCATGGAACGGCAGTCGATCACCTTTCTCAAGTACATTTCCATCATCCAGCGCAATACCGGACGATATTTTGATTTGAATCTGGAAGCCGACCAGATCGGTTCGGGTCAGCAGTTTTTCCTGCTGCGCATCGCCGAGAATGAGGGCATTACCATGTACGACCTAGCGCGTATCGGCAGTTTTGACAAGGGCACGGTGACCAAGGCCGTGCAGAAGATGGTGCAGCAGGGATACGTGCGCATCGAGGTAGACGAGTACGATAAGCGCGTGCGCCATCTGTACATCACCGAGCAGGCACGCGGACTCATCGAGCGCGTATATGACCTGCGCGACAGCTGGAATGCGCAGATTACCGAGGGATTCACACCCGAAGAGCGCGAACAGGTTCTGCACCTGCTGGAACGCATGGCAAAGGGATCGTGCGATAGCCTGAGCAAATTGATCGAGAGCAAAGAGGAGGAGAAGTAAAATATATGAATACACAGAGCGCAGCACCTGTGCAGGAAGAAAACCCCTTAGGCACCCTGCCGGTCGGACGGCTGCTCATCAATTTTTCGCTTCCGGCGATTATTTCCTGCCTGATTAACTCCATTTATAACATCGTCGACCAGATTTTTATTGGTCAGGGCGTCGGCTATCTGGGCAACGCCGCGACGACGGTTGCCTTTCCGCTGATGACCATTCTGCTCGCCTTCGGTACCATGATCGGTGCGGGCAGCTCGGCGCACGCCGCCATTCGACTGGGTGAGCAGAACGAGCACGAAGCCCGTCAGGCACTCAACAACGCATTCAGCTTCACCATCGCACTCGGCCTTGTGCTCATGGCGCTCGGCCTGATCTTCCTGCAGCCCATTCTGACGCTGTTCGGTGCGACCGAGAACATCATGCCTTATGCCATCGACTATACGGGCATCATCCTGCTGGGTACCCCGTTTAACCTCGTCAGTATCGTGCTGTCCAACCTCGCACGTACCGACGGCCACCCGCGTATGTCCATGTACGGCATGCTGATCGGTGCAGCACTCAATACTGTACTTGACCCGGTTTATATTTTCGTGTTCCACTGGGGCGTTAAGGGTGCGGCCATCGCGACCATCACCTCGCAGATCATCTCGGCTGTTGTGCTGACGCTGTATTTTATCCGCCCGTCTAAGAACAATCCGCGACACATGCGCTTGGATCGCAAGCTGATGAAGCCCGATGCATCGCTCATCCTGCGTTTTCTGACGCTGGGTATCTCCTCGGGTATCACCCAGTCGGTCGCCTGCATCATGCAGGTAGTAATGAACAAGTCGCTCGTGTATTACGGCGATTTGGCATCCGGTATTTCGGGTGATATCGCACTGAGCGCCATGGGTGTTGTGACCAAGATCGCCATGATTATGGGTGCATTCGGCGTTGGTGTTGGTATCGGTGCACAGCCGATTCTGGGCTATAACCGCGGTGCACGTAAGTTCGACCGCATCCGCCGTACCTATCTGATGGCTGTCATTTTTGCCACCATCCTGATTTTTGTCTGCTGGATTTTCTGCCAGACCATGCCTGAAACCATCATCGGTATCTTTGGCGATGACAACGCAAGTTTCAGCGATTTTGCAGTCAAGTGCCTGCGGATTTACCTGTTCAGCATCTTCTGCGCGGGTTTCCAGATCGTCTCGACCAGCTATTTCCAGGCAACCGGACAGCCGCTTAAGGCATCCATCCTGTCTATGCTCCGTCAGCTTCTGCTGCTCATTCCGCTCATGCTCATTCTGCCGCTGTTCTTCGGCCTTAACGGTATTTTGTACTCGGCTCCCATCGCGGACGCAAGCTCGGCAATCATCGTCGCTTGCTTTATTGTGCCCGAGATGCGCAAGCTCAACCGTGCGGTGCATGAGGAGCATCTGTACGGCAAGGTGTAAGGAACAACGCTGTATGATCCCACGTTTTTGCGTGGGATCATTTTTTACTCTTGACTTGGAGTGTACTCCAGACGGTATACTAGAAAAAAGGAGGCGTATGTCGTGACCATTGCGGAAGTGAGTAAAAAATATGATATTTCGGCGGACACCCTGCGCTACTACGAGCGCATCGGACTGATTCCGCCTGTGTCGCGCAGCAAGAGCGGTATTCGAGACTATGACGAGAATGCGTGCAGCTGGGTGGAACTGATGAAGTGCATGCGCTCTGCCGGGGTGCAGATCGAAGCGCTCATCGAGTATGTCGCTCTGTTCCAGCAGGGACCGGATACCGCGCCCGCGCGCAAAGCCATTCTGATCGAACAACGTGACCAGCTCGTGCAGCGCATGGCAGATATGCAGCGCTCGCTCGATCGTCTCAACCAGAAAATCGCAAACTATGAGACCCAGCTGCTGCCGCGTGAGCAGGAAATGATGAGTTGGTAAAAAAGAAAGCCTCTGTGGGGATGAACCACAGAGGCTTTTGCTTATATTTAAGACAAACGCGTTTTGAAATCCTCGTATCCGAAGGACTTGATGAGCGTTTCCTTGCCCGACGCATCGCGCCAGACGATGGAGGGCAGACCCATACCGTTAAAGGTATTGGTCTTGACCATGGTGTACAGCGCCATATCGCCGAATACCACCTGATCGCCGATGTGCAGCGGCTGGTCGAAGGAGTAGTCACCGATCACGTCGCCCGCCAGACAGGTCGGGCCGCCCAGACGATAGGTGTGTTCTTTTTCGTTTGCCTCACCGCTGTTCAGGATGGGCGGACGATAGGGCATTTCCAGTACGTCAGGCATGTGGCAGGCCGCAGAAGCGTCCAGAATGGCGATATCCATGTCGTTGTGCATCACGTCGAGCACGCTGGACACTAGGAAACCGGCGTTCAGCACGACGGCCTCACCGGGTTCCAGATAGACCTCGACGTTGTAGGTTTCGCGCAGATGGGTGACGATGCGCACGAGCAGGTCGATGTCGTATCCGTTGCGGGTGATGTGGTGTCCGCCGCCCAGATTGAGCCACTTCATACCGTGCAGGTACTTGCCGAACTTTTCCTCGAAGGCCTGCACGGTGACTTCGAGCGCGTCCGCACCCTGTTCGCACAGCGTGTGGAAGTGCAGACCGTCCAGCATGGGCAGGATATCCTCGTCGAAGTTTGCAAGCGTGGTACCCAGACGGGAACCGGGCGAGCAGGGGTCATAAATGGCGTGGCCTTCCTGGGTCGAGCACTCGGGATTGAGGCGCAGACCGATGGACTTGCCGGCCGCCTTGGCCAGCGGGCCGAAGCGGCGAACCTGCGCGGGAGAGTTAAAGACGAAGTCGTCCGCGTAGGACAGCAGTTCCTCAAACTCGTCCGGGCGATAGGCCGGGCTGAAAACGTGGGTCTCGCCGCCAAAGTGCTCGTGACCCAGACGCGCCTCGTACAGACCGCTCGCCGTCGTGCCTGCGAGGTACTGGCGAATGATGGGATAGACCGAGAACATCGAGAATGCCTTCTGGGCGAGCAGGATCTTGCATCCTGCCCGCTCGGAGACGTCTTTTAAAATTTCCAGATTGTGCCGCAGCGCGGTCTCATCTACGACAAAGTAGGGGGTACGCATGGGCATCAGTCCACCAGTACCGGGTTATCGTTGATCTGCCAGGGCAGACCCCACTTGTTGAGTGCTTCCATGTACGGATCGGGATCGAACTCCTCGACGGTGTATACGCCGGGCTTGTTCCACTTGCCGGTCAGCAGCATCATCGCGCCGATCATTGCCGGAACACCGGTGGTGTAGGAGATGGCCTGCGAGCCGACTTCCTTGTAGCACTCCTGATGATCGCAGACATTGTAGATGTAAGCGGTCTTTTCCTTGCCGTCCTTCTTGCCGGTGAAGATACAGCCGATGTTGGTCTTGCCGACCGTACGCGGGCCCAGAGTTGCCGGGTCGGGCAGCAGCGCCTTGAGGAACTGGATGGGCACAATCTCGTGACCCTCGAACATCATGGGTTCGGTGGACAGCATGCCGACGTTTTCCAGACACTTCATGTGGGTCAGGTAGCTCTGGCCGAAGGTCATGAAGAAGCGGATGCGCTGAACGCCCGGGATGGTCTGTGCCAGCGACTCGATTTCCTCGTGGTGCAGCAGGTACATGTCCTTGTGGCCGACCTGATCGAAGTCGTACTCACGCTTGATGGACATGGCCGGGATCTCGACCCAGTGGCCGTCCTCCCAGTAGGAACCGGGTGCGGATACCTCACGCAGGTTGATCTCGGGGTTAAAGTTGGTTGCGAACGGGTAGCCGTGGTCACCGCCGTTGCAGTCCAGAATGTCGATGGTATCGATCTGGTCAAACAGGTGCTTCTGTGCGTAAGCGCAGTACGCCTGGGTAACGCCTGGGTCGAAACCGGAGCCGAGCAGCGCGGTCAGACCGGCCTTCTCGAACTTCTCGCGGTAGTCCCACTGGTAGGAGTAATCGAAGTATGCCGAGAAGCCAGCCTCCTCGCAGCGCTTCTCGTATCTTGCGCGCCATTCGGGATCGTTCAGATCTTCGGGCTCGTAGTTTGCGGTGTCCATGTAGTTAACGCCGCAGGCCAGACAAGCATCCATGATGGTCAGATCCTGATAGGGCAGGGCGATATTCATGACGAGATCGGGCTTGACGTCGTTAATGAGTGCGATCAGCTCGTCAACCTTGTCGGCATCGACCTGACGGGTGGTGATCTTGGTCTTGGTGGTGCCCTCGAGCTTTTCCTTGAGCGCGTCGCACTTGGACTTGGTGCGGCTTGCGATGCAGATTTCCTCAAAGACCTCGCTGTTCTGGCAGCACTTGTGGATTGCGACCGACGCAACGCCGCCGCAGCCGATGATTAAAACTTTTGCCATCGTAAAACGTCCTCCTTAAATGTTCGTATATGTGAGAATGCGGGATATTAGTAATCGGGGAAAGCGAGCAGCATTTCGCGAACCACCTTGCAGGCAACCGCGGTGGAAACACCGGAGGGGTCAAGGGTGGGCGCGAGCTCGTTGACGTCGCAGGCGACGATGTTGAGCTTGCTGCAAATGAGGGTGATCGCGGTGCGCAGCGCCTCGAAGGAGATGCCGCCGGCCTCGGGGGTACCGGTGCCGGGGAAGACCGACGGGTCGAGCACGTCCAGATCAAGGGTGAAGTAGACCGGCTTGCCTTGGAGCGCCTCGATGGTCTTTTCCAGACCTTCCAGATTGAACTTCTGGGTGGTTACATGGTCACGACCCCAGGCAAACTCGGCACGCTCGCCCGAGCGGATGCCGAACTGGAAGATACGTCCGTCACCGACAAGATCCCAGCAGCGGCGGATGACGCACGCGTGGGACAGGTTAGCGCCCAGATAGTCGTCGCGCAGGTCGGCATGTGCGTCCAGATGGATGATGTGCAGATCGGGGTAGCGCCCCGCGACCGCGCGCATGGCACCTAGCGTCACCAGATGCTCGCCGCCGAGCAGGAAGGGACGCTTGCCCGCGTCCAGAATCTCTTCGGTCTGAGCCTCAATGTCACCGAGCGCCTTTTCCGCGCTGCCAAAGCACAGTTCGAGGTCGCCCACGTCCAGCACGTGCGCGTCTTCCAAGTCACGATCCTGATAGGGGCTGTAGGTCTCTACGCCAAAGGACTCGTGACGGATGGCCGACGGGCCGAAACGCGTACCCGGACGGAACGAAGTGGTGGAATCGAAGGGTGCACCGAACAGGACGGTACGCGCTTCATCGGCAGGGCAGTCACAGCCCAGGAAGGTTTCAACGTTCGCTTTCAACATCTTTCAATAACTCCTCAACATAGGCGGGGATGTAGAACGCACCCTTGTGCAGGGTGGTCGTGTAGTATTTGCAGGACAGACCGTAGCCGTTCCAGCGGGCTTCGTCCAGATCCTTGAGCGGATGGTACTTTTTGGACGCGAAGCCGAACAGCCAGTGGCCGGACGGATAAGTCGGAATGTGCGCCTGATAGACGCGGCTGATCGGGAAGGACTCGACAATGCGCTTGTGTGCGCGCTGACAGGCGATGGCGTCCTCGTCGTAGAACGGGCTCTCGTGCTGGTTGACCATAATGCCGTCCTCGTGCAGCGCCTTGTAGCAGTTGCCATAGAACTCGCGGGTGAACAGTCCCTCACCAGGGCCAAACGGGTCGGTCGAGTCGACGATGATGAGGTCGTAAGCATCCTCACAGGTGCGCACGAACTTGAGACCGTCCTCGTAGTGAATGTGCACACGCGGGTCGTCCAGCCAGGGGCCTGCGGTCTTGGGCAGGTAAGCGCGGCAGACCTCGACAACGTCCGGGTCGATCTCGACCATGTCGATGTGCTCGATGTGTTCGTAGCGGGTCAGCTCGCGGATGACGCCGCCGTCACCGGCACCGATGACCAGCACTTTTTTGATGTTCGGATGTACAGCCATGGGCACATGCACGATCATTTCGTGATAGATGAATTCGTCCTTTTCGGTCAGCATCATATAGCCGTCCAGCGTCAGGAAACGGCCGAATTCGGGCGACTCAAAGACATCAATGCGCTGAAACTCGCTCTGACCGGCATAGAGCTGGCGGTCAACGCGGATGGACAGCTTGACATTGGGTGTGTGATGTTCGGAAAACCATAAATCCATATTAGTACCTTCCTTTGAGCACGTTGAGGCGGGTGATATCTGCGTCCTCCGGGCCGGTCATCGAGCAGCCCTTGTCCTTGGCATACACGATGTAGTCCAGAATTTCCCGGGTGATGCGCTCGCCGGGTGCCAGAATCGGGATGCCGGGCGGGTAGCACATGACAAATTCCGAGCAGACACGACCCTCGGTTTCCATGATGGGCAGGGACTCGTGCTCGGCGTAGAACGCATCCTGCGGCGAGACCGCAACGTCAGGCTCGATGTACTCCTGCTTCATCAGACCGGCTTCCGAGCCGCCGAAGCGGCGGCGCACCTCGGAGAGCGCGCTGACCAGCCGCTCGATCTCGCGCGGACGGTCACCGATGGACAGGTAAGCCAGAATGTTGCCGAGGTCACCGAACTCGATCTGAATGTCGTACTCGTCGCGCAGCAGATCATAAACCTCAATGCCGGCCAGACCGACTTGCAGGGTGTTGACCGACAGCTTGGTGGGGTCGAAGTCGTAAATGCTGTCGCCGTTGCACAGCTCACGCGAGAAAGCGTAATAGCCGCCGATGGCGTTGATCTCGCGGCGAGCGTACTCGGCAAGTTCTACCACGCGGGCAAAGGCTTCCTTGCCGCGCAGCGCCAGATTGCGGCGCGAAATGTCCAGACTGGACAAAAGCAGATAGGAGCCGCTGGTGGTCTGGGTGAGGTTGATGATCTGACGCACATGACCCTCGCTCATGGCAGGGCCGCACAGCAGCAGAGAGGACTGGGTCAGACTGCCGCCCGACTTGTGCATGGACACGGCGGCCATATCGGCACCGGCAGCCATCGCGGATACCGGCAGATTTTCACCGAAATAGAAGTGCGTGCCGTGGGCTTCGTCGGCCAGACACAGCATGCCGTGCGCGTGCGCCAGCTGTACGATGCGGCGCAGGTCGGAACAGATGCCGTAGTAGGTGGGGTTGTTGACCAGAATGGCCTTGGCATCCGGGTTTTCGCGGATGGCACGCTCGACGGCAGACACGCTCATGCCGAGCGGAATGCCCAGACGATCGTCGCAGGCAGGGTCAATGTAGACCGGAATGGCACCGCACAGAACCATCGCGCCCATGACACTGCGATGGACGTTGCGGGGCAGGATGATCTTTTCACCGCGCCCCACAGCCGACAACACCATGCTCTGTACCGCCGACGTCGTGCCGCCGACCATCAGGAAGGCGTGCGCTGCGCCGAAGGCCTCGGCAGCCAGCTCCTCAGCCTCACGGATAACCGAGACCGGGTGACAGAGGTTATCAAGGGGTTTCATGGAGTTGACGTCCATGCGGACGCACTGCTCACCCAGCAGGGCGGCGAGTTCGGGATTGCCGCGTCCCCGCTTGTGCCCGGGCACATCGAAGGGGACAACGCGCATTTTTTGGAAGGAGTCGAGCGCCTCGTAGATGGGCGCGCGCTCCTGAGACAACGGTTTCATGGGACGCACCTCGCTTAGTAGATATTGCGGCCGCTGAAAATTTCGATCATCTCGCGGCGGATATTATTCATGATTTCAAGCCGAACCATGGGCGGAAGCTCATACACGTCGGTCTTGAACAGGTAGTTTTGCAGGTCAATGTCCTTGAGCATCATCCGAGTGTGGAAGAGGTTTGCACTATAGACATTGATATCGACTGCGTCGTAGCGGCGCAGGGTAATGGGGTCGATGTAGTCCTGGATGGACGCGACCGGGTGATCCATAAAGAGCTTCTGACCGTTCATGTCGCGGGTGAAGCCGCGGACACGGTAGTCCATGGTGATGATATCCGAGTCAAACGAGCTGATGAGGTAGTCCAGCGTAGACAGCGGGGTGATCTCACCGCAGGTTGCGACGTCGATATCCACACGGAAGGTCGCCAGACAGGTTTCGGGGTGGTACTCGGGATAGGTGTGCACGGTGACGTGGCTCTTGTCGAGGTGTGCAACCTGAGTCTCTCCGGGGACCGGACGCTCGGCGATGAGGATGGTGACCGACGCACCCTGCGGTTCATAGTCCTGCTTGGAGATATTGAGCACGGTGGCACCGATCATGTCGGTGAGGTTAGTGAGGATGGTGGTCAGACGCTCGGAGTTGTACTGCTCATCGATGTAAGCGATGTAGTCCTGCTGTTCGCGCTCGGTTTTCGCGTAGCAGACATCGTAGATGTTGAAACTCAGGGCTTTGGTCAGGTTGTTGAATCCGTAAAGCTTTAATTTTTCCGCCATACCGCAGGCGCTCCTTCTCAAAACAGAATAAAAAAACAAGCAGGGTGCGGAAATGGCACACTGCTTGTAAAAAATCATATGGAAGGGGATGCCCGCGCGGCGGACTGATCCCAAAAATCCATGTGACAGATGGTTCTGTATAGAGAGTCTATATAGCAAATACTTACTTTTACTACTCTTATTGACCGTTTTACAAGTTGTGCACGCACTTCGCGTACCGGTTATAAAGTAACCAACTTATAAAATTGAGCTTTTAACTCAATCAATAATGGCGGCATTCGGCCGCCCCTCGGCAGTTGACCCGGCTGTCCGTATGGCCTTGCCCCGGAGAAAAACCGGGTGGTCAGAAGAAATATTTGCATGGATACAGAAAACATATATCACATGACAAGACAAGTATACGGTATTTCGCATCGGTTTGTCAAGGGGAAAAGCCAGAGCGGCAGGTAAAATCTGACAGAAAAAGCGGTAAATTTGGGGCGAAAGGGGATATTTGTGAGAAAGGCGTAAAAAACGCGCAAAAAGGGCGTGAAGCGCGAAACAGGGACAGAAACGGCGGTTTGCACAATCTGTTTGAGGCATGTTTATGCAGATGGGAAAAGTCAAAAAGAAACACATGCAATTGGGCGAAAAGCATGTATAATACCAGACAGAGGGAGTGATGCACTCCGGCTGCGGCCTTATGATAACCGCAGTCCAAAACACCCTGATCCCATTGTTTTGTTCTGGAGGAACTATGACACAGGAAAGACAGCTTGCGCGTGTGCTGGACAAGGCACACCGTTTGGAACACATCTATGAAGCCCGTATTTTTCACCGATTGGACGAAGTACCCATGCAGGCATTCTCCTGCCGGGAGCACCTGCGAAAACCACCCGCGGACGCGGCCTATCACCCGATTAAGGCCGGGGACGTATGGGGCGGAGAATGGGAAAACCTATGGCTGCACGGCACGTACACCGTACCCGCGCACCTGGCCGACCGTCCGCTCTATGTCATGCCGCGTCTGGGTGGCTGGGAAGGCTTTCTGTTTCTGGACGGCACCCCGCACGCGATTTTCACCAATAAATACACCACCGAGACCCACGGCAACCACTATGTTGCCCGCATTACGCCGGGCGTACCCGCGGGTACTGCCTTGCAGCTGGATTTTGAATACTACGCTGGACATTATATCCCGGGCTGCGCACCCTTTGAGGACAGCGGCCTGAAAGACTGCCGCCATACCTACGAGGGTGTGTACATTGCCGAGCGGGACGAGGAGATTCTGCGCTTTGTCATGGACTTGCGCGTGCTGAACAGCCTGGCCAAGGCCATGCCGCAGGACAGCTTCCGCCGTGGCGACGTGGTTCGCTGCCTGTATGACGTAGTCGGACTGTGCCCCACGGCTCCCGACGATGCCGACGAGTGGCGCAGCGGTCTGCGTGCTGCCACCCAACGCATGCAGCCGGTACTCGAGGCCAAAAACGCTGCGTCCGCACCCATTACGGCAGTCATTGGACACAGTCACATGGACACCGCTTGGCTGTGGCCGGTGGACGAGACCATCCGCAAGTGCGCACGCACCTACGCAAACGCTGTGCGCCTGATGGACGAGTACCCCGAGTACCGCTTTTTCCAAAGCTCGGCGTACCATACCGAGATGATTCGCCGTCATTATCCCGAACTGTTCGACAAGATGCGCGAGAAGATTGCAACCGGACAGTATGAGCCGGGTGGCGCGGTATGGGTCGAGTGCGACTGCAACATGGTATCGGGCGAGAGCTTGGTGCGCCAGTTCCTGTGGGGACAGAAGTATAACCAGAAACACTTCGGTCTGCGGTCGAATAATTTCTGGCTGCCGGATACCTTCGGCTATAACGCAGCCATTCCGCAGATCATGCGGGGAAGCGGCGTGAGATACTTTTTCACCACCAAGCTGTCCTGGAACGACACCAATATTTTCCCGCACGATACCTTCTGGTGGGAAGGACTGGACGGCAGCCGGGTATTCACCCACTTCAACGCCACCCACTGTGAGCCCGACCCCGAAACCCTGCTGCGCTACACCGTGGGCAATGATGACCCGACCTTTACGCAGGAGAGCAAGGACAAGCACGTCAGCCGCCGCAAGCTGATTGCCTACGGCTACGGAGATGGCGGAGGCGGACCGCAGTTTGAGCATCTGGAACTGGTACGCCGGGAGCACGATCTGGACGGCTGTCCGCGCACCGAGCACCGGTCGGTCGGGGAGTTTGCCGAGGAGATGGAGCGCAATGCGCACGACGTGCCGGTACATGCCGGAGAGCTGTACCTCGAATTGCACCGCGGCACGCTGACCAACCGCCACGAGATTAAGCGCAACAACCGCAAGGGCGAGGTGGCGCTGCACGATCTGGAAGGCTTAACCGTGCTGGATGCCATCGAGCGGGACGTGCCTGCCGATGATACGGCCATCCATCCGCTGATGGAAACGCTGCTCAAAAACCAGTTCCACGATATCTTGCCCGGCAGCTCGATCTCGCGCGTACACGAGGAGAGCATTGCCGAGATGCACCGCATGATCGCGGAGGCCAAGCAGCAGCAAAACGCGGTTATGAACGCCACAGGCGAGGGCGTGACCGTGTACAACCCGCTTGGATTTGCGCGCAATGACACAATTTACTTGCCCTTTGCCGCACCGGCATGGGGACAGACCTTTGAAAACGTCTTTGGTCAGACCGTGACCGCGATTGAGGGCGTAAGCCTTGCGCCGATGGAGACCTGTACCCTGAAAGACGGCGACCTGCACCCGGTGACCGACACCGTCTTTACGGTGACAGACGACGGACTGGAAACCCCGTTCTACCGTGTGACCTGGGGCGAAAACGGCGGTTTTGCCTCGCTCTTTGACAAGCGCGTGCGCCGAGAAGTGCGTTCCGGTCTGCCGCTCGGCACCTTTGTGCTGGCCGAGGACGTTCCGGCCAACTGGGATAACTGGGATGTGGACGCGGACACGGTCGAGGATCGTTTCCAGCCGACTGCCAAGCTGCTCAGCCGTACCTGTGTCAGTGTGGGCAGCAGTCAGGCACGTTTCCGCTGCACTTATCAACTCACCGCGCGCTCGACGCTCACGCAGGACGTGGTATTCTTCGCAAACCGTCCCGAGATCGTCTTTGAGACCCGCATGGACTGGAACGACAAACACCGCTTCTTAAAAGTTGCCTTTGATACCGACATCCACAGCCGTTTTGCCTCGCACGAAATCCAGTTCGGACACATCGAGCGCCCGACCACGCGCAACGGCTCGCGGGAGCAGGCTATGTTCGAGGTGTGCAACCACAAGTACACCGACCTTTCCGAGTCGCGTTACGGCTGTGCCGTGCTCAACGATGGCAAGTACGGCGTATCGGTGCGCGGCGGCAGCATCCGACTGTCCCTGCACAAGGCCGGATGCCGTCCTGACGCGACCGGTGACAGTGGTATCCACGATGTAACCTACGCCTTTTTGCCGCACACCGGTGCACTCAGTGCCCAGGCGGTCACCCATCCGGCATACTGCCTCAATGAACCCGTGCTGACCTTCCAGGGCATACGCCGCTTGCCCGAGGCACCGGTTACGACCGACTGTGACCATGTCATCATCGAGTCGGTCAAGCCTCTGCACGAGACCACAGCCCGTGCGCTGGTTGTCCGTCTGTACGAGTGCGAGGGTGCAGCCGATCACGCAGACCTGCGCTTTGCACCCTATATCCGCTCAGCTGCCCTGACCGACCTGCTTGAGGAGAACGAACAGCCGGTTGAGGTTCCCATGTGCACCTGTTCGTTCAGACCGTTCGAGATCAAAACGCTGGTATTAACATACTAAGTCGTTTGCCGGAAAAAGCGACCCATTGGGCACATCGTCAAAGCGAACAAAAAACCCGGACGAGCCGTTGACGCGGCTCGTCTTTGCATTCTATAATAAGACCGTATACAAGGAGCAAGTAACCTGCGGTCTGCCGGCGTGCGGCGCGCAGAAAGAATGAAAGGGAGGAACCTTCAGATGTTTGATGTAACAGCACTGGGCGAAGTGCTCATTGATTTTACTGAGTGTGGACATAATCCCGACACCGGTATGGCGCTGTTTGAGCGCAATCCGGGCGGTGCACCGGCCAATGTTGCCGCGGCGGTCAGCCGTCTGGCAGGCCGTGCCGCGTTTATCGGCAAGGTGGGCGAGGATATGCACGGCGCATACCTCAAGAAGACGCTGGACGAGATTGGCGTAGATACGAGCGGCGTGAGCGTGGATGCAGGCGCATTCACCACGCTGGCATTTGTATCGCTCGAGCCGTCGGGTGAGCGCGTGTTCTCGTTTGCCCGTAAGCCGGGTGCAGATACCTGCCTGACTGCGGAGGACATTCCGACCGAGCTTCTGACCGGCAGCCGTATCCTGCATTTTGGTTCGCTGTCTCTGACCAACGAGCCGGCACACAGCGCGACGCTGTATGCAGTTGCAATGGCCAAGAAGTCTGGTGCAATCATCTCTTATGACCCCAACGACCGTCCGCTGCTGTGGGACAGCCGCGAGCGTGCGCGCAAGGTCATGCGCTCGGTGCTGCCGCAGGTTGATGTTATCAAGATTTCCGACGAGGAGACCGAGCTTCTGACCGGTGCAGCCGATCCGGAAGAGGCTTCCCGCCGCCTGATCGAACAGGGCATCGGCTGCGTGGTTGTCACGCTGGGTGCAAAGGGTGCGCTGGTGCGCACGGCGGCACAGGCCGAGCAGTCCGAGATCGTTCCGGGCTTTGCCTCCAAGGTTGCCGACACGACCGGCGCAGGCGACTCCTTCTGGGGCAGCTTCCTGTACCAGATCGCACAGAGCGGCAAGCGTCCGGGCAAGCTGACCCTAGCAGAGGCGGCACAGTTTGCACGCTTTGGCAACGCAGTTGCGTCTCTGTGCGTAGAAAAGCGCGGTGCAATCCCGGCGATGCCCGATATGGACACCGTTCGTGCACGTCTGGAGGGCCGAGCATGAAGCTGATCGCAGTAGATTTGGACGGTACCCTGCTCAACCACGACAAGGAAATTCTGGAGGGCAGCCGCAAGGCCATTGCCAAGGCAACTGAGGCCGGCATTCGTGTGGTTGTCGCGAGCGGGCGCAGCAATCTGGAAGCACAGGGCTTTGTCAAGGATACCGCGTGCGACCGCTGGCTGATCTGCTCGAACGGTGCGGTGATCGTCGACCGCATGACCGGCGAGCGCCATAAGGTCTGGCAGATTCCGCGTGAAACAGCAGCCGAGACTGTACGCCGCGGTGAGGAATGCGGCTTGCGGATGTTCCTGTACGTGGACGACGAGATTTGGATGACCAACGATACTTATGAGCAGATTTTCTCTAAGATGCGCGGTTTTCAAGTGCCGGGCAGCATGCTGCACCTGACCGATGATCTGGTCGGGGATGTCGCATCCTGTGGGGGTGTCGTCACCAAGCTCATGGGTTGGAGCATGGACGCGGACAAGAAGCGCCGTGCAAAGGAGTGGATGAGCGAACTGCCCGGACTGACCTTCACAAGCTCTGGCCCGGATAACTTCGAGATCATGGCCGAGGGTGCTGGTAAGGGCGAGGCCATTCGCTGGCTGGCACAGGAGCTGGGCATTTCGATGGACGAGACCGCGGCAATCGGTGACTCGGACAACGATCTGAACATGCTGCACGCCGTGCGCCACCCGATTGCGATGGGCAACGCCTCCGATCATGTCAAGGAGCAGGTAGAGTTTGTAACCGGAACCTGCAACACCGATGGCATTGAACGTGCGATTGCCTGGGTCATGGAACAGGACGCATAAAACCGAACATATAACAAAACGCTCCCAATCGGGAGCGTTTTTTCTGTCAGTCGATATGAACGGGGTCGGGTTCGTGGGCGAACATGAGCAAAAAGCCAATGAGCTGCAATCCGGCTGCAATCCAGATGGCGCGCTCACCGATGCGCTGAGTGAGCACAGCGCCGATGGCGGCGCCCACGGCAAAGACCGCGATGACGAAGTAATAGTGCATGCTTTTGCGCTTGAGTTCGGGGTCACCGGTCGTGTGGTAACCGCACAGCAGCGAGGCAGCCGAGCGCATATTGCCGATGCACATGGTGGTCGCGCAGGGCAGTCCGCGGAACTTGCGGAAAGCGTTGACCTGCATGGCACAGGCGAAGGATAACAGGACGTTGGCCGCGACGCTCAGCGACTGGGGCAGCAGTCCGGCAATGACGAGCAGCACGATTTCCGCGAGCAGGATGGTCTGCCGCCAGTGGATGCGCGTGCTGTTCTGATAGCGTCTGCACACCAGTTCGGCCAGATACACACCCAGCATGAAGGCCAAAAGCGGGAAGAGGTAGTGCAGCGCACGCCCAGGGTGACCGGTTGCGAGGTTTTGACCGAGCAGGACGATGTTGCCGGTCTGGGCGTTGGCGAATACCTGGCCGCGGCAGTTGTACGAGTAGGCGTCCTGAAATCCGCCTGCAAGCGTCAGAAAGACCGCGAGCGTGAGCGAATCGGACATCTGTTTTTTCATGGGGGGTCACATCCTTATACGAGACAAACGGGGTTATTTTTACCGAGTCCTATTATACGCAGGTCGCCCTGCCCGCGCAAGTGCCGCAGAAGGGACAAAGAAGGATGTCAGAATGGCCAAAACGGGGGAGAATCAGCTGGAAAGCATAGGGAATGTGTGGGAAACAGGAAATAGATACCATATCTAGCGGTTACAAATTCACTTGGGTGTTGACGGGATGATAGGAATTTGAGCTGTTTTCGACCGGAATTTCGTATGCTTTTGCCCTTTCGCTCGGGCGCAAAAACGCTTACAATAGAGAAAGCTTATTGACGCCCCTGCCTGCTGCGGGGCGTTTTGAATGTCTGGAAGGAGCCCGAAAACGTGAGAGTAAAGTATGTAAAAAAACGTACGGGTAAAGTTGTACCCTATGACGGCCGCTTTATCGAGCGCGCCATCCGACTGGCCGCGGTATCGGCTGGAAACTATGAGGAGTCGGTGGTAACCGATGCCATCGCACACATTGAAAAGCACCTTGCCGATCAGCCGGACGAGATCATCCAGATCGAGGCCGTACAGGATCTGGTAGAGCGTGCCCTGTTTGAAGCCGGACGATTTGACGTAGCAAAGGCATACATTCTGTACCGCATGGACAAGGAAAAGAGCCGCGGTCTGTATGAGCACCGCGACGGCCTGCTGCGCAAGGAGTTTTTGAGCCCCTTCAAGCACGCGCCCGGCCCCATGCAGCAGCTGGGCTCGTTCGTCTACTCGCGTACTTATTCGCGTTACCTGTCCCACCTCGGACGCCGTGAGTTCTGGTGGGAGACCGTGCGCCGTGCGGTTGAGTATAACTGCTCGCTGGCCAAGACCAGCCGCGAGGAGGCCGAGGCGCTGTACCGCAACATCTATGAGATGAAGCAGTTCCTGTCCGGCCGTACCCTGTGGGTAGGTGAGACCCGCGTCGGTGAACAGTACCCGATGGCAAACTATAACTGCGCCTTTGAGGTCATCGACAACTTCCACGCATACCACGACCTGTTCTATTTGCTCATGGTCGGCTCGGGTGTCGGCGTGCGTGTGCTCAAGTCGGACGCAGCCAAGCTGCCGCGCGTGCGCACCAACTTAAAGCTGCTGCACGAGATGTATCAGGAAGTGCCCAAGAACGAGCGTCTGGAGTACACCAACCTCACGTTCTCGGGCGATACCGCTTACATCACCATCGGCGACTCCAAGGAGGGCTGGGCACAGGCACTCGACGCGTACTTTAACCTGCTCTACAACAACGAGTACAACAAGATCGGTCATATCGTGGTCAATTACAGCAATATCCGTCCCAAGGGCGAAAAGCTCAAAGTGTTCGGCGGTACGGCATCGGGCTACCAGTCCATGATGCGCATGATCGATAAGATTCACAAGATCATCGGTCAGGCCGGTGCGCGTGACGGTAAGACCCGCACCCAGCTCCAGCCCATCGACCTGCTGGATATCGCCAATATCATCGGTGAGAACGTGGTTTCGGGCGGCGTGCGCCGTACCTCGGAGATTGGCCTCATCGATCAGGACGACCCGACCTGCATCCAGGCAAAGAGCAACCTGTACAAGCAGGTTGGTGACCGCTGGGAGATCGACAAGTCGATCGCGCACCGTCAGATGAGCAACAACTCGATTTTCTATACCCATAAGCCCACCCGTGAACAGCTGCACTGGCACTTGCAGCAGATGCGCTACTCGGGCGAGCCGGGCTGGGTCAACCAGGAGGCAGGCGCAAAGCGCCGTCCGAACTTCAACGGCGTCAACCCCTGCGGCGAGATTCTGCTGGACAACCACGGCCTGTGCAACCTGACGACGGTCAACGTCATGGCCTTCGTTCAGCCCGACGGCACCCTTGACCGTGCAGGCCTGCTGGAAGCACAGCGCCTGTCCGCACGTGCAGGCTACCGTATGACCTGCCGTGAGCTGGAAATTCACGAGTGGAACGCTGTACAGCAGCGCGACAAGCTGCTGGGCTGCTCGCTGACCGGCTGGCAGGACATGGTGAACGCAACCGGCATGGAGCGCGAAGAGGAAGCCGAGCTGCTGGCCGAGCTGCGCAAGACCGCACACGAGGCGGCACGCAAGTACGCCGACGCGCTGGGCATGGCTGAGCCGCTGCTCGTGACCACGGTTAAGCCCGAGGGTACGCTGTCGCTGCTGCCCACCGTATCGAGCGGTGTGCACTACTCGCACGCACCCTACTACGTGCGCCGCGTGCGCATCTCGGCGGAAGATCCGCTGTGCAAGGTGTGCGAGGAGCTGGGCTACCCAGTATTCCCCGAGGTCGGCCAGACCGCCGAGGACTGCCGCACCAAGGTCGTCGAGTTCCCGGTTAAGGCACCGGCTGGCCGCGTCAAGGCCGACGTTTCGGCCATCGAACAGCTGGAAAACTACAAGATGTTCATGACCCATTACGTCGATCACAACTGCTCGATCACCATTCACGTCCGTCAGAACGAGTGGGACGCAGTTGAGGAGTGGGTTTGGAAGAACTGGGACGATATTGTTGCCCTGTCCTTCCTGAGCCTGGACGACAATTTCTACGAGCTGATGCCCTACGAGGAGATCAGCCGCGAGGAGTACGAGCAGCGCCGTGCGGCGATGAAGCCGTTTAACCCGTCGCTCATCTCCAAGTATGAGAAGGAAGAAACCGAGCTGGATATCGGCGCAACCGAATGCGTCGGCGGTGTCTGCCCGGTACGATAACACAGACAGACCGGGAAGGGGGACGTTACCCCATCCCGGTTTTTGTTTGAGATCTGTTTACAATGCCGGGGGAGCGGTGTATGCTAAAAAGGGGTGTCGGCTCGCCGCGCACCCGGAAGGGGGAACCTATGCAAAAGAAAAATTGCTATCTGACACTGTTTCTTTCAACCCTCAAGCTGAGCGCGTTTACGTTCGGCGGGGGTTATGTCATTGTTCCGCTGATGCGGCGGCGTTTTGTAGAGGGTTTGCACTGGATTGATGAAAACGAGATGATCGATCTCATCGCGATTGCCCAGTCGTCACCCGGCCCGATCGCGGTCAATGCGTCGATTATCATCGGCTATCGCGTGGCCGGTGTGCTGGGTGCACTGTGCACCATTCTGGGCACCGTTCTGCCGCCGCTTGTTATCCTGTCGCTGGTCTCGCTGGTGTATGCCGCTTTCCGCGATAACGCCATCGTCAATGTGGTCATGGGCTGTATGCAGGCAGGCGTGGCCGCGGTCATCTGTGACGTGGTCATCTCCATGGCACAGGGCATTTTGAAACTCAAAAAAGCCCTTCCGATCATCGTGATGGTGCTGGCGTTTGTCGGTCAGGCGGTCTTTCACCTCAATGTCATCCTTATCATCGTGCTTTGCGGCCTGATTGGCGCGATCAATACGCTGCAAATGCGCAAAAAAGGAGGACAGGACACATGATTTACGCCCAGCTCTTATGGAGTTTCATTCAGATTGGCCTGTTCAGCATCGGCGGCGGTTATGCATCCCTGCCGCTCATCGAGCATCAGGTTGTAGACGTGCACGGCTGGCTCACACCCTTGCAGCTGACCGATATCATCACCATTTCCCAGATGACACCCGGTCCCATCGCGTTAAACGCCGCAACCTTTGTCGGCACACGCGTCGGCGGACTGCCCGGGGCACTGGTCGCAACCTTCGGCTGTGTCCTGCCCTCGTGCATCATCGTGCTGGCACTTGCCTGGGTCTATACCAAGTATAAAAACCTCGGCATCCTGCGCGGTATTCTGGACGGCCTGCGTCCGGCAGTCGTCGCACTCATTGCATCTGCCGGTTTGACCATCTTGATTTCTGCCTTTTTCACTTCGGGCACGTTTTCTGCGAATCTGTCCGATGTGAACGGCGTAAATGTTGTGATTTTCGCCGTGTGCCTGATTGTCTTGCGGAAATGGAAACCAGACCCGATTTTGGTCATGGTAGGTTCGGGCGTGCTCGGCGGCCTCGCCGTCTTTGCCTTGCAATATTTGAGCTGATTCCCGCCCGCAGGCGAAATGAAGCTTTCGCTCAAGCCTTTCTCGAAAGGCTTGCGGGTTCTCAGGGCAGCGCCCTGAGTCGCTCTCCGCAGAGAGCGAAATCCCCTCTGGATTCCCGGTGCCCGACCCGGGAATCCACCGAAACATACCAAAAAGGTCATGCCGCGTCGGCATGACCTTCTTTTTTTATTCCGTATCCTTCTTCAAATACAACAGCGGGAACGGCTGTCCCATCTCGTCGAGCGGTGACCGACGATATACTACAAATCCAGCATGCGTGTAGAATGCGCGGGTCTTGGGATTCTGCTCATTGACACAAACCTCGCGGACACCGTAAACCTCACACACAAAGTTCAGCAGACGTGTTCCAAGCCCCTGGCCCAGATGGTCGGGATGGAGGAATAACATTTCCAGCTTGTCGCCACTCACCCCAGCAAAACCGATCGGCTGACCGTTCGTGCCCTGTACTGCAATCAGCACGGGCACATTGCGCAGCGCGTCGGGAACATACTGCGCAATCTGGTCGATCTCGCGTGCAGTCAGGAAGGTGTGCGTGGCTGTCACCGACGCTCTCCATACTGCGGTCAGTGCGTCAATGAGCGCAGGGGTGCGCTGGTCGGGTGTTGTGACCGAGAAATCAGCAGGCGGTGCAGATAGCAGCTCATGAACGGCGTCAAGCGGAATGTCCATACGGGCGGCAATCTGCGTTTCCGTCATGCCAGCATTACGAAAACGTCGTGCAACGGCGGTCAGACGCTCGCCGACCTCGATGATGTGCTGGTCAGGGTCGTGAAAGCGGATGACGCGCTGACCCCAGCTGTGTTCGATGATCGGGTGCACCAGCGCTACCCCGTGCGCTTGCAGCCGCTCGGCCAATGCGTCTAAATCATCGGTTTCAAAGTAGAGTTCGCTTGCGTTGTGTCCGAGCGTGACCGCGTCGGTACGCAGGAAAGACTTCCAAGTGTCCATCGTTTGCAGAGAGATGCGGCCGTCAAGGGTGATGTTTGCGCCGAAATCGGCGGTAACGGTCATACCAAGCACGTCGCAGTAGAAACTGCGTGCACGTGCCAAATCGGTGACCGAGAGCAGGGTGCAGATATATTCCATAACTTAAAAGCTCCGATTGTAAAAACGTTGCTTTCAGCATAGCATACAAACCGGATTGATACAATGCCTGCTTTTGTAAAATTATGAAAAACGCGAGATTTCGTATAAATAACTAGAAAACAGGAGAAAATAAGACCGAAAATCACCAAATTGAAGATCGAAAAAACAGGGATTGACAGACAGGCGTGCGCGTGCTATGATAACAGCCGAGGGAATGAATGTCTCCCGCGGCCTTTGCGCCGAAACCGCTTGAATGACGAGAGCTGATGACTTCTGCAACGATTTTTGCAGGAGTTGTCAGCTCTTTTTGTCTGTGTAAGGAGGAAAAAAGAACTATGTTATGGAGTTTGGCACTGGTTTTTCTGGGCGGATTGCTCGCCGGAGAGGTTTTTAGGCGATTGCGCCTGCCGCCGCTATTGGGTATGCTGCTCGTCGGCATTGCCTTCGGCCCCTATGCGCTGGGATTGCTCGACGATAGCCTGCTGGCCATCTCGGCTGACCTGCGCAAGGTTGCGCTCATCATCATCCTGACCCGCGCCGGTCTGAGTCTGGACATTGGCGATCTGCGCAAGGTTGGCCGTTCGGCGGTGCTGCTGTGTTTTGTGCCTGCAACCTTTGAGATCGTTGGTACGGTCATCTTGGCACCGCGCCTGCTGGGCGTGAGCGTGCTCGAGGCTGCGATTATCGGCTCGGTCATCGCGGCAGTCTCCCCGGCAGTTGTTGTACCGCGTATGCTGCGCCTGATGGATGAAGGGTACGGCTCCGGGCAGGGCATTCCGCAGATGATTCTGGCGGGTGCGTCGGTCGATGACGTGTATGTTATCGTGCTGTTCTCGTCCTTTACCAGCCTCGCAGCGGGCGGTACGCTGTCGCCGCTTGATTTCGTCCGCATCCCGACTTCACTGGTGCTCGGCATTGCAGCCGGTGTGCTGTGTGGTCTGGCGCTGGCGTGGTGGTTCTCTCATGTGCACATGCGCGACAGCATCAAGGTCGTCATTTTCCTGGCGCTGTCCTTTGTACTGGTCACCATCGAAGATCACTGCACGGGTATCATCGGTTTCTCTGGTTTGCTGGCCGTTATGAGCATGGGCATCATGTTGGGACAGCGTATTCCGGTCGTGTCCAAGCGGCTGTCTGCCAAGTATGACCGCCTTTGGGTCGGTGCAGAGCTGCTGCTGTTCGTATTGGTCGGTGCGATGGTCAATATTACATACGTTGCGTATGCCGGCGTTGCAGCCATTCTGCTGATTCTGGGCGCAATGGTATTCCGTATGGCAGGCGTATTTTCCAGCGTGGTTGGTACCAAACTCAATGGCAAGGAACGCGCATTCTGTATGTTGGCGTATACGCCTAAGGCAACCGTGCAGGCAGCCATCGGCGGTGTACCGCTGGCAATGGGACTTGCATGCGGTGAGACCGTGCTGACCGTCGCTGTTCTGGCGATCTTGATCACCGCACCGTTTGGCGCGATTGCGATTGATTGTACGTATAAGAAGTGGTTGCAAAGAGCGGTATAAGCACCGCACCCCTAATTGAAGTTTGGATCAAACCTTTTCAAAGGTTTGCGGGTTCTCAGGGCAGAGCCCTGAGCCGGACTCCGCAGAGTCCGGAACTCTCTTTTGATTCCGGTCTTTGACCGGAATCAACCAAAAAAGAATAAAAAAAGCGCGTCCGCAGACGCGCAATTCTCTGGAAAGACCGTCCGAAAGGGACGGTCTTTCCTATTTTGTTTGTTTGAGTTGATTCCCGGGGCGGACACCGGGAATCAATGGGGCGTTTCGAGCCTGCGGGCTCGACCAGGTTCCACCTGGACGGGCTCAAGGGACGCAGTCCCTTGAGAATCCCGAGCTGGGCTGCGGTGCTGGACGTTAGATCAGTGCTCGGTCTTCCAGAACGCGACCGAATACGGCGGGAGTTCTGAGCCGCCGCCGAAGTCGTGCAGCTGACCGGTGATCAAATCCACTGCCTGACCCGAACGCGCGTCAAAGTGTGCGGTGTACGGCTCACTGTCGGCATTGATGGCAACCAGAACGCGCTCACCCTCGGCTTCACGCTCCCAGACGCACTGTTTATTGGTCAGAACCAGCTGCTTAAAGCTGCCGTAGCACAGTGCCTTGGACTGTTTATGTGCCTTTGCCAGTTTGGTGATCCATTCGGTCAGCTCGTTTTCGATCGGTGCGTCGAAGGACGGACGCAGAGCATCGTCCCCCTGTTCCTTTTTGCCTTCTGCGCCCCATTCACTACCATAATAGATGCAGGGGATGCCGGGCATACCGAACAGCATACCGTAGAGCAGCGGCAGGTGCTTGGGATTGGTCAGGATGGAGGCAGCACGGGTCACGTCGTGGTTATCGACAAAGGCTAACAGATGCTTACCTTTATATAAGGTCCAATTTTCCGGGCCGAACTGACGGAGCAGGGAATGGGTGATCTCAAAGAGATTCATGGAGTTGAGCGAGGAGTACAGACCCTTGTAGCACTCGTAGTTGGTGCACGAGTGCAGCATACCCTCGCCAACGCGCTGGTTGTAGTCACCGTGCAGCAGCTCGCCGATCAGGAAGAAGTCGGGCTTGAGCGTATCGCAGAACGCACGCAGCTGGCGGAGGAATTCGGGCGGCAGGCAGTAGGCAACATCCAGACGCAGGCCGTCGATGTCGAACTGCTGGGCCCAGCCGCGGATACAGTCAAAGATATGGTTTACGACCTCGGGGTTTTGCAGGTTGAGCTTGACCAGCTCGTAATGACCTTCCCAGCCCTCGTACCAGAATCCATCATTATAATTGGAGTTGCCGTCGAAGCTGATGTGGAACCAATCCTTGTACGGAGAGTTCCATTTGTTCTGCTGGACATCCTGGAACGCCCAGAAGCCGCGTCCAACGTGGTTGAACACGCCGTCGAGAACAACGCGGATGCCGTTGCGGTGCAGGCAGGCGCAAACGTCGGCGAAATCGGCATTGGTGCCCAGACGGCAGTCGATGCGGCGGAAATCACGGGTGTCGTAGCCGTGCGAGTCGGACTCGAAGAGGGGAGAAAAGTAGATCGCGTCTGCACCCAATGCGCGGATATGTTCGGCCCAATCGCTGACCTTGCGGATGCGGCTCTGGTATACGCCGTCATTGACGCGCGGTGCGCCGCAGAAACCAATCGGATAAATCTGATAAAATACGCTTTCGTATGCCCACATAAAACCAAGACTCCTTTTTTGCAGGGTATCAGCGGAAAGCCGCTCGTCCGGCTTCCCGGTGCTTTCAGTATATCCGATTCTGTGCCTTTTGTACAGAGTGCTCAGAAAAAAACCGCAAAAGCCGCGAAAAATCTCAGAGACCATACAAAAAAATGCTTGCAAACCACCGCGCGGATATGATACACTATTACAGAACGACGGACATTCCTCTGTCTACCGGCCTGAAGGATATGGCCTTAATCGAAGGATAGGCATGAATGCCCAGTATGAAAGGAAGACTGAAAGATGGATTTAGTAAAGGTTCTGTCTGAGCAGCAGCTCAAGAGCGATCTGCCCGAACTCAAGATCGGTGACACCGTAAAGGTTCATGCAAAGATCAAGGAGGGCAACCGCGAGCGTATTCAGGTATTCGAGGGCATCATCATTGCGATGAAGCACGCTGGCATCAACAAGACCGTAACCGTTCGCCGCATTTCTTACGGCGTTGGCGTTGAGAAGACCTTCCCGGTTCACTCTCCCAACATCGCGAAGTTCGAGGTTGTTCGTAACGGTAAGGTTCGCCGTGCAAAGCTGTACTACCTGCGTGGCCGCGTTGGTAAGGCTGCAAAGGTTGCAGAGAAGGTTTAATTACCAGATTGCAAACCCAAAGAGAGGAAGAGGTATCTTCCTCTCTTTTTCTTTTATCCCCATCCCACAGTCTGAAACAACCCGTCATCGCTGTCCGCGGTCAGCGGACAGAACACGCAGATTTCACACTTTTTTGCGATCTAGCACGATAAAATCGCAAGATTCAGTTGCGCGGGAACGGGTTTCGTACTATAATGAGTGCATGTGTCAATCTATCGTCTCAAGGAGGAGAGCCTAACATGAAGCAGCCAAACAGCGCACCGGTGGATACAAAAGACCAGGAAAATGACACCGGACGCTTTACAAACGGTCTGTTCGACTGGTGCGAGGCCATGATCTTTTCGCTGATCCTTGTGGTCGTGGTATTTACCTTCTTTTTCCGCCTGATTGCGGTCGATGGTACGTCCATGCTGCCCACCCTGCAGGATCACGATATGATGATCGTGAGCGATCTGGGTTATAACCCTAAGCGCGGGGACGTGATCGTGGTCAATAAGGAGACTTTCTCCATCGGCCCCATCGTCAAGCGCGTCATTGCAGTCGGCGGTGACACCGTAGATATCAACTTTGCCACCGGCGAGGTGTTCGTCAACGGCGAGGTGCTGGATGAGCCCTATATCAACGAACCGACCTACACGGCAGAGGGTATGGAATTCCCGCTGACCGTGCCCGAAGGCCAGCTGTTCCTGCTCGGTGACAACCGCAACGGTTCGAGCGACAGCCGCGACCCGCGCATCGGTCTGGTGGACGAGCGCTACGTGATCGGTCATGTACTGGCCGTCATCTTCCCGTTCAGCTCGTTCGGCGTGGTGTCGTAAGCCCCGCTTATTTTGGAGGAATCGCATGAATATACAATGGTATCCCGGCCATATGGCCAAGACCCGCCGCCAGATGCTGGAAAACCTCAAGAATATCGATCTGGTGTGCGAACTGGTGGATGCACGCATCCCGCAGGTCAGCCGAAACCCGGATATGGACGACATCGCAGGCGATAAGCCGCGTATGATTATCCTGAACCGTACCGATCTGGCCGATCCCGACGAGACCCGCCGCTGGGCGGCGTGGTATCGTGCGCAGGGCTACGCGGTTTTGGAGACCGACAGCCAGCACGGCGCGGGCACGTCCCGCTTTGCCGCTGCCGCACGCGAGCGTCTGGCCGATAAGATCGCGGTCTGGAACGAGAAGGGTCAGACCGGCCGCTCGGTGCGCGTCATGGTCGTGGGCATCCCGAACGTGGGCAAGTCCACCTTTATCAATCGTGTGCTCGGACGCAAATCGGCCAAGGCAGCCGACAAGCCGGGCGTCACACGCGGCGCACAGTGGTTCCGCGTGCAGGGCGGCATCGACCTGCTGGACACCCCGGGCATTCTGTGGCCCAAGTTCGACGACGAGCGCGTGGGCATTCTGCTCGCGGTCACAGGTGCGGTCAAGGACGACATTCTGGACATCGAGACCCTGGCGTGCAAGCTGTTCGAGCTGCTTGCTGAGCGTGCGCCGCAGGCCATTATCGACCGCTATAAACTCACCATCCCCGAGGAATCGGACTTTCTGGGCTACGACCTGCTCCAGCAGGCGGGCAGAAAGCGCGGTTTCCTGATTTCGGGCGGTGAGATCGACACCGAGCGCATGGCGCGCATCCTGCTCGACGAGTTCCGCGGCGGTGTGCTCGGACGCATTACACTGGAGACCCCGGAGGATTACGAAAATGCCCCGGAAGCGTGAGACAACGACCGTCACACAGGACTATGAGCAGGCTGCACAGGAACAGGGCTTTGGCGCTGTGTGCGGCGTGGACGAGGCCGGACGCGGCCCCCTCGCAGGGCCGGTGGTTGCGGCAGCGGTCATTTTGCCCGAGGGCTGTGTGATCGACGGCTTAAACGACTCCAAGAAGCTGACCGAGAAGCGCCGCGAAGCGCTCTACGACGAGATCTGCAAAAAGGCGCTGGCTTATGCCATCGCCTCGGTCGATCATACGGTCATCGACGAGATCAATATTTTACAGGCCACTTATCAGGCCATGACGCAGGCGATTGCCGGTCTTTCCCTCCCGGCAGACTTTGCCCTCATTGATGGCAACCGCGCCCCCGTGCTGGACATTCCCTGTCAGTGTATCGTGGGCGGCGATGCCAAGAGTGCATCCATCGCCGCGGCATCCATCCTCGCCAAGGTCACGCGTGACCGCTATATGGTCGAGATGGACGCAAAATATCCGGTCTACGGCTTTGCCGGACACAAGGGTTACGGCACCAAGGCACATACCGAAGCCATTCTGGCGCACGGGCCCAGTCCCATCCACCGCATGACCTTTTTAAAGAAGCTGTACGACAAGCACCCCGAGGCCAGACCGTGAAGCGCGGCGACTGGGGTGAGCAGGCGGCAGCCGACTACCTGACCGCGCGAGGCTACACCATCGTAACGCGCAATTATCGCACGCGCTGGGGTGAGATCGACCTCATTGTACAGGACGACCGCTATCTGGTCTTTGTCGAGGTCAAAACCCGTAAGTCGAGCGCATTCGCTGCGGCACGGGAGGCAGTCGGTGCGGCCAAACAGCATAGAATGCTGGAGACCGCGCAGATTTGGCTGTCCGAGCACCCGACCGCACTTCAGCCCCGGCTGGACGTGATCGAGGTCTATGGCTCGGAAGGTGGACCTGCGCGGCACATTGAGCACATTCCGAACGCATTTGAAGCGTAGGGGAGGGAAAAATATGCAGTTATTTGACCTGCACTGTGACACTTTGTTTGCATGCTGGGAGACCGAGCAGCACCTGCGGGAGAACACCCTGTGCGTCAGCCGGGACGAAGCCCGCAAGTACGCCATGTACACGCAGGTTTTCGCGCTGTTCTGTGGTGCCAAACCGCCTGTGCCCATGCCGGGACGGCGCATCCTAGCCGATCTGTCCATGGAAGAACGGCTGGACATCCTGCTTGCGACGGCAAAACAGGAGTTTTCGGCCAATGCCGACTGGCTCATGCTGTGCCGGGACATGGACGACTGGGCTTGGGCACGCGACCACGGACGGCACGCGGCGTTCCTGTCCATCGAGGGTGCGGAGCTTTTGGAAGCACCCGGCGCGCTGGACAAAGCATACGACGCGGGCGTGCGATTGGTGACGCTGGCGTGGAATTATCAGAACGCCTTTGCCTGCGGCGCGGCGACCGATAACGACAAGGGACTGACCGACCGCGGACGCGCACTCGTACAAGAACTGGTGAGACGGAACATGATCATCGACGTGTCCCATCTGTCCGAGGCCGGATTCTGGGACGTGTGCCTGGAAACTGAGGCACCATTTGCCGCAACGCACTCCAACAGCCGCGCATGCTGTGACCACAAACGCAACCTGACCCCGCTGCAATTTTCCGAGATCGTTCGACGCGGGGGACTGGTGGGACTCAACCTGTACAGCCCGTTTTTGCGGGAGGACGGCAAATCTGCCACGATCGACGACGTGCTGCGGCACGCAGACGATCTGCTGAGCCGGGGCGGGGAACACTGCCTTGCGCTGGGCACAGACTTTGACGGCTGTGAGGACACCCCGGAGGGGCTGCGCACGGTCGGAGACATGGAAAACCTGGCCGAAGCCATGCTGCGGCACGGATACTTAGAAAGCACGGTGAACGCGCTGTTTTACGGCAACGCGGTCACGTTTTTCACCCGGATGCTGGGTGCATAAAACCCGAACATGGAGGTTTCAAAGATATGGACTATGTAAGCAGCAGAGACAAGAAGCTGCGCGTGAGCGCGGCACAGGCCATTGCAGCCGGTATCGCACCGGGCGGCGGACTGTTCTGCCCGACCGAGTTCCCGGCACTGACCGCGGACGAGATGCAGGCGCTTCTGGGCAAGGACTACAAGGGACGTGCCGCGCACATTCTGGGCAAGTTCCTGACCGACTTTACCACAGAGGAGCTCTCCGACTTTGCCGCCAAGGCATACGCCGACGAAAAGTTCGGCGGTGCGGACACCGCACCGGTCAAGAGCCTGTCGGACGGCGTACACATGCTCGAGCTGTGGCACGGCCCGACCTGCGCGTTTAAGGATATGGCATTGCAGATGCTGCCGCACCTGCTGACCGCATCGCTGCGCAAGACCGGAGAGACCCGCACCTGCTGCATTCTGGTCGCCACCTCGGGCGACACCGGCAAGGCAGCGCTCGAAGGCTTTGCAAACGTTCCGGGCACCAAGATCATGGTTTACTACCCGGTAGACGGCGTTTCTCCCATGCAGAAGCTGCAGATGGTCACCCAGCAGGGTGACAACGTCGAGGTTGTCGCCATTCAGGGCAACTTTGACGACGCACAGTCTGCCGTCAAGCGTATCTTCACCGACGATGCGACCGCAAAGCGCATGGCCGATGCAGGCTGCATCTTCTCGTCTGCAAACTCGATCAACTGGGGCCGTCTGGCACCGCAGATCGTCTACTACGTCTCGGCGTACTGCGATCTCGTGAATGCTGGTGCGCTCAAGATGGGCGACAAGATGAACGTCTGCGTTCCGACCGGTAACTTCGGCAACATCCTCGCGGCTTACATCGCAAAGCAGATGGGTCTGCCGGTGGGCAAGCTGGTCTGCGCGTCCAACCAGAATAACGTCCTGACCGACTTCTTCCGTCAGGGCGGCGTCTACGACCGCAACCGTCCGTTCTATACCACCGACTCGCCCTCGATGGACATTTTGATTTCTTCCAATCTGGAGCGTTTACTGTTCTACGTTTCCGGGCAGAATGATGCACTGGTAGCGAAGATGATGGCCGAGCTCAACGAGACCGGCCGTTATGAGGTTCCGGCAGAGCTGCGCGCGCGCATTGCCGCGGACTTCGACGCAGGCTGCTGTGACGATGCCCAGACCGCGGACACCATCCGCCGTACCTTTGAGCGCGAGGGTTACCTGCTCGACACCCACACCGCAGTTGCCGTCAAGGTCTACGAGGACTACCGCGCACGCACGGGCGACATGACCCCGGTTGTGATCGCATCCACCGCAAGCCCGTTCAAGTTCTGCGGCCCGGTTGCCGCTGCACTGGGCAAGACGGTCGACACCGCGAGCGTCAGCCAGCTTTCCGAGCTGTCCGCGCTGACCGGCGTTGCCGCACCCGCTCCGCTCGCGGCGCTCGCAGACAAGACCCCGCGCTTTGACCGCGTGGTCGACAAGGCCGACATCCTGTCCACGCTCGACCTGCTGCTGTAAGAGGTACCGATGGCGCTTTACACCATTGCCGACCTGCATCTTGCCTGTGCGGTCGATAAACCTATGGACATTTTTGGCGGTAAGTGGCAAAATTATATGGAGAAGATCAAGAAGCACTGGAACGCGATTATCACCCCGGAGGACACGGTCGTCATTGGCGGCGACCTGTCCTGGGGTATCAGCTTCGCGCAGTCCAAGGCCGACTTCGACTATCTGCACGCACTTCCCGGCAAAAAGATCCTGCTCAAGGGCAACCACGATCTGTGGTGGAACACGGTCAAGAAGATGACCGAATTCTGCACGCAGAACGGCTACGATGACGTATCTTTCCTGCACAATAACTGCTATGTCTACGATGATGTCGCCATTTGCGGCACGCGCGGCTGGTTTTTCGAGGAGGATTTTCAGGAGAGCCACGACGAGAAGATCTTCCGCCGTGAGCTTTTGCGTCTGGAGACCTCACTCAAGGCCGGTCGGGACAGCGGCGCAAAAGAGCTGTACTGCTTTTTGCACTATCCGCCCATTTACGCGAACTTCCGCTGCGGCGAGATCATCGATCTGATGAAAAAGTACGGCGTGACCCGCTGTATTTACGGTCATCTGCACTCGGACAGCCTCAGATGGGCGGTCACCGGCCTTCACGAGGGCATTGAATTTATCTTGGTATCAGGGGATTATCTGGATTTTACGCCAGTTCTGTTAAAAAAGTGAAAAATGGACTAGTAATTTCGGATATAATCTGATAAAATAGACTGGATACAATTTTAGGAGGAATAAATTGTAATGGAACTGAAAAATGTTGAAAAGCTGGAAAAGAGCATTGTTGCTCTGACCATTGAGATTTCCGCAGAAGAGCTCGAGGCCGGCAAGGAGCAGGCATTCAAGAAGAACGGCAAGAAGATCACCGTTCCGGGCTTCCGTAAGGGCAAGGCTCCGCGCAAGGTTATCGAGAGCCTGTACGGCGACGGCGTATTCTTCGAGGATGCACTCAACATCTGCTACCCCAAGGCTTACGAGGCTGCTCTGGAAGAGTCCGGCATCAAGGCTGTTGCAGCAGCTGACGTTTCGGTTTCCGAGATGACCGACGCAGGCGCAGTTGTTCTGGTCTGCAAGGTTCCGGTTGAGCCCGAAGTTACCCTGGGCGAGTACAAGGGCCTGTCCGTTGAGAAGGAAGAGGCTAAGGTTCTGGTCGCTGACGTCAAGGCTGAGCTCGAGCGCATGGCACAGCGTCTGTCCCGCACCCAGACCGTTGAGCGCGCTGCTAAGAAGAACGACACCGTTGTTATCGACTTCGAGGGCTTCGTAGACGGCGTTGCTTTCGAGGGCGGCAAGGGCGAAGGCTACGACCTCAAGCTGGGCTCCGGCACCTTCATCCCGGGCTTTGAAGATCAGCTGATCGGCCTGAAGGCTGGCGAGGAGAAGGACGTTGTTGTAACCTTCCCCGAGGAGTACCATGCAAAGGAGCTGGCTGGCAAGGAAGCTACCTTCAAGTGCACCGTACACGAGGTTAAGGAGACCGTAACCCCGGCGATCGACGACGAGTTCGCAAAGGACGTATCCGAGAAGGCTGAGACTCTGGAAGACCTCAAGAAGGAAGTTAAGGAGCGTCTGCTGGCGCAGAAGGCTGAGACCTTCGAGCGCGACTACGAGGAAGCTCTGCTGACCGCTGTCATCGACGGCATGCAGGCTGAGATCCCGGACGCTATGTTCGAGGCACAGCTCGACAACGTAATGCAGGACTTCGGCTATCGCCTCCAGATGCAGGGCATGCAGCTCGAGCAGTACGCAAAGATGACCGGTTCCGACATGCAGCAGCTGCGCGCTATGTTCATGCCGCAGGCTGAGCGTCAGGTAAAGGTTCGTCTGGCTCTGCAGAAGATCGTTGAGCTCGAGAACCTGGACGTTACCGAGGACGAGATCGAGGCCAAGTACAAGGAGCTGGCTGAGCAGTACGGCATGGAAGTTGAGCAGATCAAGAAGGCTCTGCCGGCTGCATCCATCACTTCCGACATGAAGCTCGACAAGGCGATCGAACTGATCAAGGATACCGCAAAGCCCAAGAAGAAGACCAAGAAGAAGGCTGAGGACAAGACCGAGGAGACCGCTGAGTAAGCATAAAAGGGAGGAAGCCGTACATATCTTCCCAGAGAAATACCCATTCTAAGGGGTGCGTGGGGGATTATGGAAAGGAGTTTTCTTTTATGAGTTTAGTACCTATGGTCATCGAGCCGACCAATCGCGGCGGCGAACGCTCGTATGACATCTTTTCCCGCCTGTTAAATGACCGCATCATCATGCTGTCCGACGAGGTCAACGACACCACCGCGTCGCTCATCGTCGCACAGCTGCTCTACCTCGAGAGCCAGGACCCGGATAAGGACATCTCGTTCTATATCAATTCTCCTGGTGGTTCGGTCACCGCAGGCATGGCGATCTACGACACCATGAACTACATCAAGCCCGACGTCTCCACCATCTGCGTGGGTCTGGCGGCTTCGATGGGTGCGTTCCTGCTGTCGTCGGGCGCAAAGGGCAAGCGTTTCGCGCTGCCCAACTCCGAAATCATGATCCATCAGCCGCTCGGCGGTGCCAAGGGTCAGGCTTCGGACATCAAGATCCACGCTGACTGGATTCTGAAGACCCGTGACAAGCTCAACCGCATCCTCGCGGACAACACGGGCAAGCCGCTCGAGATCATCGAGCGCGACACCGACCGCGATAACTTCATGAGCGCGGAGGACGCCTTGGCCTACGGACTGATCGACAAGGTTTACGACAAGCGCTGAGTGAGCCCAAACTGCACCATCGGCGGGACATTTTCCCGCCGATGGTTTGCGCGTTTTTGACGCATGGCGCTTTCTATGAGGTGAATCATGGCAAATTTTGATGAAAACAAAACCGTGCGCTGCTCGTTCTGCGGTAAGCCGCAGAATAAGGTGCGCAAGCTGGTCGCCGGCCCGAACGTGTATATCTGTGATGAGTGCATCAACGTGTGTGCAAGCATTCTCGACGATGAACTGAGCATGGATTACGGCGACGATACGCCCGACGTTCAGGACGCGCCCGAAACCCTGCCCACGCCCCGTGAGCTCAAGGAAGTCCTGGATGCTTACGTCATCGGTCAGGACGAGGCAAAGGTCGCGCTGAGCGTGGCGGTGTACAACCATTATAAGCGTATTTTCCGGGGCGGCGGAGACGATGTCGAGCTGTCCAAGAGCAATATCCTGATGCTCGGCCCGTCCGGCTCGGGCAAGACCCTGCTGGCGCAGACGCTGGCAAAAACCCTGCAGGTTCCCTTCGCCATCGCGGACGCAACCACGCTCACCGAAGCGGGTTACGTCGGTGAGGACGTCGAGAATATCCTGCTCCGACTGATCCAAGCGGCTGACTTCGACGTAGAAAAGGCCGAGCGCGGCATCATTTACGTCGACGAGATCGATAAGATCGCACGTAAGTCGGAAAACCCGTCCATCACCCGAGACGTATCGGGCGAGGGCGTACAGCAGGCACTGCTCAAAATGCTCGAGGGTACGACGGCGAACGTTCCGCCGCAGGGCGGACGCAAGCACCCGCATCAGGACTTTATCCAGATCGACACCACCAACATCCTCTTCATCTGCGGCGGCGCATTCGATGGCATCGAGAAGATCATCGGCAACCGCATCGGCAAGAAGGGTATTGGCTTCGGCGCCGAGGTACAGAGCAAGAAGGACGACAAGATCGACCAGATGATCGAGAAGATCGAGCCGCACGACCTGATGAAGTTCGGCCTGATCCCCGAGCTGATCGGCCGCCTGCCGGCCATCGTCGGCCTGCATTCGCTCGACGAGGACGCGCTTGTCCGCATCCTGACCGAGCCCAAGAACGCATTGGTCAAGCAGTACCAGAAGCTGTTCGCGCTGGACGGCGTCAAGCTGGTCTTTGAGCCCGACGCACTGCGCGAGGTGGCCAAGATCGCGGTCGAGCGCAACACCGGCGCACGCGGTCTGCGCGGCGTACTCGAGGGCGTGATGACCGACATCATGTTCGAGATTCCGTCCGACAACACCATCGAAAAGGTGGTCATCACCCGCGATGTCGTGCTGGGTACGGCTGGCCCTGAGGTCATCCACCGCACGGGCGGCGAGGACGGTCAGAGCGCGTAACCACGGCAAAACCGCTTAAAATTGTCAATCGAAAGGGCACGACGACCTTCGCCGTGTCCTTTTTTGTCGATTCCGCCAATGCTTTCCGCTTGAAACTACCGCCGCGGTATACTATACTATATGATAAGAACAAATCAGGGTTCAACGACGCCGCCCGTTTCCCGGCGGCATGCAATCGAATTTTTCCCCGTTTAGGAGCGTTGAGAAGTATGAACGTGAATGATACAAACAACCAGCGGATGCTCCCCGTTCTGCCCTTGCGCGGACTGACGGCGTTCCCCGATATGCTGATCCACTTCGACGTAGGCCGTGCCATGTCCATCAAGGCGCTCGAGGCCGCGATGAAGGATGGACAGTGGATCTTCCTGACCGCGCAGAAGGATCTCAAGACCGACCGTCCGACCGCAGACGATCTGTACGAGGTCGGCACCATCTGCATCATCAAGCAGATTCTGCGTTTGCCGGGTGATAATATCCGCGTGCTGGTCGAGGGCAAGGATCGCGCCCGCGCTTTGCACTATCAGAAGAGTGAGGACGGCGGCGAATGCCTCAAGGCACAGGTCGAGGTGCTCTACGACATCCTGCCGCTCGGCGGCGAGCGCCGTGAGCAGGCACTGGTACGCACCGTGCAGAACCGCTTCGAGGAGTACGCTGCACTTGCACCTCGTCTGTCGTCCGACGTGGCGCTGACCGTCGCCGCAGGCGGCAACGCCGGCTATCTGGCCGACTACATCGCACAGAATATCCCGATCGATTTCAGCGTCAAGCAGGAAGTGCTCGAGGAACTCAACGTCAACCGCCGTTTGACCTTCCTCATCCGTCTGCTGACCGAGGAGACCGAGATTCTGCGCATCGAGGGCGACATTCAGGAGCAGATCAAGGCTGCAATCGACAAAAACCAGAAGGACTATTACCTGCGCGAGCAGATTAAGGTCATCCAGTCCGAGCTGGGTGAGCAGGACGTATCTGCCGAGGCAGAGGAGTACCGCGAGAAGATCGAAAAGCTCGGTCTGCCCGAGGAGAGCGCGAGCAAACTGCGCAAGGAGACCGAACGACTGGCCAAGATGAGCGGTTCGTCGGCAGAGGCCGGTGTCATCCGCACCTATCTTGACACCGTGCTCGAGCTGCCTTGGAAGACATCCACCCGTCCGCGTCACGATCTGGAACGCGCCCAGAAGATCCTCGACCGCGACCATTACGGTCTGGAGAAGGTCAAGGAGCGCATTCTCGAGTTCATGGCAGTTAAGACTCTGGCGCCCGACCTCAAGGGTCAGGTGCTCTGTCTGGTCGGCCCTCCGGGCGTCGGCAAGACCTCCATTGCACGCTCGATCGCAGAAGCCATGAACCGCAAGTATACCCGCATGTCGCTGGGCGGCGTGCGCGATGAGGCCGATATCCGCGGTCACAGAAAGACGTACATCGGCGCGATGCCCGGACGCATTATTGCTGCCCTGCGTCAGGCAGGCAGCCGCAATCCGCTCATCCTGCTCGACGAGATCGACAAGATGGGCAACGACTTCCGCGGCGACCCGGCTTCGGCGATGCTCGAAGTGCTGGACACCGAGCAGAACAACGCCTTCCGCGACCATTACATCGAAATTCCCTTTGACCTGTCCGACGTGCTGTTTGTCACGACGGCAAACGACCTGTCTACCGTGCCGCGCCCGCTGCTCGACCGTATGGAGGTCATCGAGCTGTCGTCCTACACGGCAGAGGAGAAGCTGCACATCGCACACGACCACCTGCTGCCCAAGCAGATCAAAAAGCACGGTCTCAAGGGTACCCAGCTGATCGTGCCCGAGGAAACCCTGTCGGCTGTCATTTCGGGTTATACCCGTGAAGCCGGCGTGCGCCGCCTTGAGCAGGTCATCGCTAAGCTGTGCCGCAAGGCGGCTAAGAAGATCGCAGACGGCTCGGCCAAGCGCGTCACCATCCATCCGGCTGACCTGGAAGCCTACCTGGGCGCACCCAAGTTCAAGGAGGATAACGTGTCCAAGGAGGACGAGGTCGGCATCGTAAACGGTCTGGCGTGGACGAGCGTGGGCGGTGAGATGCTGCAAGTCGAAGTCGCTGCCGTACCCGGTACGGGCAAGATCGAGATTACCGGCAACCTCGGCAAGGTCATGGAGGAAAGCGCAAAGGCTGCGGTCACCTTCGTCCGCTCGCGTGCCGAGATGCTGCGCATCGACCCCAATTTCTACAAGAACACCGACATCCATATCCATTTCCCCGAGGCTGCCATCCCCAAGGACGGCCCGTCTGCCGGTATCACCATGGCGACGGCTATCATCTCGGCGCTGACCGGTGCACCGGTACGCCACGAGATCGCAATGACCGGTGAGGTCACCCTGCGCGGCCGCGTCATGCCCATCGGCGGTCTGCGCGAAAAAACCATGGCGGCTTACCGTGCCGGTATTCGCACCATCATCATCCCCAAGGACAATCAGGTCGACCTCGAGGAGGTCGAGCAGGTGGTCAAGGATCACGTGCAGTTCGTGATCGCCGCCCACATGGATACGGTCATGGAGACCGCAATCGATTTCTCCCGCCGTCCGGCAGTCACCAGCCGCCGCGACGAGACTACACAGGAAACCCAAATGCCGCTGTCTGCACCCGGTTCCACCCGAACCACCCTGCGGCAGTAAGAGACAGAGAGGGGACACTATGCTCAATCTGCACAATGCTGAGTTTATTCGCTCGGCGGTCAAAACCGCTGACTTTCCCGCCGACGGCCTGCCCCAGATCGTTTTCGCCGGTAAGTCCAACGTCGGTAAATCGTCGACCATTAACAAGATTCTGAACCGCCGCAACTTCGCTCGCGTCGGCGGTCAGCCCGGTAAGACCATTCACATTAACTTTTTCTCCATCGATAAACAGGCCTATTTTGTCGATCTGCCCGGTTACGGCTACGCGAAGGTATCCAAAACCGAGCGCGATCGCTGGGCTGGTCTGCTCGAGACCTATTTCACTTCCGGCCTGATCACCCTCGGCCTGCAAATCGTGGATATTCGCCATAAACCCACCGCGGACGATAAAACCATGGCCGATTGCTTCTTAGGCACCGGTCAGCCCTTCGCCGTCATCGCGAATAAGTGGGATAAGATCAAGAAGAGCGAACTCGAGGGCAATGTCGCACGCATCCGCGAGACCTTGCTGCTGCCCGAGGAAGTCCCGGTCATCCCGTTCTCGGCAGAGAAGGGAACTGGCCGCGATGAAATTCTGACACTGATCGAGGAACATATCGCCGCATTCACTCCCGAAGCGGAATAAATCCCGCCCGCAGGCGACAAGCGGGTCCGGGTCTGCGACCCGGCGCGGTCCAGCCGCGCAGGCTGGCCGCCGTCCGCAGACGGCGGAATTCCCCTTTGATTCCCGGTGTCCGTCCCGGGAATCAACCAAAAAATGAACCCAATCGCTCGCCGCAGCGAGCGAAATCCCCGGCGCACAAAGTGCGCTCATAAGACCCAACCTGCCGGATTGGGTCTTTTTTCTTTGCCTCGGCACCTGCACACTTCCTCCGCAACCACACCCAGCATACATTTCGAGACACCTCGCAAACCTGTTTCCATGCTTCTCGTATTGCCTTAAACCCGCCTGTCGCAAACGTAAAAAAATCATCATAAATTTTGTATAAAATGTAAAATTTTTATGTCGCCTAATAGACCAAAAACCCTGAAAATTTGAGGTAAAAAGAACGAAATTTGCAACTTTTTTGATTTGGTCAAATGGTAAAAACGAAGAAAATCGCAAAAAACCTTGACAAAAACCCTCTTTTTCATTATACTTACTTTCGTAAGGAAGATATGGTCGCCCGACCCGGTCGCCCCACCAGAGCAAAGCCTGTGTTTTGCTCTATTTTTATGGCGCTGCCGCGTCGTACGCACCAGTCTCACAACCGAATATTAGGAGGATACAAAGAGCATGAAGAGATTTCTGAGTGCAGTACTCGCAGGCGTTATGGCTCTGTCGCTCATGGCAGGCTGCTCGTCCGGCGGGGAGGAAACCACCACCACCGAGTCCGGCAACGACACCACCGCTGAATCCACCGGCCTGTTCCCGGCAGTTGCCAAGGAAGACCTCAAGGTCGGCGTCGTTCACATCACCGACCCTGCTGAGGGTACTGGCTACACTTACACCCATGATCTCGGCATCCAGGGCATGCAGAAGAACCTCGGCCTGGACGACAGCCAGATCATCCGCAAGAACAACGTCGACGACACCGACGCAACCGCAATCCGCACCGCACTCGAGGAGTGTGTTGAGGAAGGCTGCCAGATCGTCTTCGCAACCTCTTGGGGCTACATGGACTACGTTGAAGAGATCGCTGAGGAGTACCCGGACGTTCTGTTCGCACACGGCACCGGCTACAAGTCCAACGGCAAGAACTTCATCAACTACTTCGGTAAGATCAACCAGGCTCGTTACCTGTCCGGTATCGCTGCTGGTATGAAGACCACTTCCAATAAGATCGGTTACGTTGCCGCTCAGAACAACGAGAACGGCGAGGTTACCTCTGGTATCGACGCATTCGCTATGGGCGTTGAGTCTGTAAATCCGGACGCTAAGGTTTACGTCAAGGTTACCGGCTCTTGGTTCGACCCCGAGGGCGAGGGCCAGGCTGCTAAGTCCCTGATCGATATGGGCTGCGACGTGATCGCACAGCACTGCGATACCGCAAACCCGGCAACCGAGGCTGAGAAGGCTGGCGTATTCGCAGTTGGCTACAACTCCGACATGGCTCAGAAGGCTCCGGGCGCAACCCTGACCTCTGTTATGTGGGATTGGTCGGTATTCTACACCGAGGCTGTTCAGAAGGTTATCGACGGCACTTGGGACGGCCAGAACTACTTCGGTTCCATGCAGGACGGTCTGGTAACTCTGGCTCCGTGCTCTGACCTGTGCGCTGAGGGCACCGCAGAGAAGATCAAGGAAGTTCAGGACAAGATCATCTCCGGCGAGTGGGATATCTTCGACGGCACCACCGAGTACGAGGACAACCAGGGTCAGACCCACACCCTCAAGGCTGAGGATTACGGCACCTGCAACTGGTACTACAAGAACGTAGAAGTCGCTTAAAGCCAAACGGCTGGACGGCGAAAATCGAATATTTGCCTTAGGCGTAGAGGGGCGGTCAAACATTACTTTGGCCGCCCTTTTTGCCAGGAAAACAGACAGAAAGGGGAAGCTATGGCAAACAACGGATATGCCATCGAATGCCGCGGTATTACGAAAACATTCGGCACGGTGGTCGCAAACGACGGGGTAGACCTGACCGTTCGCTACGGCGAGGTGCTCGCACTTTTGGGTGAGAACGGTTCGGGCAAAACGACTCTCATGAATATGCTCTCGGGTATTTATCACCCGGATGCCGGTACAATCAAAATCGCAGGGCAGGAGGTATCTATTTCCTCACCCGAGGACGCAATGGCGCTTGGCATCGGCATGATCCACCAGCACTTCAAGCTGGTCGATGTGTTCACCGCTGCGGAGAATATCGCGGTCGGCACCCCGGGCAAGCGCCTGTCCGCACGCGTTATGCGCGAAAAAGTCTGCCAGATCAGCCGCTCGATCGGTCTGGACATCGATCCCGACCGCCGCGCCTTTGAAATGTCGGTCTCGGAGAAGCAGACCGTCGAAATCCTCAAGGTGCTCTATCGCGGCCAGCGCATCCTGATTCTGGACGAGCCCACCGCCGTCCTGACCCCGCAGGAGACCGAGCGCCTGTTTGACATCCTGCGCTCCATGCGCGAGCAGGGCTGCGCGATCATCATCATTACCCATAAGCTCAATGAGGTTATGGCCATTTCCGACCGCGTCACCATCCTGCGAAAGGGTAAGTACATCGACACGGTCAACACGTCGGAGACCAACGAGAAGCAGCTCACCGAGCTGATGGTTGGCCGTCCGGTTTCGCTCGAGATCGAGCGTCCCGACCCGGTCGATCCCCAGTCCATCCTCAAGATCGTTGACCTGACCGTGCGCAAGCCCGACGGCACCATCGCCATCAATGACGCGAGCTTCGAGGTGCGCACCGGTGAGATTCTGGGTGTCGCTGGTATCGCAGGTTCCGGTCAGAAGGAGCTGTGCGAGACCATCGCCGGTCTGTGCCCGGCAGAGAAGGGCGCCATCCTGTACAAGAAGGAAAACCTCATCGGAAAGTCGCCCCGTGAGATCATCCGTCTGGGCGTTCACCTGGGCTTCGTTCCCGAGGATCGTCTGGGCATGGGTCTGGTTGCGTCCATGGGCATGGTAGGCAACATGATGCTCAAGACCTACGACGCAAACCCCGGCCCCTTCGTCGACCCGGCACCGGCACGCGCACGCGCAGAGGAGCTGGTCGAGCGCCTGGAGATCGTTACCCCGTCGGTTGACACACCGGTACGTATGATGTCGGGCGGTAACGTACAGAAGGTTCTGCTTGGCCGTGAGATCGAGTCTAACCCGCAGGTGCTGATCACCGCGTATCCGGTACGTGGTCTGGATATCAACTCGTCCTACACGGTCTACGACCTGCTCAACGAGCAGAAGCGCAAGGGTGTCGCTGTGGTCTTCATCGGTGAGGACCTCGACGTGCTGATGGCACTGTCCGACCGCATCATGGTCATGTGCCACGGCGCAGTCACCGGCATCGTGGACGGCCGCACGGCAACCAAGGACGATATTGCGCGCCTGATGGTCGGCGCAGGAGAGGAGGTACAGGCATGATTCGTATTGTCAAGACCAAAGAGAAATCCAAAAAGCAGCAGATGCTTCTGCGTCTGGCAGCTTTTGTGCTGGCACTGTGTGCGGGTGGCCTGTTCCTGCTTGTGCTGGGCAACAATCCCTTTGCCATTTACGGCACCATCCTGTCGGGTGCGTTTCGCTCGGAGATGGCGATTCAGGCAACCATTAAAATTATGATTCCGCTGCTGATCGCCTCGCTCGGCGTCATGCTCGCCTTCAAGATGAAGTTCTGGAACATCGGCGGTGAGGGTCAGCTCATCATGGGCGGCGTGTTTGCCTCCTATTTCGCCCTCTTTCACGCAGACTGGCCGGGCTTCATCCTGTTCCCGGTCATGTTCATCGCCGGTATCATCGGCGGTGGTATCTGGGCACTCATTCCAGCCTTCTTCAAGGTCAAATTCGGCACCAACGAGACGCTGTTCACGCTGATGCTCAACTATATCGCACTCTATCTGGTCAGCTGGCTCCAGGAAGACCCCTGGCGCGACCCGGCGGCCAACGGTTTCCCCAAGATTGCAAGCTTTGACAAGAGCGCGGTTCTGCCCAAGCTGTTCGGCGTACAGATCGGCTGGGTCATCGCACTCATTCTGGTCGCTGTCCTCTTCGTCTACCTGCGCTACACCAAGCAGGGTTATGAGATCTCGGTTGTCGGTGAGAGTCGTGCAACCGCAACCTATGCAGGTATGAACGTACAGAAGATCATCCTGCGCACCATGTTCCTGTCCGGTGCAGTTGCTGGTATCGCGGGCATGGTACAGGTTACCGGTTCCGACCGCACGCTGACCACCGGCGTTGCAGGCGGTGTCGGCTTTACCGCAATCATCGTCGCATGGCTTGCACAGCTCAACCCGGTGTCCAGCCTGATTATCGCGTTCCTGTTCTCGGTTCTGGAGAAGGGCTCCTCGGTCGTACAGTCCCAGTTCGGCCTGTCCACCGACTGCGCAGACGTACTGCAGGGTATCATCCTGTTCTTCGTCCTGGGCTGTGAGTTCTTCATCCGCTATAAGTTCGTCCGCGACAAAAAACAGTCCGCAGCAGAAGGAGGCAAATAAGCGATGGAAATGTTCTTGAAATTTTTAGTCGCAGCAGTCGCCGCAAGTATTCCGCTGCTGTTTGGTACGGTCGGTGAGATCCTGTGCGAGAAGGTCGGTCACCTGAACCTCGGCGTTGAGGGTCTGATGTCCATTGGCGCGTGCGCGGGCTTCATGGTCGGTATGCAGACCGACTCTTTTGTCCTCGCACTCATTGCAGCCTTTGTCGCTGGTGTGCTCGCTGCACTCATTTACGCCGTCCTGACCGTCACGTTCCTGGCCGATCAGAACGTATCCGGCCTGACGCTGACCATCTTCGGTATCGGTCTGGCAAACTTCATCGGTATCTACATGCTCGGTGCCTCGGAAAACGGCACGCTCAAGCTGCCCGAGGGCATCACCGCGCAGATGAACAACATCCACATTCCCGGTTTGAGCGATATTCCGGTTGTGGGTCAGCTCATCTTCTCGTACAGCCCCTTTGTTTATCTGGGTGTTGTCATCGCCATTCTGGCTGGCCTGTTCCTCAAAAAGACCAAGCTCGGCCTGAACGTACAGGCGATCGGTCATAACCCCGCAGCGGCTGACGCGGCCGGCATCAACGTCACCCGTTGGAAGTATGTCATGATCCTGCTCGGCGGCGGTATCTGCGGCATCGGCGGCGCATACTGCGCCATGATTATTAACAGCGGTGTCTGGATCTCCAATAACGTTGGCGGTCTGGGCTGGATTGCCGTTGCACTGGTTATCTTTGCAAAGTGGAATCCCTGGCTGTCCATTCTGGGCTCGTTCGTATTCGGCGCACTGCGCGTCCTCAAGTATTACATGCCCCAGTCGGTCGTCAACCTGCCTACCGCGTTCTATGACATGCTGCCGTTCCTGATTACCGCAATCATTCTGGTCATCAGCTCCATTCGTAAGAAGCGTGATCTGAATATCCCGGGTTCGCTGGGCGTCAATTACTTCCGCGAGGAACGCTAATCAAAGCACCGCACCCCTAACTGAAAGTTTCGCCAGCCTTTTCAAAGGCTGCGGGTTCTCAGGGCAGCGCCCTGAGCCGTGACCCGCAGGTCACGGAATCCCCCTTTTTGAAACCCGGAACCCATTCCGGGTTTCAACCAAAACAAACCCCAAGCGCGTCCGCAGACGCGCAATCCTCCCTTTTACCCGTCTCACACACTTACAAAACCGTCCCAATCTGGGACGGTTTTTGCATTTTCACCCCGATTTCACAGCCTTTTCGCAAAAAACTGCAAACACCATATTACTAAAATTTAACCAGTTTGTGAACTTTTCTCGACACACATTGAACCCCTCGCACTCTTCGCGTATAATAATAGTAATCTAAAGTTAAGGTGGCTTTTACTATGTTCGATTTTTTGCGTCGCCTGATGTATGGCCGTTATGGAAGCGATGCGCTCAATCAGTTCCTGATGGTTATTGCCCTGGTGCTGCTCATCCCTTGGTTCTTTACCCACTGGGCAATTTTCTCCATCCTCATTCTTGCCCTTATTATTCTCATCTACTGCCGCATGTTCTCGCGCAATATCTATAAGCGGTCGGCGGAAAACCAGAAGTTTCTCGCTTGGTTTACGCCTATCCAGCGCAAATTAGCCGGTCGGAAGATGCAGATGCAGGACAAGGCGCATCGGTATTACAAATGCCCGTCCTGCGGCCGCACGCTTCGCGTACCGCGCGGCAGAGGTCGTATTGAGATCACCTGTCCGCACTGTAAACGCAAGTTTACCAAGAAAACATAAGTTTTGCGACATAAAATTCTTGCTCTTTTTGGGATTTTGCGCGATAATGGAATAAGATATAAAAAACGCGACAAGATTCAAGGAGAGAGGGAGAACCATGACACTCGAACAACTGACTGCAAAGACGTACAAGAAGCTCAAAGATCAGGATTTCGGCGGCGGAGAAGGCCGTCAGCTGGCGATTCAGGTCGACCTGACCGGCAAGATCGGCGGCGTGTTTTACATCGAGGTAAAGGACAGCTGCGTTTCGGTGATGCCGTATGAGTATCTGGACAGAGACGCGATTCTGGCTGTGACGATGACGAATTTTGATCGTATGCTGACGGGCAAGCTGGACGTTAAGCAGGCATATGTGGACGGCAAGCTCAAGATTGAGGGCGACGTCGAGAAGGTAATGGAGCTTGCACGGCATTTTGGCTGATGGACAAGCACAGGTCAATAAGAAAAGCACGCTTTCGAGCGTGCTTTTTTGTTATTTGTTTTAAATTGAAACCCGGGGCGGACACCGGGTTTCAAAAGGGGATTTCGCCATCTGCGGATGGCGACTTGAGGCTCTGCCTCAAGACTCCGCAAACCTTTGAAAAGGTTTGATCCAAACTTCAATAAGGGGTGCGGTGCTTAGGCGCGCCAAAGGAACACGGGAATCGGGGGATCATTTTTCCGATTCGCCCAATCGCAGGTCAGCACCGAATATTTATGGTCGTCGATGGTACGGAAATATTCCAGCAATGCGTCGCGCTCTTCGTAACCGTTCGCACCGCCGTAGTACAGCGACAGACTCATCACGCCGCCGGGTTTAAGCAGGCTGAGGCCGGTTTCCACTGCCTGAATGGAGGCATCCGGGGTGGTGAAGATGTTCGGGTCACCACCGGGCAGGCGGCCAAAGTTGAACACGATGCAGTCGATGCTCTCGGGTGGGACGTACTGCGCCATATTGACGTGTGAGTCCAGAATAACCTCAGCTGACAGGCCGCGGGACGCGAGCAGGGCATTGGTCTGATCGATGGCGCTTTGCTGGATGTCGAATGCCCAGACGTGACCGGAAGACCCAGCGAGTTCACATAATAAAGCGGTATCGCGTCCGCGTCCGGCGGTGGCATCGATGCAGTGCGCACCAGGCTGAACGTGACGGCGGATGAAGTCGTGGGCGAGGGATAGGGTGTTAAGGCCCATATTGCCAAACCTCCTTGTGTTTGCTGAGTCTATTGTATCAGAAGGAATGCGAAGACGCAAATTGACTCTTTCTTTCACGCTGTGCTATAATAAAGTCACATGGACATTTGAGGGAGGTCATGATAGATATGCTCAATGAATCGGTAGTTGCGCTTGGCAAGAAGCGTTCGACCATCCGCGAGCTGTTTGAGTTTGGCAATCAGCGTGCCGCGGTGGTCGGTCGAGAGAATATTCTGGATTTTTCGCTGGGTAATCCCAACGTACCGGCACCGGAGGCGGTCAAACAGGCGATTTTGGACACGCTGGACACCGAAGACCCGGCGGTCACGCATGGCTATACGTCGGCGCAGGGCGCGGACTTCGTGCGTGAGACCATCGCACAGGACTTGAATCGTCGTTTTGGAACACAGTACGGTGGACGCAATCTGTATATGACGGTCGGCGCAGCGGCGGCGCTGTCGATTTGCTTTAAGGCGCTGACCGCATCCTCGGACGATGAATTTCTGGTACTTGCACCCTATTTCCCCGAGTATCTGGTTTTTATCGGAGAGGGCGCAGGCGCAAAGCCGGTCATTGTCCCGGCACGCAATGAGGATTTCCAGATCGACTTCGACGCACTCGACCAGCGCATCAACGAGCACACCAAGGCTGTGGTCGTCAATTCGCCGAATAACCCGTCCGGCGCGGTCTACTCCGAGGACACCGTACGCCGTCTGGCTGAACTGCTCACCCAGCGCTCACAGCAGTACGGTCATCCGATCTATTTGATTTCTGATGAACCGTATCGTGAGCTGGTGTACGATGCCGATACCGTCGTGCCCTTCCTGCCGAAGTATTACGACAATACACTGGTCTGCTATTCCTATTCCAAGTCGCTGTCCCTGCCCGGTGAGCGCATCGGCTATGTGCTAGTGCCCGACAGCGTGCAGGACTTTGCGGACATGTATGCGGCCGTGTGCGGCGCAGGACGTGTCTTGGGCTATGTCAACGCACCCAGCCTGTTCCAGCGCGTCGCGGCCAAGTGCACCGGCCTCACGTCCGATTTGTCGGTCTACAAAAAGAACCGTGATTTGCTCTATGAGGCATTAACGTCTTACGGCTATCAGTGCGTCAAACCGCGTGGTGCGTTCTATATTTTCCCGCAGACCTTGGGTATCGATGATTATAAGTTCTGCGAGATGGCGAAAAAGTATGATCTGCTGGTCGTACCGGGTACTGATTTCGGCGCACCGGGTCATATGCGCATTTCGTATTGCGTCAAGACCGAGACTGTCGAGCGTGCTCTGCCGATCTTCGAGAAACTTGCAAAGGAAGTTCTCGGCTAAAAAAAGCACCGCACCCCTAATTGAAGTTTTCGCCGGCCTTTTTTAAAAGGCCGCAGGTTCTCAGGGCAGCGCCCTGAGTCGCGTCCCGCAGGACGCGAAACCCCCTCTTTGATTCCGGTCTTTGACCGGAATCAACCAAAACAAAAACAAAAGCGCGACCCGCAGGTCGCGCAATTCTTCGCGCACAAAGTGCGCTCATAAAAAGACCGTCCGAAGGGACGGTCTTTTTCTTGTGTATGGATAGATTGAAACCCGGGGCGGACACCGGGTTTCAAGAGGGGAGTTCCGCCGTCTGCGGACGGCGGCTTGAGGCTCTGCCTCAAGGCTCCGCAAGCCTTTCGAGAAAGGCTTGACCGAAAGCTTCATTTTTGGCTGCGGTGGTTAGATTTTCAGTCCACGTCATGTCGATTGACAATGGCAATCGAGATTACAGCGGACAGGACGTTCAGCATCAGCGCGCCGACAATCAGCACCCACATTCGAGGCTGGAAAAAGCCAGCCATGTGTGTAATGATGTTCTGTACAAAGGTCTCGTGAACCGCAATCACATTGCCCTTCATCACAAGAATGGGCAGACCAAGACACAGCAGGAGCAGGGCAGCCATCGAGGCGAAGCGACCGCGCTCCGGACCGAAGCGGAACAAAAAGGGCATCTGAAAGGCCAGAATGGTTAGACCAAGTGTAATCATCAAAATGATTTCACTCCAAGATGTAGGGTCGGTGATGAGGTCGGTGTAGCGATCGATCAGCAGGTAGACCAGACAGGGAACAATGGCAGCGAGGATGCCCAGTCCGGCGAGGATATACTTGCTCAGCACGCCCATGCTGCGCGGGATGGGCAGGCAGGCGGCGTACGCGTTCCAGTGACAGCCCTTGTCGATGGTCATGGCGTTGATGGGCAGCATGATGGACAGCACGGTGATGAAGGCCATGAAGAAGCTGGAATTGCCGGAGAAGATGCCGATAGCGCAGTAGATGACCAGAAAAGCGGCATAGATGCGTAAGGTTCGTTTGAGTGCCAGAATGTCTTTGAGCAGCAGTGCATACATGATTTAACCCTCCTTTCGGGCGAGAAAGAGCAGAATATCGTCCAGCTTGACCGGCTCAAGCGGCAGACTGGAGGGCACGCGGTCGCGCTCGACCAGAGCCTGTGTCTGGAACTGTCCGCGCCGCACGCCGAGGATGGCATCGGGGGCGAGCGACGAAAGCACGGACGGGTCAGCGTGCAGGATGCCCAGCCGTGCGAGCAGGCTGTCCTTTTCCTCAAAGAAAGCGATCTGGCCCTGATGGATGAAGGCGACGTAATCGCAGATTTTCTCCAAATCACTCGTGATGTGGGAGGAAATAAGGATGGAATGGGAGTCATCCTGCATAAAATCATAGAAAATATCCAGAATTTCGTCTCGGATGACCGGGTCGAGACCGCTGGTCGGCTCGTCGAGCAGCAGCAGGCGGCAGTCGTGGGACAGCGCGCAGGCAATGGATAGCTTCATCTGCATGCCGCGCGAGTAGTCTTTGACCGGCTTTTTGCGGGGCAGGTCGAAGCGGGTGAGGTAGTCCTCGAAAGTCTTGTCCGACCAGGTGCGGAAGGAGGCAGACAGGACGCGGCCAATGTCGCGGGCGCTCAGATCACCCGGGAAATGGCAGCTGTCAAAGACCACGCCGACGTGCTCAAGATCGCGGCACCCGTCCTCGCCAAAGACCTGCACACTGCCGCTGTCGGGCATGAGCAGACCCAGAATCAGTTTGATCGTGGTGGACTTTCCCGCACCGTTTTCCCCGATGAAGCCGACCACGCTGCCGGTTGGAACGGTCAGGTCAAGCGGCCCGAGGGTGAAGGCGGGATAACGCTTGGAAATGTTGTGTAAATGGATGGCATCCATAGTTATTCTCCTTTGCAGAGCAGCGAGAGCATTTCGTGCAGCTCGTTTTCGGTCACACCAGCCTGTGCAGCCAGCGCGATGCAGGCGGACAGGTGGGTTTCGATTTGCCGCAGATTTTCCTCTCGAATGAGTTCGGTGTTGGTTTGCGCCACGAAACTGCCTTTTCCGGGCACGGTTTCGACGAATCCCTCGCGTTCGAGTTCCTCGTAGGCGCGTTTTGTGGTAATGAGACTGATGCGCAGGTCTTTTGCCAGCGCACGCATGGACGGCAGTGCATCTCCGGGAGCGAGTTCACCCGACAGAATCATGGCCTTGATCTGTGCGGTGATCTGGTCGTAGATGGGCTGGCCGCTGGTATTGCGGATAATGAGATTCACGGTGCACCTCCACTGTGATTTGCAAATCTAGTGTATATACTCAATATATACAGTTATACACAGTTTGTCAAGAGGGCGGAGAAAAAATAAATGGGGAACTTGTCAGAATAGTACCGCACCCCTAATTGAAGTTTTCGCCGGCCTTTTTCAAAAGGCCGCAGGTTCTCAGGGCAGCGCCCTGAGTCGCGGCTCGCAAGCCGCGAAATCCCCTTTTTGATTCCGGTCAAAGACCGGAATCAACCAAAACGAAAACAAAAGCGCGACCCGCTGGTCGCGCAATTCTTCGCGCACAAAGCGCGCTCATAAAAAGACCGTCCGAAGAGACGGTCTTTTTCCTGTGTATGTCTAGGTTGAAACCCGGGCCGGACACCGGGTTTCAAAGGGGAGTTCCGCCGTCTGCGGACGGCGGCTTGAGGCTCTGCCTCAAGGCTCCGCAAGCCTTTCGAGAAAGGCTTGAGCGAAAGCTTCATTTTTGGCTGCGGTGCAAATTTTTTGGTCTTGCGTCAGGTTCCCCGATGTGTTATAATACCTAAGTCTCAAATGATTATAAAGACATGCACGCCTTCCCGCATTCAACAGGCTGGGAAGGCGATTTTTTTGTGCAGAAAGGGGTAAAAATGAACGAAAAACAAGAATTTATGCGGCGAAAACCGGTGTTTGGACTGCTGATTTCCATGTCCATCCCGGTTGTGCTGTCCATGCTCATTCAGTCGCTCTACAACATTGTCGACAGTATCTGGGTCACTAAACTGGGTACCGATGCACTGACCGCAGTATCTCTGGCTTTTCCATTGCAAAATGCCATCATGTCGGTCGGCGTCGGCATGGGCGTAGGTATCGGCTCGGTCGTATCCATGCACCTTGGCGCAGGTGAGCGCAAACAGGCTGATCGAGCGGCCTCGCTGGGTGTGCTGCTCGTGCTCATCCATTGCGTGATCTTCGTTATCGCGGGTGTGGTGCTCACCCGACCGTTCCTGAGCATGTTCACCGACGATGCACGCACGCTGTCCTGGGCGTGTGATTACACCTACATCGTCATGTGTCTGTCGTTTGGTGAGCTGCTGCAAATGTGCTTTGAAAAGATCTTTCAGGGCATTGGACGCATGAAAACCACCATGGTGCTCATGGCGAGCGGCTGTATCATCAACATCGTGCTCGATCCCATCCTGATTTTCGGCTGGTTTGGTCTGCCTGCGCTCGGTGTGCGCGGTGCGGCCATTGCGACGGTCATCGGACAAATTGTTGCCATGCTGCTCTACGTCGTAATCTTCCTGACTCGCGATGTCGGCGTGCAGATCACGCTGCGCGGCGTGAAACTGGACAAAATCCTGGCAAAGCGTATCTATAATATCGGCATTCCGTCCTCGCTCATGCTCGCGATGCCGTCCGTGCTCACGGGTATCTTAAACGGCATGCTCGCTGCGCTGGGCAGCGTCTATGTCGCCGTGTTCGGTCTTTATTACAAGCTTCAGACCTTTGTCAACATGCCTGCCTGCGGCGTCATTCAGGGCATGCGCCCGATCATCAGCTATAACTACGGTGCGGGTGAGCATGCTCGCGTGCGTCAGACCATTTCGTATAGTCTGCGCATCGTCGCGGTCATTATGATCGTGGGAACGGTGGGTGCACTGTGCTTCCCGGCAGCTATTCTGCGCGTCTTTGATGCCGATGCCGAGCTAATGGCGAGCGGCATAACCGCGCTGCGCATGATTGGTTTGAGTTTTGTGGTGTCCACGGTCGGCGTGGTTGCGTCAGGCGTATTTGAGGCGCTTGGTCAGGGACGCGATTCGCTCGTGATCTCGCTCCTGCGTCAGCTCGTCGTCATCGTTCCGGTCGGCTGGTTGCTCTCCCGTTTTCTGGGCGCTTCGGGCATCTGGCTGGCCTTTCCCATCGCAGAAGCGGTCGGTTTGGTCGTTGCTGTGATTAAACTTCGCAAAGCAAAACTGATTTGACCCCAAAACCATCGGTTTTTACCGGTGGTTTTTCTTTTTAGGTAAAAAAACGCCCTGTGCAGCATGTGCACAGGACGGTGCGCGACTGGGTGAACAGCAGCGCATCCGGGGAGGAGGGAAGCGCGGCGCGCAGATCGTCCATGAGCAGGTCGGGGATGGGAATGGTGCGCACACCCGATGCACTTTTCGGCCCCTTGACCTTGCCTGTCACGGCTTCCAGTGCCGCGTGTACCGACAGACGGCGCTTGTCCAGGTCGATGTCGCGTGCGCGCAACACGATGGCTTCGCCCGGCCGCAGACCACAGTACAGCATGAGCTTGACCCACAGCCCGGCGCGGTGGGTGCGTGCAACATCCAGAATCAGGCGCTCTTCCTCGTCGGTGATTGGCCGGTGTGACGTGCCCGGACGCTCAGGGCGGGGCAGGGTGAGGTGTTCTGCCGGATTGCCCAGAATTAACCCCTCCAGCCGCGCCTGTTCAAAGATGGCGCGCAGCGTGTAGCGCACCTTGGACGCATGCGACGCAGAATAGCAGCTCTGGCGGTTGAGGATGCGCTGTAAGTCGGCGGGCTGCACGTCGCACAGACGCTTGCGGCCCAGACTGGGCGCGATGTGCCGGGTGATATTGGCGCGGTAGTTGAGGTATTGTCCATGCCCGCAGCGCGGCCGCTGGTACTCTTCCAGCCAGCGCACACACCAGTCGGCAGCGTAGGTGTTCTCGGTCGGAATGAGCATACCGGCTTCCAGCATACGCTTCTTTTCAGCGAGTTTGGTAAACAATCCCTTGAGCGTTTTGGAGCGCACAGCATATTTTCTGCCGCGAAAGGTGATGTCTTTGCGGTAGTATCCATCGGCGTTTTTGCGGGGAAGATCGTTTTCTTTGGCAGGCATGACAGGCTCCTTTTTGATAAAATAGAATATTTGTTCGATTACAAGCATGATATTTTTCCCGCCCCGGTGACAGGGCGGGATTTTTTGCGTTATCGGAAGATTTTGGACACGTCCACCGAGAACCCGGGCAGCACGGTCGAGGCGACCGACATACCGGGGGTGAAAATATCCGATGCCCGGAAGGTGCCGCCATCCAGCGTGAACAGCTGCACGGTCTCCTCGAGCGGACTGACCAGCCAATACTCACGCACCCCGGCGCGCTGGTAGGCATTGAACTTTACGATGCGGTCGGCGCGCGCCGTGGAAGGGGACAGGATCTCGAATACCACATCGGGTGCACCCATGCAATACTGGTGGTGCAGCTTGTCCGGGTCGCACACGACGGTGAGATCGGGCACATAAACCGTGTCCACGTCGTCGGCCTTCTGGCTGGACGAGGACGGCAGCAGCACTTCGATCTCCTGGAACGCACGGCAGGGCTTGCCATCAAGAAAGCCGCGCAGGGCAAAGAAAATGTTGCCGGATACCGTCTGATGCTGGATGGATGGACGTGCCTGCATGACGGCTTGACCCTCCCAGAGCTCATAACGCTCCTCGGTCACCCAGGACAGGTAATCTTTGTATGTGTAGTGTTCTTCAAGGGGTAAGGGCATGGGACACCTCCTGACAATTAGACGCGCTGCTTTTTGGGAAAGCGTCGCTTGAGAATAATCTGATAAATCGGGGGATCTTCGCGTTCCAGCGGACGCAGCAGCGTACCGCCGTAGCGGGCAATCACGCTGGTGATGTACCGGCGATAGCTTGCCAGCTCGTAAATATTGGCAACCTGACGGCGGATGGGATTCTTGTCCGCGTCGGGCAGATAGACCAGCTTTTGATTGTCGGACAGTACCAGACGGCACAGCCATTTGCGGGTGTTGTTCTGGTAGAGAATGGCAAAGTAGGAGTCGGTCTTTTTGTATGTAATCGAGTCCAGACTGACGTCATCCTTGAGCAGGTTTTGCAGCTCATAGTATGCGTTCATTTCTTCCTCAGTGGGTTCAGGAGCACTTTCCACGACAGGCGCGGGTTCTTCCTCAGCGGGAGCGGACGCGGGAACAGGTGCGGGTACCTTGCTGGCAGGTGCAGCGGGTGCTACGGGCGCTGCATTTGCCGTAGACAGCGCGGACTTGATCTTGTCGTTCATGGTCTCGCTGATGAATTCCTGCATGGATGCCTTGAGGATCGGACGGAACTTCTCGACAACCGAGTGAGTCATACGACCGTCGTATACGTCCTGCAAAAAGAAGCGCACAAATTCATCCGAGGGATTTTCAAACTGTTCGGACAGCGTTTCCTTGAACTTTCCGGCATATTTGAGTACAGATGCCGCGTCAAAGATACGGGCGACGCTGAAATTTTCCTTTTTGAACTTTTTCAGCTCCTCGATCTGCGCGTCACGCAGATGCAGCAGGTCGATGTCGAGGAAGGGGAGGGAGTCCATGAGGTTGGCTTCTTCCAGATCGGTATAGAAGCGGTAGCGGATGCCGTTGGTCAGGATGGCGAACTTGGCCGAGGTGGTGGAGAAGTAGCGGAAAAGCTGGGAATCATGCTTTTCCAGATTGCGGCCCATCGCCTTGGCCTCGATAATGATGATCGGCTTGCCGTCTTGCAGGATGGCGTAATCGACCTTCTCACCGCGCTTGATGCCTACATCGGCTACAAATTCCGGGACAAACTCGGTGGGGTCAAAAATATCGTAGCCGAGCAGGTGGAAAAACGGAAGGATGACCGAGGTCTTGGTCGCCTCTTCGGTCGTGATGGAGTCCTTAAAGCCAGAGATCTTCTTTACAAATTGCTGTAATTGATCGATGAAATCCATTCAAAATCCCCCTTATCTAGTGCTCAGATTGGACAAAAGCTTATTTATGGTCAATGGACAGAGAATTAACCATGGGCTCAAACCTTTTGAACATAGGCGCCGGCAACTACAATAACATTGGTAACGCCACCGCTAACATTATCAAAACTAGAGACCGCAATAGGTAATGCATCTACGCTGATGACATCCTGATTCAGTACATCGGGTAATGCACCATCATAAACTAATTGATAAAAATTATCATCGCTATTAAGAAGGAATACGCAGGTAAGCGTATGACCGATAAAATTTAATTCAACAATCTCACCTACAGTTATATTATCAATATGAATAAGCGCGGAACTATTATTGGCGATAGATTTTCTAAGCATTGGATAAGTAATGGAGTTATCTACTGCATTTTTTATGGAAGAAAGCGTCTCTTGCGTGGTAGCAGGGAAATATTCAGGATGTGCATCTAGATATGCAACAGCATTCTCTGTTAGGGTATATTTGGCAAAGCATCTGTATGAGGCATTAGCAAAAAATTCTCGTTTGGTTGGGGTAAATAATCCATCCGTATATGTTCCAGACTGCTCATAATCTGACGATGCAATAGTACCTTGGCCGTTAAAGGTACCATTTTCAAAGTTTCCGCTATAAGTCCAGGTCTCTCCTTCTGAATTCTGAGATTTAAAAGTACCGTCTCCTGAGGGAACTCCATCGACTAGCGTACCAGAAAAAGTTCCTGTTTGCTCCATTGGTGTTGCATCGATGCCGTTTTTCTCAAAAGACTGAATTGAAATGGTGATTTCTTTGTTTTCAACAGTTTCCGTTACTGGTTGAGCATTTGTAAGATCAGATGCAGAATTTGTGGAGCAACCAGCAAGGGAGAACGTGAGTACAAGTGCCAAAATCCATGTTATTACTTTTTTCATAAAATAACCCCCTAGTGTCCAAATTGGACACATTTTTTATTTTATCAATCCAAGGAATAATCTTTGCGTTCTAAGTAGTATTCAAGCGCGAGATTTATAAACGCCTCGGTGACTGAAAAATACTCAGCCAGCTCCCGAGGCTCGGTGATGCCGTTATGGATAGCCTCGTGCAACTCGTCCCAGGGAACGAGAAATTTCACTGCCCAGACGTTGGCTTTGTATTCATGCTTTTCCCGCGTATAAAGAGGCGTGAGGCGAGAGTAGAATCCCCCATACAGGCAATGTCCAAGCTCATGGGCAATTTTCGTGTTTTCGTCCGCGTAAGACTCGATCCGGTTTGGGTCGATTGCAATTGCACAGCAGCCATTATCATATTCGACAGACAAAGCATCCAGAGAAAAAAGTGGTATCTGATCGACTTCGATATTATGTTCAGCTGCATACAGTCTTGCGGATTTCATATTTTCCCTTGTTTTTTCCATTGCTCCAGCTTAAAGCGTGCGTATGCCTTGACATCTTCCATGATTTCGTCGGTGATTTCTTCATGGGTTCCGAATAAAGCAAACTGGAATTTCTCCAACTCAGCATCTTCCTGCGATCTGTTGGAATCGGAATCCTTTCCAAGAAGATAGTCCACAGATACATCAAAATATTGCGCGATTTTCAACAAAACATCTGGAGAAGGAGTCACTTTTCCAGATTCGTATTTTGCAACTGAAGAAGCATCTAAGTTTAAATAATTTGCTAACTTTGCCTGAGTAACGTGATTTTTTTTGCGAAGTTCACGCAGCTTGTCACCTAACATGGGTTCACCCCCTTTATCTATATCATATTGAATTTAATTCAAGTTGTAAAGATAACTTGAATATATTTCAATAAAATGCTTGACTTATTGAAAATGAATCAATATAATAAAGACATACTTGAATATAAATCAATAAAAGAGCTGATGAACTTGAAAAAAATGCAAGTATTGAGGCGTAAGAACAATCTTACACAGGCAGAGGTCGCGATGGCTCTTGGGGTTTCAGCAAGTTCAGTTGCAAAGTGGGAGACAATAAACACCTGCCCGCGCGCAGAACTGTTGCCCACGCTGGCCGATCTGCTGCATTGTACCATTGACGACCTGTTTGGACGAGGAAAGGAGGAAACTCAGTGAAAGAATTGAATGCTTATTTAGACAAAGATCGTCTCATGATTTCGGTTGAAAATCTGCCCGGCCTTGCTGAGAAGATTTCAAAGATTGAGGGATTGGAAGAAGCACTTCGACAGGCGGTTAAGGACTTGCGAGATTATCAAATCCAAGTTTTGTTGCAGGTAAAATCCGATGATCAGGCTTTCTGAATTTGTTCAATAGCGAGTTGCGAGGCGATTTCTAAATCAATCCATTTGATTACCATTTCAAGGATTTTTTTGAGATCATTCAAATCTTTGTCAGGATGTTTGGAAATGTAATGTGCATGGTCATTGCCAAGCCATGCCACTCGTTCAGCAAGTTGCGAAATAACACGCTTGTCTATGTATTTTTTTATACATTGCGCAAGCGGCATTGCAAGGATTTGCTCATATTCGTCAGGATGAAGTGATACGGCATAATCTTTACAAAGAAATTCCAGAGCACGACGATATCCCATCCCGGCAATAAGATCAAGATGTTCCTGTTCCGCTTTGCAAGATTGAGCATAAACGTCGCAAAAATTGGGGGATAGCTGATGAATATGTTCAGATAATTGAACTGGCTGCACCGTTTCTGGGTAATAAGCTAATATCTCATTGTTGGAATATGTTGCAAAGAAAAACTCTTCACAATGGTTGCAAAAATAAATGGCTGCGGCTACCCCTTCATCCTGATAATGCGCACAACGAACAGGATTAAATGTACCAATCCGATGACACATGGGACAAGCAGGAGGGAGCTCAAATTCCAAAGTTTCAAGATACTCTGCTTGAACATCATAAGAATCAAAATCACGAATCATAAGATCACATCCTTTCGCCTTTATTCTATCACAGGTGAGAGGAAAGTACAAAACGGAGGTGTAACAAATGGCATCTTATAACAGAAAAAGGGAGATCGTGCGCGGCATTGAGAGTCATTTCGGCGGCGCGGGCGCGCTGTGTTTACAGGACGTGGCGCGGTATCTGCACCTGAGTCAGTCGTCAGCGCGGACGTTCTGCCGGGACATTACATGGTTCACATTGGGCAAGAAACGCATGTTTTTGGCCATTGATTTGGCAGATAAGATCATCCGAACCTCGGTAGAAGGCAACCCGGACGATAAGTCTATTGTAGTCCCAAGGTGGAGGTGAGAACAGGATGAAACCGAGCCGTAACATCTACCAAACCGCGCGCGAGCGTGCCGGAATGACGCAGGAAGCGGCATCCGACCGGCTGTACATATCGACCGAGAGCCTGCGCATGTACGAGACCGGCCGCCGCCGTCCGTCGGACGAGATGGTGGTCATGATGGCCGAGCTGTACCGCGACCGTGCGCTGGCATACTGGCACCTCAAAGCTAGTCCCGCCGGTCAGATTCTGCCCGAGGTGAGCGAGCGGTCGCTCGAGCAATGCACCATGCGGCTGTTCCGGCTGCTGCGCAATTTCGCCCGAGAGGGTCGCGTCGAGACGCTGCTGGAGATCGCCGAGGATGGCATCATCGACGACCGTGAACGCCCGATCTATAACAGCATCATGGACGAGCTGCGCGAGATCGTCGCCGCGTCCCTGAGCCTGTCACTGACCGGCGCAGGGCAAGAAAAAACGCCTCACCAGTTGAACCGGTAAGGCGTGTGAGCGTTTGGAATACACTCGATCTAGCAAATTTAGTGTACTCCAAACGAGGGGAAAAGTCAACAAAAAGCCGTAAAATCAGCCGGAAAGGGTGAAAACAAGACCGGCTGGTCGCGGCGTGCCCAAATGCAGGCGGACATGTCAATATGACATGCGCCGGGTGGAATGGCCGGTCAAAATCTGATAAGGTGGAGACAAGAGAGGACAGGAAGCGCGGTGGTTCGCAGGGACGCCTGCCCGAAAGGAGTACAGATGAAAACAGTATGCAAAGTTGCCGCCATCGTGTGTATGGTGGCCATTTTTGGACAAGTCGGTCGGTGTGACACCGGGGATATTGACGTGCTGGCGTGCCTCGCGGGAATTGTCCTGTGGAGCATGCTCGGTGCGCTCTTCCTTGCGCTCACCGGTTGGCTGGAACATGTGAGGTGAGTGTGTGCAATACGCATTTGATATGGATTTAGCCCAGCGTTACGGCGTGCCCGAGGCCATTTTTGTGCATCGCCTGTACTGGTGGGTGCGGGACAATGCGGCCAACGGCAGAAACTATCGCGACGGCCGCTACTGGACGTATGACAGCCTGAACGCCTTGACCAAGATTTTTCCCTGGTGGTCACGTCGGCAGCTGCAAGGCATCATTTCCCGGTGCCGGGAAAAGGGCCTGATTTTGACTGCGGCATACAACAAGAGCCGGGGCGACAGTACGACCTGGTTCACGGTGACTGAAGCTGTCATCCAGGCGTACGCCCCGATCAAATCAGGTGTACCCGAACGGTGCCAGGGGGAGCACGAAACGGTGCCAGGGGTGGCACCAAATGGTGCAACGGGTGGCACGAAACGGTGCCGCCTATATAAGGAACAGTTAGAAGACCAGTTAGAAGACGAGAGAGAGGGCGCACCCGCGCAGGAAGAACCGGCCAAACCGGAAGAAGACGAGTGCAAAGGCTATGGCGAGTTTGGCAATGTCCGACTGACCGACGACGAGATCGCACGCCTGACCGCTCGCTGGACACCGAACCAAGTCGCTGCCGAGATTGAAGCGCTGTCGGCCTATATGGCATCCAAGGGCAAACGATACCGTAACCACTGCGCAACCCTGATCAGCTGGCTCAAGAAGGACTATCCTGACGTACCAGCTGAGAGCAGGAGAGTGAGAAAGCTATGATGAACGATGCTTTGTACTTAGAGGCTGAGCGCACGCTGCTGGGTTCGCTGCTGAACGACCCAGAATGCGCGGCAGAGATATTTCAGACCGTCCGCGCAGATGACTTCCTGCACAGCGATCACCGCGCCATCTTCGAGACTGCGCTGGCGTTGTTTTCCGACGGTTTGAGCATCGCACCGGTCACGGTAGCCGGTCGCATGGGTGGAGACGACGCGCTCAAACTGTGCAAGCAGATCGCACTCGTCACGCCGACCTCAGCAGTCTGGCCGGAATATGCAGCTATCCTGCGCGAGGGCGCGGCGCTTGCCAAGGCAAAGGACAGTCTGGACAAAATGCAGCTTGCGCTGCACCACGGTGACGACCGCAAAGCCTTGCTTGCTCAAGCCGAGGCGCTGGTGGGCGTGCTCAGCGAAAACGACGGCGCAAACCGCCGCAGCACAGCATCCCAGATGGCGCAGCGCTTTTTGAGTCGCCCGACCGGTGTGCGCACGTTCCTGGACTGGGGCTTTGATAAGCTCAACCAGCATATTTTCGCCGAGGGACGTGAGTACATCGTGTTAGCTGCCCGGCCGTCTGTGGGTAAGACCGCTTTTGCATGGCAGCTTGCCTCGTACATCGCCCGCACGCGGCGGATTACGCTGTTCTCGTTCGAGACCGACGAAGATCAGACCATGGATCGCATGATGACCGAGCAATCCTATGTCGATTATGCGGATATTCAGCACTGGGACATCAATCAAGAGCAGATGACTAAGCTGGTGCGCGCGGCGCAGAGATTCGGGCAAAGTAAGCTGGACTATGTAGATGCCGTGGGCATGACCGTCGAGGATATCCGCGCCTATATCGTTCGATACCGGCCAGAGGTAGTGGTCATTGACTATATCGGCCTGATTGAACACCATGACCAACGTCTCAAAGAGTATGACCGGGTGACCGATGTCTCGCGCAAGCTGGCCATGCTATTCCGGCAGCAGGGCGTGATCGGTATTGTGCTGTCGCAGCTCAGTCGTTCGGGTGGCAACCGGGATGTGCCCCAGCTCACTGACCTGCGCTCGTCCGGTCAGATCGAACAAGACGCAGATGTGGTCGCTTTCTTGTACCGCTCCATTGACATCAAGGACGATGATCCCGACCGATTTCGCACGCTGTTCATCGCAAAGAACCGACGCGGCGTGTGCGGGGAGATCGACTTCCTGTTTGACGGTGAGCACCAGCATTTCACGCAGCTCAACACCGACTGGCAGACGATCGAGGTGGACGGGCAACCGACCGCGATCAAGATGGATCGCAGGCTGGCCGCGCAGGAACAAGACCCGAACGAATGGCACGATGTCGAGCTAAACCAGATTCCGTTCCCAGAATTCCAGCAAGGAGGCAAGCATGCGCAAACCCAAAGAATGTAAAATCATCCAGCTGACCTTCAAGCCGGCATCAGGCAGGGGAACGGTGACCGGGCACGTTATCCGATATATCAAAAAAGGCCCTGGGCGCGGCTATGTGGTCGCACAGTACCGCGTCCGGCTCAAAAACGGCAGCTGGTCGCAGCCCATCCGCGAATGCTTCCCAGTTGTGAACGGTAAGATTTTGGATATTATCGGTCGGAAAACTTCTCGAATTTAGACAGTGACATCCTGCAGCACGATGGGGGTGATGTGATACGCGGTATGTCCGAAGAAAGCGCTGCCGCTGACCGTGATCTGCTTGCCAATCATCGACTGCATATTATCCCGGGCAAACTTCAGCTGTACGCGGTCAACCGTGAACGTACCCTCGTCGGACATGGTAAAGGTGTGGGGCGTGTCCAGACGCAGAACGTAGTACGTGAAGGTCCAGCCGTTGGGTGCGGTCTCAGTTTCCTGCGTGAGTACGCCGGTCAGCGTCAGCCGGTCGCCGTCCTTCAGCGTGGTGGACGGCTTGGACTGGCTGTTTTGCGGCTGCACGGCGCGTGTGGAGGGAACCAAGTAGAATGCCTGCTCAGGGGCATCCGTGGGGACAAAGGAGGTCTCGTAGAAGAAGGGCGTGCCTGCGGGCAGTTCTTCCAGAATGGATTCGCCCATCGCTGCGAGGGTCTCGGGGGTAATCAGCTCGAGCGTCGTCTGGAAACCGCCAGAGTACGTCAAAATCATGTGGTTGCCCTCAATGCGGTACTGGGAGGTTTGCGATTTCTGGAACTTGCTCGGGTCGAGGGGAGCGGCGGGGTCAGCGGAGTAGGATACGACCGTTCCGTCCGAGCGGAACTCATAAGCATAGGGAGCCTGGATATTATTCACCCAGTAAACGCTGAAATCGAGTGCGGGAGCCTGCTGCAAGGATACCTGCTGACGCAGATCGGGGTTGACTGCACGGGTGACCAGAGCGGCAACCGCACTACGCTCAATGGAGGCAGAGGGCGTAAAGGTGCCCGCACTGTCATTTCCGGTCAGCACACCGGCGCGGTAGAGACGGTAGATTGCGTCGGCATTTGCAGCGCTCATGGGGACATCCGGGATTGCACCATCGGCAATATCGTTGCGTGCAGCCAGCGCCTCATCGGGCAGAGCTGCCGACAGAGCTGCTGCAAACTGCGCACGGGTTGCAGGTGCGTCGCAGTTGAGCGTATTTGCATTTTTGACAATCCCATTCTGTACGGCATAGTCAACATAGACAGCGTACCAGGGATTGCTTGTCGTGAAGGAGGCTGAGCCGGTATGGTAGATTGCATGTACGCGGCAGACCAGAGCCAGCATTTCCCCCACGGTCAGACGGCCGGACGGGTTGAACTGTCCGGCACCGCTGCCCTGCATCAGACCGAGCTCGTAGGCGGATGCCACATTTTCAGCGTACCATGCATTGGCAGGTACATCGGAAAAAGTTGCGTTTGTGTAGCTCGCCTGCGGGACAAAAGAGTCGAGACCGGCAGCCAAGGCGGTGGGGCTGAGCATCGCGGCGGCAAGTACGGCGGCAAACGAACATTTCACAAGAGGCTGTTTCATGTTTTTTTCTTCCCTTCTTCATCCCTCTTTTTCAAAGAGGAAAAGTAATACTTTGATTCTATCAGATCGCGTATCAGGAATCAAGCGGGGCAGGGAAATGGAAGTGCAAGGAGTATTTTTTTACCGATGTGCATGTCGAGAATAAATGCATGATTTTGTGATGGTTTAACATGGAATTTAAACATATTGGGAGGTATTTGTATGCTTAACAAAACAATTCTGATGGGTCGCCTCGTGCGTGACCCCGAAAGACGCTACACACAAACCAATACTGCGGTTACATCATTTACCCTTGCGATTGATCGTGACCGCAAAGGTGCGAACGGCGAACGGCAGACCGATTTCATCGACTGTATCGCTTGGGGTAAACAGGCTGAGTTTGTCAAACAGTGGTTCACCAAAGGGATGCTTGCCATCGTGGTCGGACGTATCCAGTCACGCGGCTGGGAGGATCGGAACGGCAACAAGCGCGTGTCCATTGAGGTCAATGTGGACGAGATCCAGTTCGGCGAGACCAAGAAGGTCAGAGAGCGTGTGCAAGGTAATGATCCGGTGCCGGAGCTGCCGGAGGCCCACCCGGATGCGCTGAGCGCGGATGATTTCGCACCGCTGGACGACAGCGATGTGCCGTTTTGAGAAGGGGGGCACTATGACCATCCGAGCATATAAAAACAACCGCTTTGTAAGCGGTTGTTTGTCATTTTATAGGAATATAGCTATTATCTCGGATGATAGGGGTCTTGTACGACGCTGTCATAGGGAATGGCAATCGCACAGGGCGCGTGCCAGGAATATTCTTGCTTGCGGATTTCAATACCTTTGTCTGCTAACACTTTCTTGTCATGCTTCCAGGAGCTTTTCCACCATGCCCAGAAATAATAGAGTCCGTTAGACGGATCGGGGCTGGGTTCGTCATCGCAAAGCAAAGTAACCCATTCACCTTCAGGATGATCCTTGGTTTTCAACTTGATGGACATGTTTACGTCTACCCATAGCAGAAAGCCAGAAGGGACAGACGGTACATCCCATAACGGATCGGTGGGAGTTTCAGCGGTAAGTACATTTGCTGGCGGTGCATCTGCATCTTTTTGGGGGGCACTTTTCAGGGCTTCGGGGGATTCGGGATGCAGGGATACATAAGCTGATTCCAAAATGTTTTCGTTTTCCAATTGCTGTGCCATTCTGATTGCTCCTTTCTAAAGTGGTAATTTCATTATACCATCAGAAAATACTTTTATAATGGTGATATTTGTAAAATTTTGTCGATAAATATTATTCCATTAGATTTTATGCATTGTGCCATTGTCTGCAAAACTAGATCAGTGACTTCTTCGACGCTAGAGGCAACCAGCCTAGAAAGGGGATTGTTCAGTCCGTGGATATGTGGCACCGGTGGGCGCTCAAGATCGAGCGCCGCAAGTAGAAAAATTACCAAATTTGCCCGTATCATTTTGTGCACCCAAAACGAATGTTCGCCCTTTGCTTAACAAGATCGCAAAAAACGGCTATATTAAATAACAGAAAGAAGGAATCATCCCAGCCCAGACTTGGGGCTGGACAACAATAGCATAAGGCACTGTGCGGGGCTGAGCCCCGCATTTTTATACCCTTTTGCAGAAAAGTGTCCAATTTGGACACGGAAAGGAGAGGGGATGGCAAAACGAAGAAAAGTCATCAGGGCGGGGAGGCTAGTGTACGCAGCGGTATACTCGACCGTGCACCCGTCAGACAGCCCAGAAGCCAGAGCGGCAAAGACCAAGTGCAGCTCGGCTGCACGTCAGCGGATGAACATGAAATATGCCTGGCAAAAGCTCGAGCTGCTGCTCGCAAGCAATTTCACGCCGCGCGATCTGGTCGTGACCCTGACCTATGACGACGATCATCTGCCGAATGATCGGGACGGCGCGGTGGATAAGATCAAGCGATTCTGGGTGCAGCTGCGCAAGGCGCGTCGCCTGGCCGGTCAGTCCCTGCGCTATGTCTATGTGACCGAGGGCGTGCACGGCGACAAGCGATTGCATCACCATGTCGTGATCGACGGCACGGGCGGGGACTTGGAAACCCTGCAAAGCCTGTGGCCGCACGGCAAGGTGTACATCGAGTACGTGGACGCCTACGGCTATGAGGCGCTGGCGGGGTACCTGACCAAGGAGCCGCGCGAGCACGGCAGCCCGAACGGTCTGCGCAGCTGGACACCCAGCCGGGGACTGAAAAAGCCCGAACGGGAAAGCGGCTGGGTGCCGGATGACGTGACGCTGTGCGCACCGCCGGGTGCAACCGTGCTCGACAGCGACAGCATGGTCAATCAGTGGGGCGAGGTCAAGTACCTCAAGTACCTGCTGCCGGACAAGCGGCCGGAACGCAAGACACGACCAAGACGGTCAAAACCGAGGAAAACAGCATAAGGTCTTATATTTTTCGGGCTTGAAACCCAGTATATCTTATGGAACACAATAGAGAATGCGCGCGCGGGCGCTTTACGAGGAGGGAACCGAGTGGTAAAATATAATCAAGGCAGAACACAACACAGATTATGGATGTGCTGCCCGAATTGTGGAAAGAAGCTCTTGCAGATCATCCCGGACGCGCGGATCGTTGGCGCGTACATGATATGCCGGGGATGCCGCAAAGAGATCGAACTGAATACCCCAAACAGCGCCGGGGATCTGAAAAAGATTTGAGCCGATCATCGAGACACACAACGTGTGTGGTCTTGGTGGTCGGCTTTTTGTTTGCCCAAAAACGAGGAGGTGGGCCAAATGGCCGAATGGAAAAGCCTGGATGTCCTGATCTGTGAATACACCGAGGCCCAGCGCCGCCTGGAGGAGGCGATCGAGCGCAATCGCGCGCAGGCGGCTGAGAGCCGCAACATCGTCCAGCGCATGAAGCTCGACCGTGCGTGCGAGGTCATGCGGCTGGAACTTGCCAGCCTGACCCGTCGCATCATCGAGATGCAGAACATTGTGAAGGAGCGTGAGAACCGTGAACGACATCAGCGAGAACAAGCGAGCCACGGACGAGGTGCTGGCCGCAAAGCGGTATGGCCTGATTGTGACTGTCCTGACAGAGCATATCACACTTGACCTGCCTGCGCGCATTGCACCTGAGCTGCGCGGTGACTGGGTGACGGTGTACGGCTATCACGGCGTGCAGGACAGTTTTCCGGCGCGCATTGTGCGCGGCATCTCGGCACAGCCTGCGGTGCGCTGTCCGATCTGCGGCGAGTCGGTCAAGCCGGTGGGGCAGACCTTCCGGTGTCCGTTCTGCACCCAGATGCTGCGGCGGGAGGACAAGGCGTAATGGCGCGAGCGTTTGCCAAGAAATTTTACAACAGCAAGGCGTGGAAGTCCTGCCGAGCGGCGTACATTGCCGAGCGCGTGGCCATTGACGGCGGTCTGTGCGAGACCTGCGGCTTGGTTCCCGGTCTGATCGTGCACCACACGGTCTGGCTGACCGAAGACAACGTGAACGACCCGGACATCGCGTTAAACCATGCGCTGCTGCGCTACGACTGCCAGGCGTGCCACAACCGCGAGAGCGAGGACGGCAGCGGTGACCGGTGCATCATCGGGCCGGACGGCCAGCCGGTCGAAGTCCGACCGCCCCCCAGTCCGCTGACCCGGGTGTGATGCAAAACGACCGAACGCCCCTCCTCGGAAAAATACACGGCTGACGCACAGGACCCCCACCCGTTGACAGCCGGGCGAAAACGTGGCACGGGGGCGCGAATCACACAGCGCGCGCCATGCGCGTGCGCAGGAAGGAGGTGCCGGAAAATAACCGGATGTGAGGACAAAAAGGCGCTGGAAAGCGCGATCAAGAAAGAACAAAGGCGGCTTTTGAAGCTGTTTTCAGGCATTGAGGAGACCAAGCAGAAACTTGTCCTGGGTCTTATCGAGCGCGCGGCTTTTATGCGCGTGCAGCTCGACGAGCTTGAGGACGACCTCAACACCTACGGCTGGACCGAGTGGTTTTCCCAGGGCGATCAAGAGCCGTACAAGCGCAAGCGCCCGGAGGCCGAGGTCTACAACCAGACCAATGGCAATTATCAGAAAATCATCCGTCAGCTGACCGACCTGCTGCCCAAGTCGGTCGAAGCGCCGCCCGATGACGGGTTTGACAGCTTTGTCACGAGCCGTGAGACCTAACGAAACCCCGTTTGCCGACCCCATCCGCGCGTATTGGGCAGCAATTGAGCGCGGGGACGTGGTGGTCGGGGACAAGATACGCCGTACCTACGCACACCTTGTGTCCAAATTGGACACCGATGCCGACGGTTATCATTACAGCCCGGCGCGCGCTTGGCACGTCATCGACTTCATCGAGCGCTATTGCCATCACTCCAAGGGCAAGGTAGGCGGTCAGTCGGTGCGCCTGGAGCTGTGGGAAAAGGCCATGCTGGCCGCCATCTTCGGCTTTGTAGACATGGACGGCAACCGCCAGTACCGCGAGGCGCTGCTGATCGTCGGCAAGAAGAACGGCAAATCCCTGCTGGCATCGGCGGTCGGTCTGTACCTGATGATCGGCGACGGCGAACCCGGCCCCGAGGTGTATGCGGTGGCGACCAAGCGCGATCAGGCGAAAATCATCTGGCAGGAAGCCAAGCGCATGGTGCGCAAGTCGCCCGCGCTCTTAAAGCGCATCAAGACCCTGACCCACGAGCTGACCAGCGAGGCATTCAACGACGGTGTGTTCAAGCCGCTGGCGTCCGATTCGGACACGCTGGACGGTCTGAACGTCCACGGCGTTCTGATGGACGAGATTCACCAGTGGAAGGACGGGCGTGCGCTCTATAACATCATGGCCGACGGCACGACCGCGCGCGAGCAGCCGCTGGTGTTTATTACTTCGACGGCGGGCACCGTGCGCGAGGACATTTACGACGACCGGTACGAGTACGCTGCGCGCATCATCAACGGCTATGGAGACCCGAAGGGCGCACACGACCCGCACTTTATCGCCTTTGTCTACGAGTTGGACGCGCGGCGCGAGTGGACCGACCCGAACTGCTGGGCAAAGGCCAACCCCGGTCTGGGTACGATCAAGAACCGGCAGCAGCTGGCCGATAAGGTCGCGCGCGCCCAGGCAAACCCCAAGGAAGTCAAGAACCTGGTCTGCAAGGAATTCAACATCCGCGAGACCACGACCGAGGCCTGGCTCACGTTTGAGGAGCTCAACAACACGGCCTGCTACGATCTGGCCGAGCTGCGGCCGCGCTATGGCGTGGGCGGCGTCGATCTGTCCGCGACCACCGACTTGACCGCCGCTGCCGTGATCTTCCAAGTGCCGAACGACCCGCACTATTATGTGCGCATGATGTTCTGGCTGCCCGAAGCGCTGCTGGAGCAGCGCGTCAATGAAGACAAAATCCGGTATGACCAGTGGGTCGATGAGGACTATGTGCGACTGTGCCAGGGCAACAAGATTAACTACCATGACGTCGTCCAGTGGTTTGTCGAGGTGCAGGAGCAGGAGGACATCTACTTGCCGTGGATTGGCTACGATAGCTGGTCTGCGACCTATTTTGTGGACGAGCTGACCGACACCTTTGGCCCGTCCTGTCCTGAACCGGTCATCCAGGGCAAAAAGACCCTGTCCGCACCCATGCACGCGCTGGGCGCAGACCTCGCCGCAAAGCTGGTGGTCTATAACAATAACCCGGTGCTCAAGTGGTGTCTGGCAAACACCAGCTATGACGAGGACAAGAATGACAACTGGCAGCCGTGCAAGTCCACCAAGCCGACCCGGCGCATCGACGGCGCGGCCGCACTGCTCGATGCCTACACCGTCCTTGGACGGCATCTGGAAGAATACCAAAGCATGATTTGAGGTGATACACATATGGGATTTTTTCGTGACCTGTTCGCCCGCGCATCCCCGGGCACCGTGCGCTATCAGATGGTGACCGAGCGGGGCAACGGGTTTTACGCATGGAACGGCAAGCTGTACCAGTCGGACATCGTCCGGGCGTGTATGCGTCCCAAGGTCAAGGGCGTGGGCAAGCTGGTCGGAAAGCACCTGCGCGAGACCATCGACCGCGAGGGCAAGCGCCGCATTGTATACAACGCGGACGCGCGCCTGCGCTACCTGCTCGAAGAGCCCAACCCCTACATGACCGGCCAGAAATTACAGGAGAAGCTGGCCGCCCAGCTCGTCCTCAACAACAACGCCTTTGCACTGATTATCCGCGACGAAAACGGCCTGCCGGTGGAGATTTACCCCATCACGGCAAGCTCGGTGCAGGCAATCTACCGCAAGGACGGCACGCTGTGTCTGGATTTTATCCTGGTCAACGGGCGGCGCATGGTGTTCGCCTACACCGACATCATCCATCTGCGCGCAGACTTCTATGAAAATGATCTATTTGGTTCGCCCTTGGCACAGACGCTCATGCCGCTCATGGAGATCGTCGGCACGACCGATCAGGGCATCGTCAAGGCCATCCGCAACTCGTCGGTCGTGCGCTGGCTGATTAAGTACAATACGGCGCTGCGCGATGATGCGCTGGACGAGAAAGCCAAGGAGTTTGCCCAGCGGTTTCTGGACGTGGAGAACGGCAGCGGCGTGGTTGTCGTGGACTCCAAATCCGAGGCCACCCAGATTAGTCCCAAGGACTACGTCCCCAACGCGGCGCAGATGGACCGCACAACCCAGCGCATTTATGCGATCTTCAACACAAACCCCAAGATCGTCCTGTCGCAGTACAACGAGGACGAGTGGAACGCCTACTACGAGGCCGAGCTGGAACCCATCGTGCGCGAGCTGGGCGAGGAGTACACGCGCAAGCTGTTTTCCCGCCGCGAGCGGGCGGCAGGCAACCGGATTGTGTTCGAGGCAACCAACCTTGCAACCGCCAGCATGAGCACAAAGTTAGGGCTCTTGGCCATGGTAGACCGCGGCGCTATGCTGCCGAACGAGTGGCGCGCCGTCCTGAACCTTGCACCCATCGACGGCGGCGATGTGCCCATCCGTCGCTTGGATACCGCACCCACAACCCAGACAACACAGGAAGGAGGAAGTGAAACGGCATGAAAATCGACATCAAGGGCGTGATCGTGGCCAATGATGACAAGTGGGTCTATGACTGGTTTGACATGGATGCGGTCGCGCCGCGTGAGGTGCTGACCGCGCTGGACAGAGCACCGAATGAGCGTGCCGACGTGTACATCAATTCGCCCGGCGGCAGCGTCTTTGCCGGTGGTGAGATCTACGACGCGCTGCGTGCGCACCCGGGCGGCGTGCAGATTCATGTGACCGGCCATGCTGCGTCGGCAGCGTCCATGATTATGTGCGCCGGGCCGTGCGACATTTCGCCCACGGCACTTGTGATGATTCACAACGTATCCGGCGGCGCACAGGGCGACTATCACACGATGGACGCGACCAGCGAGACGCTGAAAAAGGCCAATCAGGCGGTCGCCGCTGCGTACCGGCACAAGACCGGCAAGAGCGAAAAAGAGCTGCTGGCACTCATGGACAAGGAAACCTGGATGACCGCACAGGAGGCCATCGAGGCAGGCTTTGCCGACGGCCTGACCGCGTCGCCCATGCACCCGCAGCCGCTGGTAGCCGCCCTGTCCGGCGGGGTACTGCCGCAGGCGGTCATTGACAAGCTGCGCGCCGAGCGCGCCAAACATCCGCCCATGACTGCGCAGGACAAGGCCCGCGCAGAACTGGAACTTTTGACTTTAGGAGGAAAGACGAGATGAACAGAGACACCTATCTGGCAAAGCGCGAGACCCTGCTGAACGAGGCACGCGCCCTGATCGAACAGAGCGACCTGACCGGCTACAAGGCCAAGAAGGACGAGATCGAAGCCCTCGACCGCCAGTTTGACGAGGAAGCGCAGGCACAGGCTGCGCTCAAGGCACTCGAAGGCCGCCAGCAGAACCCGCAGGCGGTGCAGAACCTGATGAACCTCGGCGGCGCGGTCGTCACGACCGGTCAGATGCAGCCGGGCACGGGCGAACAGACCCCGGATGACCCGCTGAACAGCGTGGAATACCGCCGCGCGTTTATGAACTACGTCGCCAAGGGCGCGGCGATTCCCCAGAATCTGACCAATCAGAATCAGGTCACCAAGTCCCCCGACGCGGGCGCACTCATCCCGACTATCGTGGTCGAGAAGATCATCGAGAAGGCCAAAAGCCTGGGCACCATCCTGTCGCTGGTCACTAAGACCAACTTTCCGGGCGGCGTCAAGATTCCGGTCTCGCAGGCGCGTCCGACCGCGACCTGGGTTGCTGAGGGTGCGGGCAGCGACAAGCAGAA
>NZ_NFKK01000050.1:0-898 GCF_002160355.1 Butyricicoccus pullicaecorum
TCCGTTCATGACTTGGCCGAACGAGTCGGCCACAGCCTTACGGGAAAATACCCCACCGGGGTATTTTCTGATTCCGCAAGGCTCATGAAAAACGCCTAAAGCGTTTTTCCCATAGCGGCTGGCGCCGCACCTCTCGTTGTTTCGTTTCCCAATCAGGCGGGAGGACTGGAGGTTTCCCTTAGAAGGGGACGGAAAGCAAGGGATGGACAACCTACGGTTTTCCACCCCTTGCGACCCCGTTTTCCCTTTCCGTCAGATGTACATTTCAGCCGCCGACAGGGTGGGAATGTACGAGCTCCGCACAGCGGGTGCGAGCCGTCCGGCGCTCCCGGTTGTGCTGGGACTACGCTGTGACAATATACTTTGGGGAACGACTACGAACTAAGTAACGGTTTTGTACGGTCAGGGCGCTCAGTGCGGCAGTATGATCTGCTTTTGCGGTGCTTATCTGCGCGCCCTGGCTTCCTTATTGCTCTATGATCCAGAATTCTCTCATAAAATGAGAATGTCCACAAGAGCAAATAAAATTTTTCAGTGTGCGCGTCGAGTTATCTTCCCGGGCGGCGTCAGACACCTTGCGGAAATAGAAAATGCCCCAGTGGGGCGTTTTCCGGTAATCTTGTGGATTATAAAAATATTCCTGTGGAATATTTTTCCGCAAGGCTGTGGTTGGCTCTGCCAACCAAGTCAGAAAATCTATGCAGTGTTTAAACAGCAAAAGACGGTCAAGGCCCTAACGGAGAACGGATTTATCGCAAATTTCCAGTCTTCTTATCTAAATCTTATATTACTTTTTCAGATAAAACAAAAAGCAGTCTATACAGACTGCTTTTTCGTGTGCGCGTCGAGTTATCTTCCCGGGCCGTCGCCAGCCAAGTATTGTCACCGTAAATGAGCT
>NZ_NFKK01000051.1:0-877 GCF_002160355.1 Butyricicoccus pullicaecorum
CTTGCAGCTGCTCGATGGCGCTCATAATCGCGTCCGGCACCGGCAGACCCATCAGACCGGCATTCTCAATAATACTGATGGTCTCGTTGACGATGTACGCAATCACGACTGCATCGCGGACAAACGCTGTGCCCAGGACAATGTCCAGACGCGCAGCCACGAGCACAATCACCAGCGTCATGCCTTTTTTCAGCAAACCCTGCCAACAAGCTGCGCTGTTGAGTGCGCCGGTCTCGCTCTTGTCCGACGCCTGAAACACGCCCGCGACAATCAGACCAGATAGATAATCTACTGCCATAAAAAGCAGCAGCGTGATGAGCGCAGCATCCCAGCCACCAAACGCCTGGCTAATCATACCACCGATCACGCCCGCGCCGGTCATCACGGCGGCCTTGGTTTCTGTTAAATGAATCATATGTACCCTCCTAAAGCGTGTAGTGCGGCTTGTCCTCACCGAAGAATCGCCACCGGATGACATCATCCAGCACAATGGCAAGGGCGCTCAGCGCCACCCACAGCAGCGCAAACTGTGGGCAGATCTGTCCCAGCAGGTTACCGGGCATATCTGAGTAATCCCAGATGCCCCACCCAAGCCAGATATTAACGATGCAGCCGGTAATCAGCTCGGCAGCCGTAGCGATCAGCGCACCGGCGACCGCCTGCGGGATCAACCGCCAGCTTGTCCAAATTTCGTTGAGTCCACCAATAATGAGGAATAGGAGCGCCGCGAGTAGGAACATGGTCCAATGGCTGCGCCCTCTCCAAAACACCTCGAAAGTGACATAGCAGCTGCCGCCGAACCAGGCAAGGTAGATGTACTTAGCCGCCCGCTGCATCGCCGCCTCCTAACTTGCTGAGCACCGCCTGCATCTGCTCC
>NZ_NFKK01000052.1:0-857 GCF_002160355.1 Butyricicoccus pullicaecorum
CACCCCAACACCGAGTTGGGCAAGAATAAAATAAGGCACTGTGCGGGGCTGAGCCCCGCATTTTTATACCCTTTTGCAGAAAAGTGTCCAATTTGGACACGGAAAGGAGGGTGGAATGGCAAAGCGAAGAAAAGTCATCCGGGCGGGGCGGCTGGTGTACGCAGCGGTGTATTCGACCGTGCATCCATCGGACAGCCCAGAAGCCAGAGCAGCTAAGACTAAGTGCTCGACGGCTGCGCGCCAGCGAATGAACATGAAATACGCATGGCAGAAGCTCGAGCTGCTGCTGGCGTCCAACTTCACGCCGCGCGATCTGGTCGTGACCCTGACCTATGACGACGATCATCTGCCGGATGATCGGGACGGTTCGGTGGATAAGATCAAGCGATTCTGGGTGCAGTTGCGCAAGGCGCGCCGCCTGGCCGGTCAATCCCTGCGCTATGTCTATGTGACCGAGGGTGTGCACGGCGACAAGCGCCTGCATCACCATGTCGTGATCGACGGCACGGGCGGGGACTTGGAAAACCTGCAAAGTCTGTGGCCGCACGGCGAGGTGCACATCGAGTACGTGGACGCCTACGGCTACGAGGCGCTGGCCAAGTACCTGACCAAGGAGCCGCGCGAGCACGGCAGCCCGAACGGTCTGCGCAGCTGGACACCGAGCCGGGGACTCAAAAAGCCCGAACGGGAAAGCGGCTGGGTGCCGGATGACGTGACGCTGTGCGCACCGCCGGGCGCGATCGTGCTGGACAGCGACAGCATGGTCAATCAGTGGGGCGAGGTCAAGTACCTCAAGTACCTGCTGCCGGACAAGCGGCCGGAACGCAAGACACGACCAAGACGGTCAAAACCGAGGA
>NZ_NFKK01000053.1:0-854 GCF_002160355.1 Butyricicoccus pullicaecorum
AAATATGATACAATTTCCTCAACAGTATGTAACGAAACATCCGGGTAGCAACTGATGTTTGTGACAAAATGTTGATTTTGTCTTATGAAATCAGCCGCAGATGCGCCAGTTGTCTTGCATGTTCTGTACCCGATGTGATGAGGTAAATGCGAGTGGTTTCAATACTGGAATGTCCCAACACGTCAGCAAGTTTTGCAATATCTTTGCACGCTTGATAGAATACCGTCGCAAACAGGTGCCGCAAATTGTGCGGAAATACCTTACTCGCTTCCACGCCCGCAAATTTACATAAATGTTTCATTTCGCTCCAAATCTGCCGTCTGGACAGACTTTTCCCGTTTTTCGTGAGAAAAATCTCACCGGAGACGGTTTTTTGTTTTTTGGCATACTTCAATAGCTTGCGGCACAACTTATTCGGCAGTAAAATCACACGAATCTTGCCTTTGAGGGCAATTTCCGCGCGTCCGGCTCTGGCAGTTTCAACCGTCAGATATTTGACCTCGGACACCCGGATTCCAGTTGCGGTGATGGCTTCCAGCAACAGCGCGAGGCGCTGCTGTCCTTTGCGTTCGGCGGTTTGTACCATTCTTTCATACTCTGCACGAGTCAGCTCGCGTTCCTGACGACGGAACAATTTACGCTGGATGCGTAGCGTGCGCACCCGGCAATCCGAGCAGCCGATAAAGTCCAGAAATCGATTGAGTGCGACGATCATCGAGTTGACCGTTTCCGGTGCGTAGCCATCGGAGAGCAGCTGTGCTCTCCACGCAGAAACCTGTGCCTTTTCCAAAGATTTATCTGCCAACCAGCAAAAAAATTTGCGCACATCGCGCAAATATTTCTCAATCGTACCC
>NZ_NFKK01000055.1:0-807 GCF_002160355.1 Butyricicoccus pullicaecorum
TCCCGCTGGATGTTGCAGTTGAGGACATGAAGAAGAACAACTACAACTCCTACTTTAAGAAGGCTGGTCAGAAGATCGTCGATCTGAACAACCAGGCTGTTGACGTAGGCGTAAGCGCAGCCGTCAAGGTAGAGATCCCGGAGAGCTGGGCAAATGCAGTCGACGCTCCGGCGCAGGAGATCGAGGCAACGCCCTTCGTCAAGGAGATCGTACTGCCGATGGATCGCCAGCAGGGCGACAAGCTGCCGATTTCTGTCTTCCAGAAGCACGGCGTACTCGATGGCACCTGGGAGAACGGCACCTCGGCTTACTCCAAGCGCGGTGTTGCGACCATGGTTCCGAAGTGGGACGGCAGCGCATGTATCCAGTGTAACCGCTGCGCAGCAACCTGCCCGCACGCAGCAATCCGCCCGGTACTGCTGACCGAGGAGGAGAAGGCAAACGTTCCGGCATCCTTTGAGACCGTACCCGCAAAGGGTCTGGGCAAGGACGCTCCGGCATACTCCTACCGCATGCAGATCTCGCCCTACGACTGCCTGGGCTGTGGCGTCTGCCTGACCGCGTGCCCGGCGAAGGGTGCGCTGACTATGACTCCGTTCGACGACATGAAGCCCGAGCAGGAGAACTTCGACAAGGTAGCCATGAACGAGGCTTACCTCAAGAAGGACGTTATCAGCGATAAGAACATGAAGTCTGTCCAGTTTGCAAAGCCCTACTTCCAGTTCTCTGCGGCTTGCGCAGGCTGTGCCGAGACCACTTACATTAAGCTCGTCAGCCAGCTGGTCGGCGACCGCATGTACATCGGCA
>NZ_NFKK01000056.1:0-723 GCF_002160355.1 Butyricicoccus pullicaecorum
AAACGCTGAAGGCATCTAAGCGTGAAACTTCCCTCGAGATAAGTATTCCCACTCTTCGGAGGTAAGGCCCCACGTAGACTATGTGGTTGATAGGTCAGGAGTGGAAGCGTGGTAACACGTGCAGCGGACTGATACTAATAGGCCGAGGGCTTGACCTAGTGAATTAGGTAAAGAGTCTCGAAAATAGCGAAAGCGAGTAGTTAATGTTCAGTTTTCAGGGTACAAACCCTAATATGCACCATTAGCTCAGTTGGTAGAGCAACTGACTCTTAATCAGTGGGTCCTGGGTTCGAGTCCCCGATGGTGCACCATAAAATCTTTTTCCTTGTTCTTCGTGCAACATCGGGGACGAGAAAGGCCGTCGAAAAATATGCCGGTGGCATGTTTTTCAGGCCGTGGGATTGGTTCGCTGCTGAAAGATACAGATATGTAGATTTCGCGCACCGGTCTTGTGAAGGAGATTGTCAAAGACCAGATGTGGCCCGTTGGTCAAGCGGTCAAGACGGCGGCCTCTCACGCCGCAAACGGGAGTTCGATTCTCCCACGGGTCACCATTTAAGTCTTGACAAATTGATGCCGATATGGTATCATACAAAAGCTGATTTATTCAGCACATAGTGCGTGTCAATGGTGATGAGGGTACACCTGTTCCCATTCCGAACACAGTAGTTAAGCTCATTTACGGTGACAATACTTGGCTGGCGACGGCCCGGGAAGATAACT
>NZ_NFKK01000057.1:0-670 GCF_002160355.1 Butyricicoccus pullicaecorum
CAGAATACTCGGTCAGCCAGGAAATTGTCTTTCACAAAGCGAACCAACCGCTCCACCTTGCCCTTGGTAAATGGGTGCCGTGGCTTGCAAAGTTTTGTCTCGAAGGCCAGGGCTTGCATAAAGGTTTCATAGTCTTTCTGCCAGACTGGATGTCCCTCCAGATCCCGGTGCAGCACGACACTCTTCATATTGTCGGTTAACACAAATCTCGGAACCCCCATGTACTGGAAAGCATGGATCATCCCAATAAACAGGTTTTCTTGCCGGGCATTGGGGAAGAACTCAATATATCGCTGGCCACAGTGGTGGCAGATCATGGCAAAGCAGGCAACGCGGTAGGTCTGACTGTTGTAATCCAGAACATCCGCGAATCCCCAGTCCATCTGGTAGGCTTCACCGGGCTTTGTGACGTATCGGCGACCACGATTTCCCTGCGGCGCAACCAACTGGCGTTTTGCCGGAATGAGGTCCTTGTGAGCGGCGATATACTCTTTTACAATGGTCGCCCCTCCTTCAAAACCAGCCTGTTTCAAACGCTCCAATACGACAGAGGAATTCTTAACGCCTTGGCGCAGCAAGCTGTCCAACAGGCCAGTATAACCGCTGAGTTTTGTGATCCGATGTCTGCTACCTTTTGTGCTGCGAGGCAAGTCTTGAAACCCGTTTCTCT
>NZ_NFKK01000058.1:0-601 GCF_002160355.1 Butyricicoccus pullicaecorum
TGTTTTCAGGCGGATATTGATGTCAGCAACACTCTTTTTGTACTGGTCTTCGCCCTCGACGGCAAAGCGCGTCGAGATTTTTCGCTCAGCCATTTACTCCTCCCTTTTCGTGACGCCTGCATTGTGCAGGGATACGAGGTCAAACACGACCCCAACCGGGAGGCTGAACACCTCCCGGCTGGACAGGCCGCACACAATGCCCGAGCGCAGATACTGCGCCACGGTCATTCCGTTTTTTTTTGAAGTTCGGCAAGACCGAGGTCGATTTCCTCCTCGGGCTGGTCGCGGTGGTAGCCGCGCATGACCGCATTTACCACCGCCTGCTGCAATTCGATCAGCTCATCAGGCATGATGCGTGCTGCGACGTCATCTGCGTCCGGGATGGGGCCGCGCGCGTGGCCATCCATGCGGCGCACCAGCTCGCCCTGTTCGGCGAGGATGCAGAACGCCTGCACCGTGGCCTGCATACCGGCTGCGCCCGGCTGGGTGAGTGCTGCGATGATGTCCTGATCGCCAAGCGCATCGCGTGCCGCGAACATCGCCCGGCCGTTATACAGCAGATGATAGGTCTTGCCCTGCCACTCTGTCGTTACACTGCGCA
>NZ_NFKK01000059.1:0-501 GCF_002160355.1 Butyricicoccus pullicaecorum
ATGAGCTTAACTACTGTGTTCGGAATGGGAACAGGTGTACCCTCATCACCATTGACACGCACTTACTTTTCTTTTCCGGAAAAGAAAAGCTAAGCAAAAGAAAAGCGAATTCGCTTCGCGCCGCACAGACGCTTTTGCTCTCTTTACTTTCCGTCTTTTTGAAGGTTTGTACCCTGAAAACTGAACAACCTTAGCGTTTAGAAAATATGTCAGTGACATATTTTTAGCTAAGGCCGTGACTGGCTTGCCAGTCAGGTCAGCTGCTTAGAAGGTTCGTTGTACCTTCAAAACTGAACAATCACTACTCGCTTTAGCTACTTTCGAGACTCTTTACCTAATTCACTAGGTCAAGCCCTCGGCCTATTAGTATCAGTCCGCTGCATGCATTACTGCACTTCCACTCCTGACCTATCAACCACATAGTCTACGTGGGGCCTTACCTCCGAAGAGTGGGAATACTTATCTCGAGGGAAGTTTCACGCTTAGATGCCTTCAGCGTTT
>NZ_NFKK01000006.1:0-144554 GCF_002160355.1 Butyricicoccus pullicaecorum
TTCCAGTGTACAGGATTTAGAAGAGCGTCGGTAGTGGCTTTATCTTTTCCGACTAAATTTGGTTGCGAACGCCCGACACTTGAAGGTTAGTTTCGCCCGACCCGAATAGTGTTATGGACCCTCACCTGAAAAGGGGGAGAGAGCAGGCGTGCTGTCATGCCCTAAAAGAATAATTGAAATTTTAAATGATGCTCCAAATCACACGATGACACGTGATGAATTGAGGAGGCAGCTGCTGCAATATGATATTAAAATTGGTACTATCTGCAAAAACTTAAACAAGATGAGTTTGGATGGAAGAATTCTATTGGATGGCAGCAGTTATTCACGCTATCAGAAAGTGATGCTACCCGACGCTTATGAATCTTTGGATAAAGCATAACAATACATGTTGGAGGCTGTACTGAAAGCGTTTCCTAAAGTAGACGACTCATGCGGTTCAAGTCTATTTTATTCTATTGCCTGTAACAATACAGCACAACTTTCTCCATAAACGACCTAGCATTAACTCCCTATTGTATTCCCAACAAATCCACACATAAAAGTACATAAAAATCCTCATATACCTTCTTATTCCTATGTTATAGCACAGAAATAAGGGGGTATTTTTTTACACACAGATCAGACAGTTCAATAAACAATATTTTAGCAGAAAAGGACTGCTTGAAATGAGTAAGATTGTGACAAGAAAAGCACGTTTTGAGTTAGAAGCAGACGGATTTTCCATCCATACCTTTGAGATTTCCAGAAGACTGACAAAGAGTGAATGGAATTACTGTAAAGGAAAACTGTACGATCAAAGCAAGGTTTTTTCCAAGGGCTGTGTTTACAAAGAGTCGAAAGGCGTACATCGGGTATCACGGTATGAAGCAAATGGTCTGCGTATCACATTGGAGCACGCACACGATCAAGAGGACAGCCGCGGTTACTATGTTCGCATGGTAGTCAATCCGCGCAAAGTCATCGATCCGGGCGCGTCTTATATTGGTATTTTCCCATCTGAAAAGTCCAGTATCATCGAGCTGCAAGCGGCGTTTCATACACTTCTGAAGCGATCAGCATTCAATGATCAGTTAGATGACTACTATCTCAGTCGGGTGGATTTATGCGTCAATATCCGCTGTGACCATAAGAAGATATTTCGCGAGGTTGTTCGTGTATTGCGAAAACTACCCACGCCGCCAAAGTACAAGCGCGTGTCCCGCAAAGAAAAGGACAAGAAGAAGGCGAACAAGTACAACAAGCATTACATCAAGTTTCAATGCGGTACCCATAGCTTGGTCATTTACGATAAGACCTATCAGGTAACCGAGCAAGGCTTACAGGTCGATTATGAGGATTTACCCGAGGGTGTGCTGCGATTCGAGGTACAGTATCAGCGTTCTGTGCTGCGTGGGTTGGAAAAGAAGCTGGCTACCGATAATCCGAGTGAATTATTATGGCACTTGATGCAGAAAAGCGAAAAACGTATCTGTAAGCACTTCGAGCAGTGCTTTGCTGATGTTCAGTTCTGTCAGATCGAGGAGATTGAGAAGCGGATTACAGGCTCGAAATATGAGGATGCGATCAAGCAGGCAATGTTGGAGCTTACCCATAGAATGCAGCGCAAGCAGTCGGTCGATCAGGTATTGGAAGAAATGGCATCCGAAGGCTTTACGGTAGACGATCTGCTCCGAAGGGTACATAGACTGGGTTTCAGCCCGATTCCGTTATGGAAGAACTTCTGCGCTCAGCAGATTCCCGGACCGGTATCTTTGCTTCGGATGATTTCTGACGGTGAGGTTGTGATTCCGTACCAGAAAATGAAATAATCGTGCAATCACACTAGGATTTTTGCAGAAATCGCAACAAATTATAAATTCAAATAGATAACAGTGATATAAAGCGACTGCAAATAGCGTGTACTGAGAACACCGCTTTGCAGGATCACAAATCATCTTATCAGGAGGTTTCCTTATGTCAGTACCATACATCAACTACAAACAGTTGGAAGAGTTTTATACCATCAAAGGCACTTGTGAACTCTTTGAGATGAGCAAAAGTGAGCTGAAAGCTGCATGTGAAAAGTACAATGTACAACCCCGTCAAAATGAGATTGGTGCATACGGATTTGTAAAATACGATATCTGCCGCTTGCACAATCTGTTATACCACGAGGGGCGCAATCAGACTGCGAATGCATGGGAGGACGATCCGTGGGCATGAATCGCTTACTCAGCGTCAAGGAAGTTGCCACGCTGCTCCAGACCAGTCGGGTACAGGTGCGGCGTATGATCCAGAGCGGTGAGCTGGCTGCGCTCAAGGTCGGGCGGGAATATCGCATCCCGCTCGCCGCGCTCGAAGCATTCATTCGGGCGGCGCTGGAATAATCATCCCCCTTGCCTATTTCCCCGCTTTGGGATATACTGATATAAACTGATACTGTTTTACATCAGAGGTGATTTGGATGGATGCCGCACTGTTTGCAAAAATGCTTTCCGACCCGATGCTGGTTCATCTGAAAAAGTTAAAATACAAGTATCCGCAAGCCAATCTTTCGGAATTCATTGCGCTCTTGCAAGACGGTTTCTATCGACCGCTGCCGCTGCATGATTTCCACGGTAATCCGGTCGTTTATTTGGAAAATGCTGCACAGTTACGATTATCTGCCGCAAAAATCTTACTCACACCGCAAAACAGTGCACAGCTGTACGGCACACAGGCGATGGAACGTGAAATCTTATCGACCTTTACCATCGAGCAGATTGACACCTCTCGCAGCAGCGTGCGCAGGATTTTATCCGGATATGCGCCGACCAACGAACGGGAACAGCGCATTTATGGTATGAAGCGTGGCTTGGAGTTTATCGCCGATCCCAGCAACAAAATCAATGAAGAGACCATTTACCAGCTCTATCAGATGGTCATCGGTGCATTCTTGCCCAAAGAAGATCAGCTCTTACCCGGACAGCGATACCGTCACGATCATGTCTATATTGTCGGTGACAAGCTGGAACACACCGGCCTGCCTTGGAATAAGCTCGCCGGCTATATGGAGCAGCTGGTTGCGTTCATACAGCAGGACTCTTCGATCAATGACCTTTGGAAGGCCGCTTTGATCCACTTTTACCTCGCCTACCTGCATCCATATTTTGATGGCAACGGGCGCATGGCGCGTCTGCTTCATTTATGGTATCTGGTACAGCAGGGCTACTCCTCTGCCCTGTTTGTTCCGCTCTCCGAATATATCGAGCGCAGCCGCAAGAAATATTATGATGCTTTTTCACTGGTGGAACAAAATGCCCGGATCAGCGGTGTACTGGACGTGACCCCCTTCTTGCTCTACTTCACAGAGGAAGTCTATCACAAGCTCCGCAGCGAACAGCCTGACCGTATCACCACCGACACCTTCCGCCAAGCGCTGCAAAATGGTAAGATCACCGAAAAAGAGCACGCGCTCTGGCAGTTTGTCCTGACCGCCTATGCCGATCAGCCGTTTTCCACCAAGCAGCTGGAAAAGGATTTCGGCAATGCGGCCTATGCCACCATCCGCGGCTTTGTCCTCAAATTTACCGAATTCGGTCTATTACGTGCCACCAAATTTTCTACGCGAACCAAGTATCAAGTGGTCATGTAGGCATCGATTTTTCTTCTAACAGTTTTCTAACAAAGGACGAAAATTTGCTGTAAAAGTGCAGATCGACCGATTCCCCACTTAATTCACAAATGGAACATTTTTCCCAGAAAATCCTGATCAATTCCGGTTAATGGACTGTTTTTCACACATTGATCCGGTATCTTGCCGCAAGCACCAGATGCACCGCGAGAAACTTAAAATCCCTCGCTAGAAATAGTGTGCGGGTTCGATTTTCGCTGGCGGCACCACAAAGAAATCCCCGTATCTGATGATACGGGGATTTTTTTATCCTTTTGACAGGGTTTTCAATTTTAGCGCAACCCGCTTTCGGTCAGTTGCTGTCGTTTGCCAACGCATCCAGCCCTACGATGGCCGAATTTGCGAGCAAAGCCGCTGCCAACGGCAGTGCACTGTCGTCGGTTTCAAAGTGCTCATTGTGCCAGCAGGCATTCTTGCGGCCTTGAAATCCAGAACCCAGCCAGTAGAAGAACGAAGGGATATGCTGACCGAAAACAGCGAAATCTTCAGAGCCCATATCCGGTCTCGGGCTTACAATTTGATCGGCACCGACCAGCTCTTCGGCCGCCTTTCTCGCCAATTCGGTCATATACGCCGAGTTTACCGTGGCAGGGACACCCGGATGGAACTCCACCTCCGCGGTACAGCCGTATGCAGCTGCGACACCGCATGCAATCTCCCTTAACCGGCCTTGTGCGCATGCTTGCGCCGCATCACTGTGTGACCGAATGCTGCCCGTCATGGTCAAAACATCGGGTACAAAATTATCCGGTGTACCGGCATGAATGGAAAGAACAGAGCACACCAAGCTGTCCAGAGGATCAATATTTCTGCTCACGATCGTCTGTACCGCATTGACGATCGCGGCTCCGGTAACGATGACATCGGTACATTTATGCGGAGAACCACCGTGTCCCGAACGGCCATGCAGGGTGATTGTAAAATGGCATTTACCGGCCATAACCGGTCCTTCCATTACCGCAATGGTGCCTACCGGCAGTTCCGGGCGATTGTGCAGGCCAAATAAAAGCTGTGGCTGACTGGGCAGCTGATCGAACAGGCCATGGTCAATCATTGCTTGTGCGCCCTGCGTCACCTCTTCCGCCGGTTGGAACAGAAAGACCATGGTTCCTTTCAATATTTCCCGGTTCTGTGACAGCAATTTTGCCGCACCGTACAGTCCCACCGTGTGAAAATCATGTCCGCAGCCGTGCATTATGCCATCGATGCACGACACGACACCCTCATGCGCGGCTTCCTGCTGTGCAATCGCATCAATATCTGCGCGAAGCGCCACAGTTCCACCGGACAATCCGCCGCGAAACACAGCCACAACACCGGTTTCCATACCCAAATCTATGATTTCCAGTCCGAGGGCTGTGAGTTTTTCTTTCAAAATCGCAGTTGTGCGTCGCTCTTCAAAACTAAGTTCCGGGTGACGATGTATGTCGTCTTTCAGGCTCTTGAGCTCACGTTCTAACGCTTTTGCTTGCTCCATCAATGATTTCATGTTTTCTCACACTTTCCTTCCATATTTTTGCTTAATATAGATTATAAAATCAAATTTGGTATATAGCTGCAACCATGCTGTAAACCAAGTTCACAACCGTTACAACCTATCCAAATCACTTGACCTAGGTTCTTTTTCCTGCCGATAATCGGTTGGTGACACTGCAAAACACTTTTTAAACAGCTTGGAAAAGGCCAGCTGATCTTCAAACCCCATCGACCGCGCAATCACCGAGATGGGCAGATCGGTTGTGCGCAGCAGATAGCATGCCTTTTTGAGCTTCATGCCCTGCAAATACTGTTTTGGTGTCACATGATATTTCTCGTGAAATACGCGTGCAAGATAATTGGGATGCACGCCAAACGTGCGTGCAACCTCCTGCAATCGCAGTTTCTCCGAATAGTTTACATCCAGATAAAACTTGACTTCGTCCGCAATCGAGTTTTTTCCCCAACTGCGCTCGTCAAACTGCGCATCGTCAAACAGTTCGGCAAGCACTTCGAGCAGCAGGCTGTTGGCCTTAAAATAGCGCGTTGTCGCGGCTCCTTCCAACTCCAAAATACGTGCAATCAGCGCACGGTACTTGTCGACATCCAGTCCGTGCAGGATATAATGATCGGGTGCCGAGGCGATGAGCTGATATGTGTACATCTGCGCGTTGATGCCAAGGAAACTAATCCAGGTATAGCACCATGGATCGGTCACAGATGCCGCGTAGCGCGTGATCTTATCCGACGGAATAATGAACGCATCTCCCGCTCCCAGCTGAAACGTGTGTCCATCAATCTCCAGCTCCCCTTTCCCGGACAACACAAAATGAATGAGCTGATAGGAACGGCAGATCGGGCCGTAATGATGCCCCGGCACGCACTGTTCATATCCGGCGCTGTACAGCGAGAGATCGGAAACCGCCTTGCGCTGCAATGTGTGTTTGGTTTCTTTATACTCAATCATATTGACATGATATCACAAAAAGTTTGTTTTTTCCATATCCTTCTTTACTATTTCCATGGTGTGTCCGAGCGAAATATGATTTAATAGAATCATCAAATCACCGATCAAAATTGAACTTCAACAAGGAGGAATGGCATATTGATCCCCTCAAAAAAGCAATATTGGCACATAGAACCCGACCGCGGCCTGCTCAATGACCCGAATGGTCTGAGCTGGTTTCACGGGTTATACTACGCCTTCTTCCAGTGGAATCGGTTTGAAAAAAACCATTCCCACAAAGAGTGGGGATACTGCACCTCACCCGATCTGACGCACTGGACATTTCACGGCAGCGCCCTGCTTCCCGACCAGTCCTATGACGCGCAGGGTGTCTATTCGGGCAGTGCGCTGGTCATCGACGATGCGCTCCATCTGTTCTACACCGGCAACGTCAAGCAGGACGGTCAGCGCCGCAGCAGTCAATGTCTGGCCATCAGCACAGACGGACAGCATTTTCTCAAAACCGGCCCGATGTTCACGACCCCTGACGGCTACACCGAACATTTCCGCGATCCCAAAGTCTTTTATGCCGATGGTAGATACTGGATGGTCATTGGCGCGCAGCAGCGCACCGGCAAGGGTGCAATCGTGCTGTTCTCCTCCTCGGATGCGCAGCACTGGAACCTGGTCGGCCCGCTCGCACAGTCCGAAGCATGCCAGATGATCGAATGCCCCGACCTCTTTCTGATCGACGACACCGCCGTCCTGCTCTACTGTCCGCAATGGCGTGACAACGCGCACGATCTCGCACTGCACTCCTTTGCCGCGTACAAGCTCACTCACTTTGACACGGCTGCGGGAACGCTGGATGACCGAAATCTGGATGACAACCGACACTTGCTCGATCAGGGATTCGACTTTTACGCGCCTCAGACGCTGCAAACGCCGGACGGCCGCCGGGTGATTCTGGGTTGGATGTCTCGCATGGAGGATGCACAGGAAGCCGTATTCTGTCAGGATGAGCCGCGCATTCACTGCTTGACCATGCCGCGTGAACTTTTCATCAAAGACGGCAAACTGTGTCAGCGTCCCGTGCGTGAGCTTTCCGCATTGCTCGGTGCAGCCGTTGCCCCGGAACGTTCGGATTCCGGTCTGCGCTTTGCACCGTCTCACCGCTATTTCCGCCTCATGCTCGAAGCACCGACAGGCTGCTCTGACTTGGAACTCTCATTTGGCAATGGCGAATGGCGTTTTATATACGACGCACAGCAAAAAGTCGGTACCCTGACCCGCCGCAGCTGGGTAGAAGACGGAGAAGAAACCCGCTCGTTTGCTCTGGAAACATGCACGACGCTCGAGCTGTGGAGCGATCAGTCCAGCATCGAACTCTTTGTAAACGGTGGTGCACATGTGTTGTCTGCCCGCGTTTTCCCGACAGCCAGCCAACCCGATCTTCGCATTTCTGGCATCGACGCACGCGCCACGGTTCAAGTCAACGAACTTTGTATGAATGAAAACTGATAAGGAGGAAACCCATCATGTCTGAAAAAGAACTGGCTCAACACATCATCCGGCTTGTTGGCGGCAAGGAAAACATCGCCTCGGTGCAGCACTGTGCCACACGTCTGCGCATCGTCGTGCACGACAAAGACAAAATCAACGTCAAAGAAGTAGAAAACCTGGATAAAGTCAAGGGTTCTTTCTTCAATGCCGGACAGTACCAGATTATCCTCGGCACCGGTCTTGTCAATCGCGTATACGATGAAGCCATGACGCAGCTGAATCTCGCGGCCGAATCCCCTGTCCCCGAAGATACCACCTCCAAACCGGTATACGGCAATAAATTCCAGCGCGCCATCCGCATGTTCTCCGATGTATTCGTCCCCATCATCCCGGTTCTGGTTGCAACCGGTCTATTTATGGGTCTGCGCGGTCTGCTCACACAGGAAGCCGTTCTGGGTGTGTTCGGCATGACGCCCGACGACATTCCCAATCAGCTGCTGCTCTTTACCCAGATTCTGACCGACACCGCATTCGCATTCCTGCCCGCTCTGGTTTGCTGGTCGACCTTTAAGAACTTCGGCGGCAGCCCGGTCATCGGTATCGTCCTCGGCCTGATGCTGGTCAGCAACAGTCTGCCGAGTGCGTACGATGTCGGCTCAGGCGCAGCCGAACCGCTCGTCTTCTTTGGCTTTATCAAAGTGGCCGGATATCAGGGTTCGGTACTGCCTGCATTCGCAACCGGTGTTTTGACCGCCAAATTTGAAAAATGGCTGCGCAAGCGTGTCCCGGATGCCATCGATCTGATTGTCACCCCGTTCGTTACGCTGGTCGTCGGTATCGTTCTGGCGCTGTTCGTCCTTGGCCCCATCCTGCACACGGTAGAAAATGTTGTTCTGTACGCTGTTGAAGGCCTGCTCACGCTGCCCTTTGGCATCGGCGGTCTGCTCTACGGCAGTTTTGGTCAGCTGCTCGGCATCTTCGGCATCCATCACATCCTCAACTTCCTGGAAATCAGCATGCTGGCAAACGATGGCTGGAACTACCTCAACCCGATCGGCACCTGCGGCAACGTCGCACAGGCCGGTGCGGTTCTGGCAGTCGCCATCAAGGCACTCTCTGCCAAGACCAAGCAGGTTGCATACCCCTCCTGCCTGTCCGCTCTGCTCGGCATCACCGAACCCGCTGTCTTCGGTGTCAACCTGCGCTTTGTAAAGCCCTTCATTATGGCCATGATCGGCGGTGGCTGCGGTGGTTTTCTGGCCTCCCTGCTCGGTCTGCGCGCAACCGGTATGTCGATCACCGGTATTCCCGGCACGCTCCTCTATCTCAATGAGCAGCTTCCGTTCTACATTCTGGTCAATGTCGTGGCCTTCGCGGTTGCCTTCGTTCTAACCTATTTCTTTGGCTTCCACTCCAAAATGGAGAATCAGGCATGAGCATTACCTTCCATTCCGATGGCTCCATCGTCCATCTCACCAACGGAACCATCAGCTACGTGATCGAATTGCTCGACCACACCTATCTGCTGCACCGGTATTTCGGCCAGGCCATTCGCGCCTGGCACGGTACCGGGGTCACCATTCCCAGCAAGCGCAGCTATACCACCGAGTATGCCGACGGCACGCAAAACCTGTACTTCGACGCCCTGCCCTTTGAATATCCCACACCCGGCCGCGGCGACTACCGTCTGCCTGCGCTGACCGCAGAAGGACCTTCCGGGGCTGCGGTGGTCGATCTGAAGTTTTGCAGCTGGCAGGTACTGCCGCAAAAGCCCTGCATTCCCGGCTTGCCCATGACCTTCTCAGCACCAGACGAGAGTGAAACGCTGGAAATCGTCTGTTCCGACCCGGTCGCCGGCATCAAAGTATACCTGTATTACACCATTTTCCACGATCTGAACATCATTACCCGGCATCAGCGCATCGAAAATACCGGCAAGACCGCAATCCGGCTGCGCAGTGTACAAAGTCTGTCGCTCGAGCTTCCCGCAAGGGACTATGAACTGCTCACGCTCTACGGCTGCCACGCCAAAGAGGCCAACCAAAGCCGCCCCCTGCTGCATCAGGGTGTACAGCGCATCGGCAGCTGCTATGGTTCCAGCAGTCCGCGTCACCAGCCCTTCTTCGCCCTCTTGCAGCCCGGAACAACCGAGCAAACCGGCGAAGTCTACGGGTTTCAGCTGACTTACAGCGGTAACTTCTCGGCTGCCGTGGAAAAGGACACCTTCGGTCAGGTGCGCGCACAGATTGGACTCAATCCCGATACCTTCACTTGGACACTGGAACCCGGCGAAGCCTTCGACACACCCGAGGCCGTGCTCAATTACAGCGCAAATGGCCTGAACGGTATGCGGCAGGGCTTTCACAAGCTGATACGCAATCACATCATGCCGCCGCGCTGGCGGGACGCACAGCGTCCGGTTTTGCTCAACTCCTGGGAAGCCATGTACTACGATGTCAGCTTGGACAAGATCGAAACTCAGGCACAGCTGGCAAAGGAATTGGGTATCGAGCTGTTTGTTCTGGACGACGGCTGGTTCCGTGCGGGCAATGACAGCCGCTCTTCCATGGGTGACTGGACATGCAATCAAAACAAGCTGCCCGGCGGCATTGATCGGGTTGCCTCCATCGTCCATGCAAAGGGGTTAAAGTTCGGCTTGTGGTTTGAACCCGAAGCCGTCAGCCCAAACAGTCAGCTCTACCGCACCCATCCGGACTGGATTGTGCACGTTCCCGGATACGCGCCGGTTGAAGGTCGCCATGAGTATCTGCTTGACCTTGGACACGCTGAAGTGCGGAAATATCTGCTGGATATGCTGCACGGCTACCTTGCAGGCGGTCAGATCGACTATATCAAGTGGGACATGAACCGTCCCCTGACCGATGTTGCCTCTTCTGCTTTACCGCCCGAGCGGCAGGGCGAAGCTGCACACCGCTATATTTTGGGCTTGTATGCCGTGCTGGACGAGATCACCCGATGCTATCCTGATGTACTATTCGAGGGCTGCTCGAGTGGCGGCGCGCGCTTTGATGCGGGTATGCTGCATTATTTCCCGCAGAACTGGACGAGCGACAACACCGATGCCTGCGACCGCGTCACCATTCAGTCGGGATTCGATCTGCTCTACCCGCAGTCCACTATGGGCGCGCATGTCAGCATCACCCCCAACCATCAGACTGGCCGCTCCACCACGCTCGACACGCGGTATCAGGTATGCCGGCTGTACAATCTGGGTTACGAACTGGATTTGACCCTGTGTACCCCGGAAGAGCGCGACGAGATCGCACGGCAAATTGCAGCATATAAGGCGCAGCGGTCGTGGCTGATGGCGGGAACCTTATTCCACAGCCAAAGTTCCGACCAAAACTGCACGGCCTGGTCTGTGGTCAGTCCAGACCAAACCCAGTGCATGATGATCGTTTTCCAAAAGCTGTACAATCCCCTGTCATCCTGCGCACGCTTTGCACTGTGCGGTCTGGACCCTGCGTCGGACTATCGAGATACTGCCACCGGCAAGGTCTATGGCGGCGATGAACTGATGCAGATTGGTCTGACCGTACCGCTCGTTAAGCACGATTTCACTACATTCTGTTTCCACTTAGTTAAGATATAAGGAGAAAGGCATGGAGATTCAACTTTTTGTCAGCGATCTGGACGGCACGCTCTTAAACGAGCACAGCCAAGTCGCGCCCGAAACCGCACAGGCAATCCAGCGCGCGCAGCAAGCCGGCATTCGATGGCTGACAGCAACCGGACGTTCCTGGAACACCGCCGCACCCTTACTCCAGCAGGCCGGAATCTCCTGCGATTTCGTGCTGCTCAACGGAGCCGAGCTGCGCAATGCCAAGGGCGAGCTGCTGCTCGATGCATCGCTGTCAACTGCCACCGCGCGGCAGGCCGCTGACATTTTAAGCGAACACGGCATTGGATTGGAGATCAACACCGATCAGGGAGACTTTACGACCGATACCCAGTTCTGCAATGCCGCTCCCCTGCCCGAGGACTTCTGGTCTCGGACTTTGACTGTGCGCAAGCTCTTTGGTTTTTGCCGGGATGCAGCAAAACTGGATGCCGCCCGACAGGCATTGGGTACGCTGAACGATGTCTCGATTACATCATCAGCACCGTGGAACATCGAAATCACCGCGCACGAGGCGCGAAAAGCCCGTATGGTCGAACGCGCTGCGCAGCTCTACGGCATCGATCTGGACTACATTGTTGTCTTCGGCGACGGCAGCAATGACGAGAGTCTGTTCCGAACCTTTCCCCATTCCCGCGCGATGGAAAACGCTGTACCACTTCTGCACACATTGGCGGAAAAGGTGATCGAAAGCAACGTCGATTGCGGTGTCGCCAAAGAAGTTCAGCGAATTTTATCCGATATATGATACAAAGCTGCCGCCGCAAGGATTGTCCCACGGCGGCAGCTATTTTGCAATCTGTTTTATAATGGCAAAAGTCATCATCAGAAAATGACCATATCGAAAATCAGGATACATGGGACTTTTTCTGTGCAAATATCGCGGATTTTTTGTAGGAGATCGTTCTCTTTCGCATGATTGGCCGGAAATCCCTACCGCCTTCCGCTCTGCATTTTCCCCTCTCCGAGTTGCCTAAAAGCGTTCAGGCGTTTTTGTCAAAAATATTCAAAATTTCGTTTTTTCTGCAAAACCCTTTGACATTTTTAACAGATACGAGTAAGATAAAGACACGATCAATCCACGAAACGTTCCCCCGGCAGCATTCAAGTTGAATGCTGTCTGGTTTTATCCCAGAAATGAGAACGTTCTCAAAGCAAAGCAGAGGTCTTATACTATGGCAGTCACGATCTTAGATGTTGCAAAATTGTGCGGCTACTCCAAAGCCACGGTCTCCCGTGCCTTCGCAAGCCCGGAACAGGTCTCGGACAAGACCCGCGAAAAGGTCTATGCCGCCGCGCGTGCGCTCAACTACACTCCCGATGCAATTGCCCGGGCGATGGTACGCGGCCGAACCGACAACATCGGTTTTGTCATCTACGAAAAGCAGTATCCGGTCGTGCTCAATCCCTTCTACTCGCCCATCTTCGAGAGCGTCCTGCAAACCTGTGCACAGCACGAATACAGTCTGTTTATCTCCTCTGACCGCGATTTGCACCTGCCAAACGGTCAAACCTGTGTCAAAAAGCAGATGGACGGCGTGATTTTAGCCGGCCATTCGGACATGCAGACCGTGCTCGACCTCCAGCAGCAAAACATGCCGGTCGTACTGCTCAACAACGCCCTCGATCTCGACCACCTGCTGTGCGTCACCACCGACCAGTACGGCGGCGCGGTGCTTGCCATGCGTCATCTGGCCGAGCGCGGTCATCGCCGCATCGGTCTGATCGCGGGCAACTTCTCGCCGCACGTCTACATGGCACGCTACAACGGCTACTGCGATGTGCTGCGCGAGATCGGTCAGCCCATCGATTTCCGTCTGGTACAGTCCATCGAACCCACGGTCGAGGCTGCAATTGCCTGCACTTCGCTCATGTTATCGCTGAGTGACCGTCCCACCGCGCTGTTCTGCACCAACGATACCATCGCCATCGGTGCGATGAAGGCGGTGCTGCGCGCCGGACTGCGTATCCCGGAAGATATCGCCATCGTGGGCTTCGACGACAGCGAAAACAGCCGTCTGGTCGAACCCGAACTGACCACCGTACACATCGACAAGGTCGCTATGGGCCGCATCGCTGCCGAGCGTCTGATCGCGCAGATCGAGCAAGGCCCTGCGGAAAAACAAGTCATTCAGACCGACGTTCGTCTGATTGTTCGACAAACCACCTGACCGCCGGAAGGAGGCGCTGCGATTGCAAATTACGTTCATCAATGTGGGGTATGGCGATGCCATCCTGATCCAAAAGGGTGCGTTCACCCTGTTGGTTGACGGCGGAAGCACGCTGCCGCAGGAATTCGAGGGGTTCCCTGACCGTATTCCTGCCCGTGACTTTCTAGCCGCTCAGGGCATCAGCCGCATCGATCTTGCGGTGCTCTCGCACATCCACGAGGACCACACCTGCGGCCTTGCCGACATCGCGGCGCACTTCCCGATCGGTGCAATCGCTCTGCCCTGCCAGCCCGACGTTCTGCGCGGCGTGCAGCGGCTCAAGCCGAACGCGCAGGCAGCGCGCAGCGTCCCGCTGTTCACCAAAGCGCTGCATGACGCCGAACAGATTGTGAATTTAGCCGAAAATCGTGGCATTCCGGTACATACGCTGCGCTGCGGTGACGTGCTCACCCCGGTAAACGGTCTGCGCATCGAAGTGCTGGCGCCGCCTGAGCCGGTCACAAACGACTTTGAAGCGCAAATCGTCCAAGCCGGACGGCAGGACGATCCCACACCCGCACTCACCCAGCTCGACCGCACCTCAAACGACACCAGTCTGGTGCTCAAGGTGACCGACGGCAAGCTGTGCTGTCTGCTCCCGGGCGACAACTGCCCCCATAACTGGAATCACATTGATTTTTCTTTACTCGAAAATGTAAACGTTCTCAAATTGCCGCATCACGGTCAAATCGACAGTATTGACCCAAAAATCGTACAAAAAATGCCCTTACAGGCAATCATCACCACCGCATCCTCCGACCGCCGGTACAACAGCGCAAACCCGGAAGTTTACCGCGTCCTGCGCGACATACACCCCGACGCACAGCTGCTGTTCACCGACGAACGCGCCTATCCCCCGTACTTTTCCAACCCGCACGGCGCGCAAGCCGTCACCCTTCGTATGAATTGCGGTCTGATTCAGACCGAATGGATGAAAATGAACTCAACCGAGGAAAAGGAGAAAAAGCCATGAAAAAAATGACAAAACGCGTTCTTGGTATCCTGCTCGCAGCCGGCATGCTGTTATCCACGACCGCCTGCAACAGTCCGGGCGGCAGCACGGCGGGCGGTAAGGAGGAAAAATTTCCCTCCAAACAGGTCACCATCATCATGCCCTGGAGCCTGGGCGGCGGTCCCGACACCATCGCACGTCAGGTCGCATCCTACGGTGAAAAATATCTGGGTGTCCCGGTCATCGTCGAAAACAAGACCGGCGGCGCGGGCACGATCGCAATGACCGCAGCGCTGCAGGCGCCCGACGACGGCTACTCGATGGTTGTTGCAAACGGCCCGCTGTTCTCTCTGACCCCCAGCTTCCAGAACGTTGCTTATAAACTCGACGACATCACCCCGCTTATCGGCATGCGCATCACGGAGTTTGTCGTGCTGACCAACGCCAAGAGCGGCATCACCACCATCGACCAGCTCAAGGAATACGCGGCTTCGGGCAAGACCATCAAGTACGCGACCACCGGCGGCCCCGGCAATGACAGCTATACCATGATCTCGGTTCTGTTTAAGCTGCTCGACATCCCGGCAGAGGCCATTCCCTATGACGGCGGTCAGGATGCCATCAACGCACTGGTCGGCGGACATGTCGACGTTGCCATCGGTTCGCCCCCGGTTTACCGCGACTATGTAGTCAGCGGTGAGCTCAACTGCCTGGGCACCTTCATCCCCGAGGGCATCGACGTCGAGGGCATCGGTCATATCCCGTCCTTCAAGGAGCAGGGCATTGACGTAGAATTCACCGGCATGGATTACTTCGCCGTTCGCTCGTCGGTAGACGACAGCAAGAAGGCCGTCCTGACCAAGTTCATCCAGGACGTCTATGCCGATCCCGATTTCCAGAAGTTTATGAGCGAAATGGGTATGGAAGCCTGGGGCGCAACCGAGGACGAGATCCTGACCATGATCGAGGATCAGACCACCGCCATGAAGGACTACATCCCGCTCATCCAGTAAGTCACAACCGCGCCCGGTGACCGGTCAAACGGTCGCCGGGGGCTCCCCCTTTGAGGTGACCGACTATGAAAATCAAGTATAATTCTGAAATTATCTCCGGTCTGGTCTTTGTCATCGTCGCCGCCGTGCTCTGGCTGCTCATCCCCTCCCAGATTCAGACCCTCGAGAAAACCGCAATCAACGCCCAGACCATCCCGCGCATCGCCATCGGCGGACTGTTCCTGTGCTCGGCCGGTCTGCTCATTCAGGGACTGCTGTCCCACGACAAAAAAGAAATCGTCATCACGCGCGAGAGCTTCCACGCGGAAGGCTTCCGCCGGGAAATGCGCTCGCTGCTGTTCGCCGCCTTCCTCATCATCTACTGCTTCCTCGTCACCCTGCTCGGCTTCATCGTCTCGACCGTTCTGCTGGTCATCGCCATTCTGCTGTTCTACGGTGCGCGCAAGTGGTACTATTACGCAATCCCGCTCGTCATGGTCGGCGTGGTCTACTATGTATTCGCCGTCCTGCTGCGCATCTCGCTTCCGTGATCCTGAGAAGGGAGGATTTTTGTGGAACTGTTCTTTCAAGGACTGGATATCCTGCTGCAATGGCAGAACTTCATCGTCATCCCGATCGGCCTTGCCCTGGGCATCGTCGTCGGCGCAATTCCTGGTCTGACTTCTGACCTTGGCATCATCCTGTGCATCCCGCTGACCTACGGCATGGAGCCGACCATGGCCATCCTCATGCTGCTGGCCATCTACTGCGGCGGCACATACGGCGGCTCAATCACCGCTATCCTGATTAACACCCCCGGCACCTCGGCCAACGCCGCTACCCTGTTTGACGGCTACCCGCTGGCCAAAAAGGGTCAGGCTTACAAAGCCCTGTCCATGGCGCTCTTTGCCTCGACCATCGGCGGTCTGCTCAGCGCCTTGGCCCTGCTCTTCTTAGCACCCCAAATTGCCAAGATCACCCTGCTCTTTGGCCCCGCTGAATACCTCGCGCTCGCAGTCTTCGGCCTGTCGGTCATCGCAGGCGTGTCCAATAAGAGTATCTTTAAGGGCCTCATCGGTGCTTGTATCGGTATCTTTATGTCCACCATCGGTATGGACAACATCAGCGGCACCACCCGCTTTACCTTCGGCAACATTAACCTCATGAGCGGCATCGACCTGATCATCGCGCTCATCGGTCTGTTCGCGATCTCTGAAATTATGATGAAATCGCAGTACAATCCCAAGACCGATCGCCAGAACGTCAGCGCCGCCGCCATCACCAAAGACAAGATTACCCGCGACGAATATCGCCGCTGCCGCAAACCCATCGCGCTCGGCTCGCTCATCGGCATCATCATCGGTGCAACCCCCGGCACGGGCGGCGGTCTGGCGGCGTTCATCTCCTATAATCAGACCAAGCAGTCCTCCAAACACCCCGAAACCTTCGGTCAGGGCGAAATCGAGGGCATCGCGGCTTCCGAATCGGCCAACAATGGTGCGTGCGGCGCGACCATGATCCCCATGCTCACGCTGGGCGTTCCCGGTGACGGTGCAACCGCCATCCTCATGGGCGCGTTCATGATTCACGGCATGGTGCCCGGCCCGATGCTGTTTAAGGATCAGGGCAACATCCTGTATGCCATCATGATCGGTCTGATCATCGTCAACGTCTTCATGTACCTCATCGGCAGTGTATTCACCCGTTTTTACGCGCACATCACCCGCATCCCCTACGAAATGCTGGCCTGCATCGTACTCACCTTCTGCATCGCAGGCTCGTATTCCACCAACAACCGTCTGTATGATATCTACATCATCCTCATTTTCGGTATCATCTCCTACTTCCTGCGCCGCATGGATTTCCAGCTGGTTCCCATCCTGCTGGGCATCGTGCTCGGCCCGCTGGCAGAGGACAACTTCCGCCGCGCACTGCTGCTATCCGACGGCAGCCTGAGCATCTTTGTCACCCGCCCCATCAGTCTGGCATTCCTGCTCATCGCAGTCGGCTCGATCGCACTGTTCGCGTGGAAAAACCACAAGGCAAATGCTCGCACCTAATTCTCTCTTTTTTAGGGCAGGTGCTGCGTCCCTCACGTTCATCGCAGCACCTGTTCGCTCCTACACACCGATTCTCATTGCTGAGGATTTCTCTCCTCTTTTTTCTTCCCTCCTCACAAAAAAATCCCCGTATCAAAAGATACGGGGATTTTTTATCATGATACAAAGTGATTAGCCAATGACCTGATCGGCAAAGCCCGGACGGGCTGCCTTGCCGCGGAAATTCTCGACCGAGACCTCGGTGCAGCGCTCGGTGCGCAGTGCCTCACCGAAATCGGACATGTCATCTCCCTCAAAGCGTACGCGGCAGTCGCGCAGGGTCACGCCCTTGACGTCACGCAGGAAGAAGCCGGGCGAGGGCATTTTCTCAATACCGGCGCACAGACCCTCGGCCGCAGAGACCGTGGTCGAATCGCTGCCCGAACCGCCGCGGTTCAGACCCGGGCGCAGGTCGTACAGGCCGCGCTGCCACTTGGTCTTAGCGCGCATGGTGACCTGTACCTTTTCCATCCACACATCTTCAATCTCATTGCCGACGCTGCCCGAGAAGAAAACACCATTTTCACTGTCACAGGTGATGTTCGAGAAGCGGATATTGGAGATGTGACCGGATTTTGTGTGCTGATCGCGGTCGTGGGTAGAAATGGTGATGGGTTCGGCGCAACCCCACCAGCAATCGGCAAAACGGCGAGTCTCGATAATAATATTGGAGAAGGACACGTTCTTGACGTTTCCGCCGTCGCGAATCTGGATGGAGATACCACGGTTGGAACCCGAAATGATGCAGTTATCCACGATGACGTTCTCAAAATCGCCCGTGCCTTCGGTGCCGATCTTGAGTGCCGCCGAGGTAGAAATGAGCGTGCAGTTAGAAATGATGACGTTCTTGGTCGGACCGTACTCCATATTGCCCGCCGACGACTTGAGACAGATGCAGTCGTCCGCGCAGGTCACGTGGCAGCCCAGAATGCGCACATTGGTCGAGTGGTCGGGGTCGATGCCGTCCGAGTTTGCCACGTCCAGATCGTTCAGAATGCGGATCTGCGAGATCAGCACGTCGTCGCAGCCCGCCGGGTGCAGGGTCCAGAAGGGCGCGTTCTGCATGACCACATCGGTGAAGGAAATGTGGTTGCAGTGCTCGACATAGACCAGGGTCGGACGGGGATAAAAATCACCGGTGACGTAATAGGGGCTAACGCGCTTGACAAAGGCGTAAGCGTTGCCGTCGATGGTACCCGGGCCGGAAATCGCGATATTGTCCGCGTCCTTGGCGTAGATAAAGGCGTAGGACGGCTTGAGCGTGACCGGCGTACCGATGTGCTCGACGCCGTCATCCTGCTGACCCTCGTTGGGGTGGATGTATGTATCGATGTCGACATGCGCACGGAGCAGACTGCCGCGCTCGAGGTGCAGGTCAACGCCGGTCTTGAGGACAATCGAGCTTGCGTAATAGGTCTTTCCGCTTTCCAGCACGACCCGGCCGCCGCCTGCCGCCGAACAGGTGTCGATCGCTGCCTGAATGGCCGGTGCGTCATTGGTGACGCCGTCGGCCTTTGCGCCAAAATTCTGAACGTGATAAATCATCTGTGGATTCTTCCTTTGCTTTCAATTTTGTGCCGGTCATGCGCCCGGATGCGCAGACGCACAACCTGCAGAGTCACCAACGCGGAGCGAACAAAATTTGTCCGCTCCGCTCGTGTTGGGGGGAGTTATGGCCGGGCGGTTACCGGCCAAGAAAGGGTGGCTGTGTGTAGATGTTAGCCCATGACCAGGTTGGGGATGACCATGGAGAACCACGGTACATAGGCAACCAGCATCAGAGCGATGAAGATTGCTGCGTAGAACGGCAGCAAGGGTTTGATCATGTCTTCCATATCAATGCCCGATACCTGGCAGCCCGAGAACAGAGACGAGCCGACCGGCGGAGTGATATTACCGACACCCAGGTTCATGACCATCATGATACCGAAGTGGATGGGGTCCATGCCGAAGCTGGTAACGACCGGCAGGAAGATGGGTGCGAAGATCAGGACTGCCGGGGTGATATCCATGAACATACCGGCAACCAGAAGCAGCAGGTTGATGAGCAGCAGGATGACGTACTTGTTATCCGAAACGCTCAGCAGCGCCTCACCGATGGCGTTGGGCAGACCGGTGAAGGACAGAACGAAGCTCATAACCGCAGAAGCTGCGATCAGGAACATGATAACTGCGGTGGTCTCGCAGGCATCGCGCAGGATGCCCGGCAGGTCGGAGGGCTTAATGCTCTTATAGACGACCATGGCGAGGAACAGGGTGTATGCAACAGCGACAGCAGCCGACTCGGTCGCGGTGAAGATACCGGAGGAGATACCGCCGATGATGATGACGATGAGCAGGATGCTGGGGATGGCTTCCACGAAGTAGCGGAACAGTACCTTGACCGGAACACGCTCGCTGGTCGGATACTTGTTCTTCTTGGCAACGATGAATGCGACAACCATGCAGGCCAGGCACCACAGGATGCCGGGAATGTAACCGGACATGATCATGCCGACGACCGAGGAACCGGACAGAACGGCGTAGATGATGAGGATACCGGAGGGCGGGATAATCAGGCCGGTCGGTGCAGACGCAACGTTTGCAGCGGCAGCGAACTTCTTATCGTAACCTGCAGCTTCCTCCTCGGGCAGCATAACGCCGCCGACTGCGATGGATGCTGCAACAGCCGAGCCGGACAGCGCGCCGAACATGGTGTTGCCGACAATGTTGGTGTGTGCCAGACCGCCCGGGATACGGCCAACCAGGCACTTTGCAAGGTTAATCAGTCTTTGTGCGATACCGCCGGTGTTCATCAGCACGCCGGTCAGGATGAAGAAGGGAACGGCGAGCAGCGAGAAGCTGTCTACGCCTGCGACCATCTTCTGGCAGGCAACGAAGGTGCCAAGGTCGAGCGGCAGCGCGGTGGACACGGTAATCAGCGAGGACACGATCAGGCTGATCGAGACCGGGACGCTCAGCGCGAGCATCAGGAAAAAGCTAGCCAGCAGCAGCAGGCCGATTTGTACTACACTCATGTTATTCTTCTCCTCTCTTACTGCTTTGCGGTCTCAATCTCAGGATTGCGGAGGGCCTTCAGATCTTCCAGGATAAAGATAAGGGAATAGAATACGATCAGAATGCCGCCGACCAGAATGCTGGCGTAGACGTAGGGCATGGGCAGATGCAGGGCGGAGGAGATCTGGTTAGACGTGGTCTGTACCAGACGCAGGTCGCCAAGAATCATAACAATCACGCAGAACGCAATGACAATCGCCTGTACACCGATATCCAGAATCTTCTGACCACGGAACGACAGTTTCTTGGTCAGCATGGTAATAGACAGATGCTTGCGACGGCCATAAGCATACGCGCCGCCAATCATTGTAGTCCAGACCAGCAGATAGCGCAATACCTCTTCCGAGGTTGTGGACGGATTCTTGAGCACAAAACGCGCAATGACCATCCAGCAGACATCGAGCACCATGTAGCCCATGATCAGCGTACACAGGATCTCGATGATCTTATCGATCACTTTTCTCATGTTGGGATCCTCCTTACTTCAGATAGCTCTGGAAGTCTGCAAAGTAGCGGGCATTGTCCTCGCTCTGTGCGCAGAATGCTTCCTGCTGCGGCTTGCATGCCTCAATAAAGGGAGTCTTGTCGATCTCGTAGAACTGGACGCCCATGTCAAGCGCCTCCTGCTTGTTGCGCTCTACGATCTGAACCCATTCTTCCTCATGTGCCTGCCATGCGTCGTCCATTGCCTCGTAGACCTTCTGATGCTCTTCTTCGGTCATTGCATCCCAGGTCTCAACCGACATAATGACAATATCGGGCAGGTACTGGTGCTGGGTGTAGGTGTAGCTCTTGGCTACCTCACCATGTCCGTCGTCACCGAGAACGGTCTCGTTGTTCTCTGCGCCGTCGATGATGCCCTGCTGGAGCGAGGTGTAAACCTCACCGGACGACATCGGAGTCGCTGCCGCGCCCATGTTATTGATCATCTCAACCGAAGTCGGGCTGTTCATGGTACGGATCTTGAGACCCTTGAGTGCTGCCGGAGAATCGGCCGGGCCTTCCTTGGTGGTGTAGATCGAGCGAGAGCCCGAATCGAACCAGCCGATGGCGATGAAGCCGTCGTCACGAGTGGAGTTAAAGATCTCCTGTACCGCCTCCGAGTTGTTCATAACATCAAAGTAATGCTCGGTGGACTGGAAGACATAGGGAATGGAGAAAATCGAATATGCGGGGTTAAACTGCTCGAGTGCGCCTGCACTGACCTTGGCAACGTCTACAACGCCTGCCTTGACCAGCTGTACCATCGCGCTGTCGTCACCGAGCTGACCGTTGGGGTAGATGCTGAACGTGTAATCGGTCTCGGCTTCCATATCTTCCGCAAACTTTTCCAGTCCGATATTGACCGGGTGCCAGTCACCATGACCGTGCACGATCAACAGGTGATTGGGGTCCTGGCTTCCGCCGCTGCATCCCGTCAGACCGGTCAGCACCGCTGCCGCCAAAGCACCTGCAAACAGTCGTTTCATCATGCTCTTCATGAGGAAAATACCTCCGTCTTTCTGTTTTATCATGTTTCTTCTGCGTGTCCCCGTCGGGACTGCGTTTTCACACCGGTATGTTCCCGCACGTCCGGGCAAATTCTTTCCGCACAGACTTGCCTCTGCTCGTGCTTTCTGATACCATTATAAAAACAATCTTTTTCAAAATAAATTATTATTTTTGGTTTAAATATTGTGATTCTTGCTGACATTTGACGAGAAATAGGGGTTTTGCATAAACTGTGTCCATATTTCTTGTTCAATATATCCAAAGGGCAGAGGGGAGCCAAGACGATGACAAAAACCGATCGAGAACGCCAATCCTGGCTGTTCAAGCACTACATGACTGAGCTCGATTTCGAGGTCGAACACGCGGTGGACAACGACTATCACGACGTCGAACCGCACTATCACGAGTTCTACGAGATGTACTTTTTCGCGGGCGGTCACGTGGACTACATTGTCGACGATCAGCAGTTTCAGCTGCATCCGGGTGATCTGCTCATCATCCCGCCCAACGTGCTGCACAATCCGGTTTTTCACGATTTTGACATTCCCTACGAGCGCTATGTCGTGTGGATCTCGGCCAATGCCCTGAGCCGTCTGATTCGTCAGGACGCCGACTGCGGCTATTTCCTCCAACAGGACATTCAGGGTCGGTATCTGTTCCGCGGCGATGAGGCCTCGGTCATCTCGCTGCGCGGCAGCTTTATGACCCTGTTCCACTCCTACCACGAACGCGCGCTGTGCTATCGCACCGAGGGTATCTCGGTCATCATGCACATCCTGACCCTGTACAACCGTGCGCTCGCCGCCGAGACCAGCCAGGTGCAGGGCGGCACGCACGGGTCGCTCCTGACCGACATTCTGCACTACGTGCAGGGCAACCTCTGCGGCGACCTGTCACTGGACAAGCTGGCATCGGTTTTCTATACCAACAAGTACCATATTTCTCATCTGTTTAAGCAAAATATGCACATTTCCTATTACCAGTATGTCATCCAGATGCGTCTGATCACAGGAAAAAACAGCATTCTGGATGGGGTGCCGGTGGCCAAGGTCTGGGAGACCTGCGGCTTCAGTGACCATGCCGGGTTTTACCGTGCCTTCCGCAAATGGTACGGCATCAGCCCCAATCACTTCAAAAAACTGCACGCCGAACAGCTGGAACGCTCGGATGGGTCACTGTAACCCGGCCGTGTGCGTCCGATATTCCCGCCAGACGTTCTCGAACCAGCTGTCACGCGCCGGAATGGGACGAACGGGTGCAAAGGAAGAAGAAATCCCGTCCGAATTCCATTCGGTGACCACCTGCTGATCCATGCCAACCTCCTGCGGCAGACGATAGCGGTAATCACGCAGACCCTCACAGGCAACGCCTGCTGAATCGAGCACCAGTCCCGACCCACGGCTGCCCCACTGCTGTGCACACAGCGTCATGGACGATACCACGGCGCGCTGGGTCAGCAGGACATCGCGCGTGCGCAGCATTTGTGCAAAACCGCCGGGCGATACCAGACGATAATCGCGGAAAAAGTGCCGCAGCTGCGCATCCAGTGCGTCGCACAGCGCCTGCAAGGCCTCGGGCTGTCGGATGTGTGCAGCCTGTGCACTCATGCGCTTCTGCATCTCTCGGCGCATGGTGTACGATGTGCTGTGCACATCACAATGGTTCAGACTTTCCAGCGCATCGGCCAGCCAGCTGGTCAGCACACGTTCCACCTGTTCTTCCAGCTGCTCGGCTGCAAACAGCGCGGGTTTGGTTGTGCACGCGATGTGCTCGGCTGCACGCATGGAACCGACCTGGCAGGCGTTGAGCGCCGAGCCGCCCGGGCGATAGACACCGAATGTGCCTGCGCACTCACCGGCTGCATACAGACCCTGGATATTGGTCTGCCAGTTAAGGTCGACCGCAATGCCGCCATTGTTGTGCTGGGCACAGACGGCAACCCGCAGCGACTCAGTCGTCAGGTCAATGCCGTGCGCACGGTACAGCTCGATGGCATCCGGGTTCATGTGCGCCAGACGCGCAATCGGCGTGGGCATGAGTGCACCCGAGTTCTTGAGGTATCGGAAGGTCTCCTCCGACAGTGCGGAAAAGTCCAGACCAGTCGGGTCGGTGCGAAAATCCATGTACACCCGTCGGCCAAGGTCGATGGTCTCATGGTGCACGATCAGGTCGATGATAGACGAACCCTGCACCTTGCGCACGTCAAACGGCCACTGATACCCCTTGAGGAAAACCGCGTCCAGCGCCTGCGCCGGAGTATCGAAGTAATCGAGCAGGAATTCCCGCTCGACACCGTCGGCATCCACCGAAATGTAGCGCGGCAGCACCTGCTGATAGGTGCCCGACACGTTCCAGCGGAAGTCGATCGAGGCCAGACCATACTGCCATTCCTGCAAATTGACCAGCTTGGCACCGGCTTCCAGCGCCATACCGGTCATGCCTACATGACCGCAGGGATATACCGATGCGTCGTACACGCCCGCAGGGCCGCCGGTCGCCAGAATGATGTGCGGGCAGGCAAACAGCGTCAGACCGTCGGCACCCGGACGGGTGAGGTCGAGTGCAAGCAGGCCGAACACCTTGCCGTCCTCCACCAGCAGGCGCACTGCCTGCATCTGGTTGAAGATGCGGATGCCCTTCTTTTGCACGCTGCGTTCAAGCGCCTCGGTCATAAAGCGCGAGGTCAGCGGTCCGGCTGAGGTCGCACGCTGACGGGGATCGTGGTCGGTCTTATAGCCGACGTACTCGCCATATTCGCTGCACGGAAACGGCACGCCCAGATTGACCAGCTTCATAAAGCTGCGCACCGAGCCTGCCGCCTCGGCCAGCGCGGTGTCACCGTTGACACTGCCGCCCGAAAACAGCGTTTGCGCCATCTCCTGCACCGAATCGGCTTCATCCGATGCGAGCGACAGCTTGTAGTAGGTCTGCTTGTCGCTGCCCGTGTTGCGCGAGGTGCCCATCTTGATGCCCTCGGTCACGATGGCAACATCGGTTCGGCCAAGGTCGTACAGCCAGTCGGCGGCGTTGTATCCCGCGCAGCCCGTACCGACCACCAGCGCATCGAGTGCATAGACCGGAATGGTGCGTCCTGCGCAGCAAATCGAAGTCGTTTTCATACCCAACCTCTCTTACAGGCGGCGAATGTGGAAACCGCCGTCGGCGTTGAGCACCTGACCGGTCGCAAAGTCCAGCAGACCGCTGACCGCTGCGCACACACAGTTTGCCACGTCGGCAGGCTGACCAAAGCGCTTGATGGGCGTGATGCCGCCGTCAATGAGCTTTTGGTACTTCTCGGTCACACCGGCGGTCATGTCGGTCTGAATGATGCCCGGACGCACCTCAAAGACCGGAATGCCGTACTCTGCCAGACGATCGGCAAACAGCTGGGTGGTCATGGAGATACCCGCCTTGGACACACAGTATTCACCGCGGCTGGTGGACGAAGTATAAGCCGACATGGACGAAATATTGACCAGACGCGGGGTGTAGTCCTCCAGTCCCTTGCCCTGCATGTCGATCATCATGCGTGCTGCCAGCTGGCACATGAAGAACGTACCCTTGAGGTTAATCTGCATCAGGCGGTCGAAGCTGTCCTCGGTGGTCTCGAGCAGGTCCAGACGCACGGTCGGTGCGACACCGGCGTTATTGACCAGCACGTCCAGTCGTCCATACCGCGCGGCAATCTCCTCCAGAATGCGTACCCGGTCGGCCTGTACGGCAATGTTGCACGGAATATACGTGCAATCAATACCCTCGGCCTGCAAGGTCTCGATGACCGCATCGTCCTGTGCAGCGGTCGCGGAAACGACGACAAAGTATCCGGCCTTGCCCAGTGCGCGGGCGATGCCCAGACCGATGCCGCGGCGCGAACCGGTCACCAATGCAATTTTCTGCATAGATCCAGCCTCCTTTATTTCTTGCCCTGTACGTCGCGCTGGTAGATGGGCAGATATTCCGGGTCACGGATGACGCAGCCCGCCGTCGAACCGGCACGCATGAGCTCGGTGCACTTGCCGCAGGCGATGCAGCACTTGCGTGCGTCCATCTCGCCGGTGTGCAGCAGGTCGTTTGCAAACTGCGGGTAAGCAAAGGCTTCTCGGCCAAAGCCTGCCATGGTGCAGTAACCCTGCTCGATGGCGCCGGCTGCCAGATTGCCCGAGAACTGACGCAGATAGCTCAGACCGGACGAAATGACCTTGAGATCGGGGTATGCCTTCTGCACAGCGCCGACACAGTGATACATGCGAGCCACGCCCTCGAGCGGATGCTCGTCCGGCACGTACGGGCCATTGTCGTAGGGACGGTTGACGTGCGGATTGAAATAGGGGTTGCCGATGGTGATATCGAGCAGCTGCATGCCCAGCTCGTTGTGCAGGCGGCCGATCAGCTCGAGCGGCTCGGTCAGATCGACCTCAGTACCTGCGCCCGGACGCACGCCGAAGCCGTAGGGATGCGGGAATCCATCATAGACATTGAGGCGCGAAGTCACGATAAAGTCCTTGCCGGTTGCGTCCATGGCATTCTTCACACCGTGACGCAGCAGGCGGGTACGGTTTTCCAGACTGCCGCCAAATGCGCCCTCTCTGGTGTACGCCGACAGCAGTTCGCTGTTCAGGTAGCGGTGGCAGCACTTGATATCTACGCCGTCAAAGCCTGCTCGCTCGGCCAGTCTGGCTGCGTCGGCAAACTTTTCTTCCAGTACAAATAGGTACTCATCGGACAGGATACGGTCGGACGAGATCGGGGTATCGCCCTCGAAAATGGGATTGTTGTACGCGATGAGCGGTGCGGGTGTGCCCTGCGGCTTGGAGTAGCGGCCCGAATGGGTGGCCTGCATGATGACGATGGGCTCAAAACCGTTTTCACGGATGCAGGTTTCCTTGATGTCAGCGACAAACTTCTGGAAATCTGCCAAATTTTCCTCGTGAATCCACAACTGACGCGGATTGGCACGTCCCTCGGGAACAACCGCAACCGCTTCTGCCCAGATGAGTCCCGCACCGCTCTTTGCGAATCGGTCATATCTGCGCAGCGTCAGTGCGTCCGGACGTCCGTCCACCGTGCCGTCGCAGCCTTCCATCGGCTGAATGGCGATCGCGTTCGCCGCCGTCTTGCTGCCGATCTGTACCGGACGCTTCAGCACGTCCAGATTCTCGGACAGAGGCAGGGTCACTTTCAGCTCCTCTAACTTCGCTTTCAGTTCCTCTTTGGTCTTATAATGGAACTTTTCATGCTCCATACATGAATCCTCCTTCTACTTCTTCTTGCGCCGTCGTCTTTGACCACACAGAATTTTTTCGACTAAATTCAGGGTTTTCCGCGCAGCAACTGTACTGATATGATATAATAGCAAGCAAAGAGAAAGTCATATCAAGTTGTGTGATAATATGTAAATCTTGCGATAACAGGAGGGTGATCCATGGATCAGAACGCCGTGATACAGGAATGCTGCTTCAAAGACAGCGACACATCCATTCGCATCCACTTCCACAACGCCTACGAACTTTTATTCATCCGCACCGGTCACATCCGCATCCACATCGGCGATGCCGTCTATGACGGCGGCCCAGGTTCGGTGTTCGTCATCGGCCGATTCGAAGAGCACTTTCTCGAGCTGCGCACGCCCATTTACGAGCGCTATTATGTCATCCTGAACCCGGACATGACCGAGCGTCTGATCACCGACCGCCGTCTGCTCATGCCCCTGCGCAGCCGTCCCAAAGGGTTCTGTCACCGATATGACGTATCCGCGCACCTCGAGCGGTTTGAGCTGATTTTCCGCCGACTGATCGAGGAACAGAGCATACAGGACGGTCTTGCCGGTGTGATGCACATGAGCCTGATTTCCGAGCTGCTCATTTTGCTGTGCCGTCTGCGCCCCGAACTGCTCGAATCCACCTCTCAGGCGGGAAAATCGGCAGTTTTTGCCGTCCAGCGCTACATCGACACCCACTACGCCGAACCCATCCGGGTCAGCGATCTGGCCGAGCGCGTGTTCCTCACCCCCTGCTACCTGACCCATTGCTTTAAGAGCATGACCGGATACAGTCCCAAGCAGTATTTGGTGCAGGCACGGCTGGCTGCGGCCAAAGATTTGCTCATTCACAGCGATTTACCGGTCAGCGAAGTGGCCTTTCACGCGGGATTCTCCGACGTGAACAATTTCATCCGTGCCTTCCGCCGGGAAACCGGATGCACGCCCCTGCGCTACCGCGAGCGCGAGCAATAATAGCATATTTTACATATTATTGCGCAACTGCATCCCACCAGCTGCGCGGCACGAGATGATACAATAAAATGCAGATAAAGATCGTGCCCTTGGAGGCAGTATTCAGGAAAAGAGGATGAGGATGTATGAAACCCATTAAACTGGCAATCATCGGTGCAGGCGGATACGGCGACTACTGTCTGGGACTGCTCGAGCGCTTTGTCGATCCCGAAAGCTACCAGCTGGTCGCGGCCATCGACCCGTTTTACGAGAAAGTTCCGCGCTATGCACAGCTGACCGCACAGGGTGTACCCATGTACCGCACCCCCGAAGACTTTTTCGCCGTCGACCGCGCCGATCTGGTGCTTATCGCAAGCCCCATTCATCTGCACAAGCAGCAGTGCCTGCTCGCGCTCAAGCACGGTGCACATGTGCTTTGTGAAAAGCCGCTTGCACCCATTCTGCAGGACGCGCTCGACATTCGTGAGGCAGTCGCAGCTTCCGGCCGCAAGCTGGGTGTCGGTTTCCAGATGTCCTTCTGCGATCCCATCCAGAACCTCAAGCGCGATATTCAGTCCGGTCTGCTCGGCGCGCCCAAGTCGCTGCGCACCTACGTTTCCTGGCAGCGCTACGACAGCTATTACAACAGCCCCTGGCGCGGACACATCCGCGATGCGCAGGGCAACTGGGTTTTGGACTCGATTTTGACCAACGCGACTGCGCACTATCTGCACAACACCTGTTTTGTGCTGGGTGACCGCTTTGACGCGGCGGCCATGCCCGAGCATCTGACCGTCGAGCTGTACAACGGCAAGGGCATCGAGACCTTTGACACCGCCTTTGTATCGGGTAAGTTCGCCTCGGGCTGCGACTTCTTCCTGTCTGTGACCCACTCGGGCGACCGCGATGTCGACCCAATCCTGCAATACACCTTTGAAAACGCCGTCGTGACCGCTTCGGGCAACGACGATTCGGCGGAGATCATCGCCACCTTTGCCGACGGCTCGACCAAGAACTATGGTGCAGCACTGGGCGAGTACCACGTCGCACAGAAGCTGCGCACCATGATTGCAGTCGCAGCCGATCCCAGTCTGGACGTTCCCTGTACGCCCGACACCGTTCTGCCCCATCTGACCATGTGCAACGCCATCTTCGACCAGGCAAACGTACATCCGCTGCCCGCCGACCGCATGGAGCATGTGAGCGAGCCCGAGCCGGGTCTCTTTATGCGCGGTCTGGCCGACGATGCCTGGACTTGCTTCCAGACCGGAAAGCTGCCGTCCGAGCTGGGCTTTGACTGGGCAAAACAGCCCACCGTCATCAAACTGGACGGTTATACCACTTTTTCCGGTGCAAAATGCTGCTGTAAGGAGGACACTCACGCATGATTCGTGTCTGTATCGCCGGTAACTCCGGTCACGCTGCCACGGTGACCCGTGCCCTGCCCGGTCTGCCGCAGGTCGAGATCTGCGGCTGGTGCCGCGCCTGGCCGGGCGAGCCCATGACCGAAGTGCTGGAAGATTTCGAAAAGCTCGGTCTGACCCCGCCCGAATATCCCGATTATCTCACCATGATCGACACCCTTTCTCCCGATGTGCTGGTCGTAGACGGTCTGTTCTGCGATCACGAGGAGATGACCTGTCAGGCACTCGCACGCGGCATTCACGTCTACTGCGACAAGCCACTGGCGCTGACCTTGACCGGACTGGACCGCGTCCGCGAGGCGGCGCAGTCGTCCACCGCTCTGCTCTGGGCCATGCAGACCGCGCGCTTTGACCCCTGGTTCTACACCGCCAAGCAGCTCATCGATGCGGGCGAGATCGGAGAAATCCGTCTGCTCACCGCGCAGAAGTCCTATCGTCTGGGACAGCGTGCACCCTTCTTCCGCGACCGTGCCCAGCACGGCGGCCTGATTCCCTGGGTTGCCATCCACGGCATCGACTTCATCCGCTATCTCTATCCCCACGCGGCAAAGACCATCTTTGCCCATCACTCGACGATGGCAAATCAGGGCTATGGTGATCTGGAAGTCACCGCACAGCTGATGATGACGCTGGAAAACGGCGTGAGCGCACAGGTCAGCGCAGACTACCTGCGTCCGGCCAATGCTGCGACCCACGGCGATGACCGTGTGCGCGCGGCAGGCACGCACGGCGTGATTGAGGTGCGTGATGACACAGTCTACCTCATCAATGAACACAATGACGGCTCGACGCCGGTACCGCTCCAGTACCCTCCCGCAATCTTCGAGGACTTCATTGCCACGCTGGAAGGTCACGGCTCCGGTCTGCTCGATCTGGCCGAATCGCTGGAGGACAGCCGCCTCGCGCTGCTCGCCCGCGACGCAGCCGACTCTGGATGTGCAATTTCCGTATAACCAATCAACATAAACCGGCTGAACAAGCCAAAAAAATCCCCGTATCGAACGATACGGGGATTTTTTTATCCATTTGACCGGGATTATCACGATTTTTGCCCTGCATGTCTGAAAAAACGAAAAGCCGTTCGCTGGTTCCAGTTCTGGTCGTAGAGTCCCTCGACAAAACCCGCAATTTTCCATCCCATTCTGCGCAAATTGCTTTGTTCATTTTAGCAGAATTTATCTTCCATTTTTTGTAGACATTGCGCATCCATCGCACCCTCATTTTGCCCGATGAAACCTTTTGCCCACACTGTTCAGACGCCTCTTTTTGGTTACAAAATCTTCTCGCCAGCGGCGGCATTTGTCCATCTGTCCCGTCTGCTTTTTCGCGGAAACGTCAGTCGAAACAAAAGGCCGTTCTGTCTGTGCACACACCCATTTTTGCCAAAAATCCCCATAAAATATGCCGAACACCGTTCTTATTCCCGTCTGCGAGACAGGGTGCGCACCGTACCAGCCTGTGCAGTGTATATCAGCCTTCCCCATCTGTCCCCACTGGGTTTCCAGTGTATCTGACCCTTACCGCGTCCGGCCGTCACCGTCCTTTTTCTGCCTCCAGACATTTATGCAGAAGTTACGAAATCTGGCGTTTTATACTTATTAATATTAAACAGATTTTCAAGAGATTGTTGACCTTTTAACAAATACAAGTTATACTTAAATAAAGACGCGGTACTTAAATAAAAACCGAGTGGTCAGAAAAGGGCTTTTCTGTCGTGTGAAAAGCATGAAAAAATGAGAGTTCCGCACCGGTCAAATCCAACTTCGTTTGACCCGGCGTCGGCACTTTCCCGGTGGTTTTAGACCGATTCCGTATAGTATCTCCGCGATCGCTCAGGTCTCAGAGACACGATATGTTTCGATCCGAACGCCGTTCGAACGCACACGGGCAAAGTTGGCATCTACACAGAGAGGGGGAAAAACTGTTACACCAATTTGCCGTCTGTGACCGATTCTGTTGAACAGATCGATTGTATTTTTTCGGTTCTGGAAAACTGGATCACGTTTCCATGCTTTTTGGCCATACGACAAAATCTGGTTGTCTCTGCCCTGACTGCCGCGTACGTTTTTCCACTACCACCACTGATTTCTTTCCGTGGACGGTACGGGTCGTTTCGCAGGGTTTTCACCGCGTACGACAAGATCTGCGGATTTAAGAAACATAAGAAGATTGAAGGAGGAAACATTGTGGAGAAAAGAAAAGTAAACTCCCGCATCCTGGTCCCCATCATCACCGCCATCATTGCGATCGTGTTCATTGTGGTCGGTCTGCAGGACTTCGGTTTCTGGGAGGGTCAGCCGACGGCTGCGTTCTTCCCCATCATCATCGCTGTGGTACTGCTCGCAACCAGCCTCCTGTGCCTGGTTCAGATGCTGCGCAGCAATGAAGACGCTCCTGTGTACAACAGGAATGAGCTCATGGTCATCCTGGGCGGCGGCGGCATCATCATCGGCTGCTACATCATCGGTCTGATCGCCAGCTGCCTGCTGTATCTGCTTCTCTGGCTCAAGGTCATCGAGAAGGCTACCTGGAAGGCTACCATCATCATCGAAGTCTTTATGGCTGCGCTGATTCTGGGCGTATTCGTCTTCTGGATGCAGGTACAGTTCCCGGTTGGTCTGTTCGCCTATCTGATGTAAGGAGGTCCGGATATGTTAGAAAATTTTGCTTCCCTGTTGTCAGGTTTCCAGGTCGTTTTTGATCCCCAGAACATCGGCGTTTGTATGCTGGGTGCCATCCTCGGCCTGATCGTCGGCGCAATGCCCGGTCTGGGCTCGCTGGCCGGCGTCGCGCTGCTCCTGCCCCTGACTTACAAGTTTAACCCCACTACCGCAATCATCATGCTCGGTGCGCTGTACTACTCCAACATGTACGGCGGCGCATTCAGCGCAATTCTGCTGAACATCCCCGGTGACTCGCCGGCAATCACCACCGCACTCGACGGCTACCCGATGGCTAAGAAGGGTCGTCCCGGTCAGGCTCTGATGACCGCGAACTTCGCTTCCTTCATCGGCGGTACCATCGGTATCCTCATCCTGACCATCACCGCTTCCGGTCTGGCAAAGCTCGGTCTGAACTTCGGCTACGCTGAGATGACCCTGATTCTGCTGATCGCGATGACCTCCATCAGCTGGCTGATCGGTGAGAACCCCACCAAGGGCGTTGTCATCACCATGCTGGGTATTCTGGTCGCTTCCATCGGTATGGACACCCTGTCCGGCGTACCGCGCTACAACTTCGATAACATCTACCTCATGGGCGGCATCACCTTCACCCCCTTCATCATCGGTGCAGTTGGCTTCGCTCAGGTTATCAAGCTGGTCAACGAGCGCAAGGCTGACGAAGAAAAGCGTAAGAGTGGCACCTATCAGGCTGTTAAGCTGTCCATCCGTAGTTCGATGCTGACTCGACACGACTTCAAGCGCCTGCTGCCTCCCGTACTGCGTTCCTCTCTGCTTGGCACTTTCGTCGGCGTTCTGCCCGGTTCGGGTGCTACCACCGGCTCCATGGTCGGCTATGCAATGCAGAAGAAGTTCAAGAGCGAAGAGCCCATGGGTACCGGTGCAATCGAAGGTATCGCTGCATCCGAGTCCGGTAACAACTCCGCAGCTGCCGGCGCATTCGCTCCGCTGCTCGCTCTGGGTATCCCCGGTTCGGGTACCGGCGCCGTTCTGCTCGGCGGTCTGATGATGTGGGGTCTGAATCCTGGCCCGCTGCTCTTCGAGACCAACCCCGATTTCTGCTGGAGCCTGATTTCTTCCCTGTACATCGCTAACATCTTTACCTTGGCAGTTGCTGTCGCTGTCATCCCCTTCCTGATTAAGATCCTGAGCGTTCCGATCAAGTTCATGATCCCGATCATCACCTGTGTCTGCATCGTTGGTGCTTACTCTACCTCTTACTCCATGTACGGTGTTATCGTCATGTTCGTATCTGGTATCGTAGGCTACATTCTGGACAAGAATGGCTTCCCGACTGCTCCGATGCTGCTGGCATTCGTTCTGGCTCCGATGCTCGAAGAGAACATGCGTAAGGCATTCATCGCTTCTCAGGGCAGCCTGTCCGTATTCGCTGACTCTACCCTGAAGATCGTTCTGCTGGCTATCTTCCTCGTACTCGTTCTGACCCCCTCGTTCAAGGCACTCATGCGCAAGATCAAGTCCAAGAACAGCACTTCGGTCTAATTTAATGATTTCAATTTATTTGAAATAAACATTGGTAAGAAAAAAGGAGAATCGACATGAAAAAGATGAAGAAGCTGGCTGCTCTGGCAGTTGCAGCCCTGACTCTGACCGCGTCCCTGACCGCTTGCGGCGGTGGCGGTTCGGACACCAACGCAGACGGCACTTTCACCCCCACTAAAACCATTACTTGGGTATGTACCTCTGGTGCAGGCGGCGGCTCGGATATCTTCTCTCGTAAGATCGCTGACATCATGAATACCGAAAATCTGGTCAATGGTCAGACCATCGTTATCTCCAACGAGACCGACGGTGCTGGTGAGGTTGGCCGTAACAAGATCGCTACCACCACCATGAACGCAGACTACAACCTGCTGACCTTCAACTCCGGCGACCTGATGCCCATGGTTACCAACACTGCAAATCGTTCTTCTAACTTCCGCATCCTGGCAATCATGGCTGTCGACAAGCAGCTGCTCTTCTCCTGCGGCAGCGCTACCGGCAAGACCGCTTACGCAAAGACCGGCGCTGACATGACCGACTTTGCTGCTGCAATCGAGGCTGCTAAGAATGGCACCTACGTTGTAATCGGCGGCTCCAAGGGCGACGATATCGCTACCTATCAGGCTCTGATCGAAGAGCTCGGCCTGACCGAGGATCAGATGGGCTACATCACCTACGACTCTACCGGCGACGCAATCACCGCTGCTCTGGGCGGCAACCTGGACTTCGTTATCTCTAAGCCCGCTGCTGCTTCCCAGTACGTTGAGTCCGGCGACCTGACCCCGGCTCTGGCACTGTCCACCGAGCACTTCGGCGGCAACCTGGCTGATGCTCCCACCCTGTCTGAGGTTGGCGATTACGAGAACGTAGAAGTTCCGGTATGGCGCGGTGTTGCAGCTCCCAAGGCTATGAGCGACGCAGCTGTTGCATTCTGGTCTGACGCACTCAAGAAGGTTTCCGAGACCCAGGCTTGGAACGACGAGTACCTAGTTCCCAACCAGCTCATCAGCCAGTACATGAACTCTGCTGACGCTACCGCTTACGTTTCCGAGTTCGAGGCTGATTACATGGCTTCCAACGGCCTGAGCTAAGCAGCCAAAACAGTTCACAACACAAAGAGGACGGTACATTGTACCGCCCTCTTTTTTTGCCCAAATTCAGTCCAGAGACAGACCTTTCTCTTTCGCGCGCAGGCGCTCTCTGCCGCATGGACGCGTGCGTTATGTGTAAGTTCTCATACACTCTGTCCCACGCCGACACAGCGTATCTCAGAACAAAATACGGCATGCTGACCAGCATCTTTCATTGCACCTGTTGTCCCTCGATTTCAGGCCATAAAAAAGCGCTCCCTCGATTGTCCATCGAGGGAGCGCTCGCTTCATATAATCTAATCAGATCAAAGCGGGATCACAAGGGCACCTACAATCGCCAGCACGAAAATGCAGACCGAGGAAATAAAGGAACCCAGCGTATAGGTCTTGAGACCACCGGTGACGGTCAGGCCGGACATATTGGTCGCAACCCAGAAACCGGAGTCGTTGACGTGGCCGATCGAGTTACCGCCGGACAGGCATGCCAGCGCAATCCATACCGGATGGCAGCCAACCATCGGCGCAATGGTCGCCATAACGCCCATGGAGGTCATACCGGCAACCGTACCCGAACCCTGTGCGACACGGAAGATCAGACCGATGCCGTAAGCCAGGAACATGGCCGGAATCACCGAGGTGGTATCGGTACCCAGCAGGCCGACAATCGCATCACCAATGCCGGTTGCGGTGATAACCGATGCGAACGAGCCGCCTGCACCGGTGACCAGCAGAACGACGCCTGCGCTCTTGAGTGCTTCACCGGCAGACTTTTCCAGATTGCTGCGGCCGATATACGGCAGGCTGACCAGGTATGCGCCCAGCGTACCGAGCAGCATTGCGATCAGCTTGTCGCCCAGGAAGGTGCAGATGACCGGCGGTTCTTCGAACATCGCGCCGCCCAGCGTACCGAACAGGATGCAGACAACCGGGATGATGATGGGCAGCAGCGACATGAACATGCCCGGCTTGGGCTTGTTCGGGTCCTCTGCCTGACGGTTTGCAACCAGTTCAGCTGCAACCGTAGAGCTTTGGTTGATGTCCGTGGCATCGTTCCAGATACCGTGGTCGTGAATCTTGATGTAGATGAAGTTGGACACCATGACCGTGATGAAGCCGACGACCAAACCGACGATCAGCATGATACCCAGATCAAAGCCGAAAATGTCGGCAGCTGCCAGCGGGTTGGGCGTGGGCGGTACGACACAGTGTGCGGTCGTCGCACCGATGGTCAGGCAGCCGGTGACGTAGCACATCTTCATGTCGATCTTGGAAGCAATGGTAATGCCGATCGGGATGAGGATGATGAAGGTAACGTCAAAGAATACCGGAATGGACAGGATGAAGCCTGCAACGCTCAGACCCCAGATAGAACGCTTCTCCGGGAACGCCGAAACCAGCTTGTCGGCAATCACAGATGCCGCACCGCTGTCGCTCATCAACTGTCCGAGTATCGTACCAAAGCCGACGGGCAGACCGATACTGGTCATCATGTTGCCGAAGCCTGACGAAATGGTGGACGCGGTGGTGAGCAGATCCAGACCGCCCGCCAGACCCATGACCAGACAGGCGATAACCATGCTGATGGCAGCGTTGAGCTTGAGTACAATAATACAGAACAAAATAATCGCAATTGCAACAACCAGCGCCGCAATTAACATACCGGGACTTGTCATATTATTTCCCCTCTTTTCTTTCTTTTTGATTGGCTTGTTTACGCACAAATACCCAGCCGCAGCCGGGCAGCGGTTTTTCCCTTCTTGCCTCCTTTCCCCATTCTCATCTACGCCTGCACAGGTTGATCTCTGCACGATGACAATTGCCTGCAATCGGTCAGATTGCAGGCAATTTTTCCGTTCTTTTGCTTTTTTCGTGCGATTTCACCGGGCAATTCGTATTTAAGAACCCAGTTCTTATTGTTCTATATTATATCACGCCTTCCATAAGGTGTCAATCAATTTCCGTCAGATTGCACAATTTTCCCATTTTGTAACCTTTCCCTTTTTATCATTTGTTTCAGAAAGCCCAAGTGATAAAAAAACGGCTGCATCCGAAGATATCGGATACAGCCGTAAAACAGATTACATTGCGCAGAAAAGAATCGGTTTTATCAATTTTTTACTGCTTGCCGTAGGTACGGTCGGTAACAGCCATCTTTGCGCACAGCTTGTAAGCGGTCTCGAACGCCGAAGTCGTGCAGGTGCCGGTACCAGCGATGTCGTAAGCGGTGCCGTGTGCCGGGGTGGTGATGGCGTAGGGCTGGCCAGCTGCTACGGTAACACCGCGCTCGAAGCCCTTGAGCTTGAGTGCGATCTGACCCTGGTCATGGTACATGGTAACAACCGCGTCAAAGTCGCCCTTGAATGCGCGGATGAACAGGGTATCAGACGGGAACGGGCCGACGATGCTCTTGCCCTCAGCGTTTGCCTTAGCAACTGCGGGCTGCAGAACGTCGATCTCCTCACGGCCACAGGTGCCGCTGTCGCCGCCATGCGGGTTGATTGCTGCGATTGCAACCTTGGGATCTTCATAACCTGCACGCTTGAGGGTCTCGTAAGCCAGGTTGATGGCGTCGCCTACGGTCTTGGGGGTCAGGTGAGCGCTGACATCCTTGAGCGGGATGTGGCTGGTTGCGCGGGAAGTCCACAGGCCGTCGAGTACGTTCATCTCGCCGTGCGGCTTGTCCATAACGCCGAGCTCCTGAGCAAACAACTCGTGCTCGCTCTCGAAGTTGTAGCCGCCCTTCTTCATCGCTGCCTTGTTGAGCGGGCCGAAGCAGAAGCCTTCTACCAGGCCCTTCTTGCAGTAATCCATGATCATAACCAGGTTGTCTGCCTCTTCCTTACCGTTGACAGCCGAAACAACAGCGATCTCAACCTTGGAAGCGTCCAGGCTCTTGGTGTTGAGCAGAACCAGACCGGTCTCCTTCTTTGCCTCTTCAACAGCCTCTTCCATGGTCTCCTTGACCACGTAAGCGAAGTCCGAACCGGTATCCTTCATGCCGCGCTTGAGGACGCTCTCGTCACCGACGAGAATGGGCTTTGCGTGCTCCATCAGGAAGCCGTTTGCACACAGCTTTGCGATGATCTCGGGGCCGATACCGGCTGCATCACCGAGCGGAACTGCCAGGATGGGTTTTCCAGTGAACTGACTCATAATTCTTCCTCCAAATCTAATGAAAGTTCTGGGATATACACACAAAAGAGCGGTGTCTTTGTGCCCTGCCGCATCCAGTCGACTTACAGCGTCTTCTGGATGGAGCGGCAGCACGCGGTCGGAGCGCCGTTCTTTTTATAAACAACACCCTTCTTCATGACGAAGGATACATCTGCGAGCACTGCGGGGTCCTCCAGCGGATTGCCCTTGACCGCGATGATGTCGGCGTCCGCGCCGGCGGTCAGCTCGCCCTTCTTGCCCGACAGGCGGGAAATATAAGCCGCGTTGCTGGTAACACCCTTGAGGGCATCGCGCTTGCTTGCGCCCAGCTCGACGGTGTATACGACTTCCTTCCACAGCAGGCCGTGGTTTGCGTCGGTACCCAGTGCAAAGTGGATGCCTGCGCGTACCAGATTGCCCACGCACTCGCGCACGATCTCACGACCGGCACGCACGTTGCGCGCGTTGTTCTCGGACAGGTACTGCTCGCGGTCGGGATCGAGGTAGATACCGGTGGTCAGGTCTACCCAGCAGTCCGGGTGTGCCTTGAGCAGCTCGATATCTTCTTCGGATGCGCAGTATGCATGCTCGATGACGTCAACGCCCTGCTCGACACAGTCGCGCAGCGCCTGACCGCCGATGCAGTGTGCCGCAACCGGCAGATGCAGGCGGTGTGCCTCCTCGACAACCGTGCGAATCTCCTCAGCCGACAGGAAAGACGGAATAAAATCCTGTTCGGTCGAGAATACGCCCGGAGTGGTGAAGATCTTGAGCAGCTTTACGCCCTTGGCAACGTTGGAACGCGCCGTGCGGCGGAACTCCTCGACACCGGAGTGCGGTGCACCGATGTAGCCGCTGCCGTTCGAACCCTTCATGCCGACACCGGCAGGCAGGATGTCCGGACCAACCAGATTGCCTGCGTCGATTTCCTTCTTGAGCTTGAGATCGAGGTCGTGCTTCTCGCCCATGCAGCGCACGGTCGTGACACCGGACAGCAGATCGTCATACAGGCCTTCCTCGGCCAGCAGGGTCAGCTTGCACTCGGTAGCCGTACCCAGAATCTCCAGATGGTTGGACTTGCGGGCATCAATGCTCAGATGATTATGACCCTCGATCAGGCCGGGCAGAACGGTCTCGTCCTCGAACGCGATCCACTCAGCCTGTGCGCGATCTTCCTCGGTCAGCTGCTCGGCAGGTACAACCTTAACAACCTTGCCGTCTTCTACGACAACCGCACCGTTCTGAATCTCTTCCAGTTCCGAACCAGCCAGCACAGTGCGCGCGGTGATAATTTGCTTCATTGTACATTCCTCCCGTCTTTATTTGCAGGGTATTTTATGAGGTTTACTCCTCCAGATTTGCAAGCTCACGGCGCTTCTTGCCGCGCTTCTCAAACCACTTGTCGCTCCACTTCGCCAGGAACGATACCATCAGCGGGCACAGGATTGCAGTGATAACAACGCTCGCTGCGATCTGTGCGGTTGCTGTCTCAACCTGCGGTTCAAACGTCGGGTCGGAGGCCGCAATCGCCGCCGGGGTTGTCGCCGCAACACCTGCCGTTGTACCGATTGCCGCACCCATCGGGTCGGGACGGCGGCGCAGCAGGCTGTAGATGATGAAGGACAGCACGCCGGTAACCAGCAGAGTCATCAGACCGAGCACAACGCCCGAAGCACCAGCAGCTGCGATGTTGAACAGGTTCATGCCTGCGCCCAGAGTGAAGCCGTTGAAGGGCGGCAGCAGTACCATGCCGTGCGCCAGAATCTTGCGCCACTCGTGGTCGAGGTTACCAACGATGAAGCCGAGAATCATGGGAACCATGCAAGCGATCATGTCCTTAGCCGGGAAGGTGCCCATGCCAGCAGCACCCAGTGCGATCATGGTGAAGAACGGGCCGTCGTTGAGCGCCAGAATGGAGGTCGCACCGACGTCGCTCTCCTCACCGTACTCACCAGCCAGGGTTGCGTAGATAACGCCGTTGGAGTTGGTGACTGCACCGATGATTGCCAGCGAGCTCAGACCCAGCAGGCCTGCTTCGCCGAACAGAACGTTCAGCAGGATGCCCAGGCCAAAGCCCAGGAAGAACTTTAATGCAGTAAGGACAACACCGACATATACCGTGCGTCCTGCCATTTTCACATCAATCGTAGCACCGCTACAGAACAGGAACAGACCGATCAGCGTCTGGATACCGCCCTTAAACAGGCCGGTGGTAAAACCACCGATGGTCAGAATGTCCGGGAAAAAGGTGTTGATGATACAGCCAATCAGCAGCGGAATAACCATAACACCAGCGGGGAACTTCTTCATGGTTCCCAGAATCCGTACTTTACCTAACATCTTGAAAATCTCTCTCTTTCGTTGTCGTTTTTTGATATTTTGGGCAACGCAGAGTTTTGTCCGCATCCTCACGGACAGGAACTCCCCTTTTTTGTGTCAATACAGACGTCGCATGACCACCCACTCACGCGCTTTGATCGTTTGCGGGAACCTCCGGCCGCAAACCAGCCTTCTCACCTCCATACAGTCGGAAAATTTTGTCCCCCATCCATACCGAAAACCATGCCGGTTCCCTGCGCGAATGAGTAACCCAAACCGCAGCATCAAAATACCGCTGCGATTTTTTGCCAAATCGGCGCATTCGCTCTTACACCCGAAAAAAGCAACGTATATTCCCCTTAAAAAAGATAACACGCTGCTCGTTTCTTTGTTGGTGTGAGAAATCCGACTGCGCCGGACCCTCCGGTCCAAGCACAGCTGATTTTGAGAATTTTTGCGCCACAAGACCCCCTTTCTGCACAAACAAACTTGCTGTCAAAAAAAGGGGAATTCTTGTATTGGATTTATTATAACACAAAGCTGTTCGGTTTTCAAACCATAATTTGTGATGCAGAACCGTGCATATGAAAAATGAACAGAGACGCTGTGATATCCCGATATAAAATTTGTCATATGTTGGACAATTTCACATGATTGATTGCAAAAAGAAACAATGTTTGATAAAATATAAGACAGTAATGATACCATGTAATTTTTTGGAAGGGGAAATGTGATAATGGCGCAAGAGCTGCATCGTGCCACAGCTCGGGTATTGGATATTCTGGAGTGTTTATCCGCTTCATCTGACGGTATGACGCTGACCGAACTGGCGCAGGCACTGGGTGCACCCAAGAGCAGCCTGTTCCCGATCGTTCACACCTTGGAGGAACGACAGTATTTACAGCAGCATTTCGGAACCACCCGCTATACGATCGGCCCGAGCTCGATGGTTCTCGGAACGGCCTACGCCGCAAACAGCGGTATGGCCGCATTTATTGATGTCATCAAAAAGGTCGTTGCAACCTGCCAGGAGACCTGCCAGTTCGGCGTTCTCGATCAGGGCAACGTTCTATACATCGCCAAGGAGGACTCTCCCGAGGCGATCCGCATGATTTCCAAGGTCGGCAATCGTCTGCCCGCAAACGCAACCGCAATCGGCAAGGCGCTGCTGAGCGGACTGAGCAACAGTGAAGTCCGTGCACTGTACCCGGACGGTCTGCCCCGTCTGACCGACCACACCATCACCAATATGGACGTTCTGCTGGACGAACTGGATGCCATCCGCCGGGGCGACATCGCCACCGAGCGCGAGGAATCCACCCCGCAGCTGGCCTGCTGGGCACTCCCGCTGTGCCGCGGCGGCAAGGTCTTTGCCGCACTCAGCGTATCCGTCCCGCTCTTCCGCTGTGAGCCCAAGAAGATTTCGCTCATCTATCACAGCCTGCAAGAGGCGAAGACCAAGATGGAGCAGCTGGCGGAAATGCAAAACTTCGGCATCTAACCTTATATATAATAGGTATCCGCCAATTTTCGTGTCGTGCGTCAGCCTGCTTTCCTGTCACACACACTTTCCCTGCACCCTACATACCCTGTATCCTTCCAGATACAGGGTATTTTTTTGCGCAGAACGATAAACACCCCGCTTGAGAGAGTCAACAAGCAGGGTGTCCATCATATGTAGTAGAAATAGGATATGGGCAATATTTATTTGAGCGATACGGTCTGCATCTGCTGGGGCGTGAGCTTTTCGAGCACGCCGGATGCCGCCTGAATCGCAGGGCCGGTCAGCACAGCGGACAGCACCGTACCGATGCCGACCACGCCGCCGAGCGCCAGACCGATGGCCAGCTGTACCACGTCGTAGATGATGCGCACAGCGCGGTAGGGCAGTTTTTTCTGCCGGGTGAACAGCCAGACCGAAAGGATATCATTGGGCGCCATGCCCATGCTGGCAAGATTGACCATCGCAACGCCGGTGCCGACGATGATGGGTGCAAGCATGACGCACAGCACGCGCATGAGCAAACCGGCATGCGCCAGCTGCGGCTGCAAGAAAATTTCGCACAGGTTCATCACCATACCGATCAGGATCGTACCGCCAAAGGTACCGATGCCGATGAGCGGGCGGCTGACAAAAATCAGCAGCGCCAGGAATATAAACTGAATCAGGCTGCTCGTCGTACCGATCGCCAGCCCCAGCACGCCCGACACGCCCTGTACCATCAGGTTAAACGCGTCTGCGCCCAGTCCGCTGTACACATACAGCGCACTGCCGAAGGCTGAAATCATAAACCCTGCGCACATGAGCAAGGTTCTGTATAGATTGAGTTTTGTAAATTTCATCTGTCCTCACTCCTTTTTGCAGTGTCTATCTTACAAAAGCTGTGTTACAATGAACATACACTTTCTTGTGCGGAACAGAAAAACGCCATATTTCCACATGGATTTTCTTGCGGTTCCGTCGATCTGCTTTTTACCATGCAAAAAGGAGCTCTCACAACATGAAATCAACCCATTCCTCCAATCATCAGGTTATCTTTTTTCCTCAGGAGGTACAAACCTTATTCCCCGGTCAGCCCAGTCTTTACCGCATCAGCTACCAGGATTGGACCAACGGATACCAGCAAATCATGCACTGTCACGCCGATATCACCGAGATCTTGCTGCTGCTCGCAGGCTCTGGGCATTACTCGATCGGCGCCCAGCGCTACCCCATTCGCGCGGGTGACGTGATTCTGTGCAACGGCGGTGTGGTGCACGACGAGTTCCCCAAAACCCACGAAACCTACCAGACCATCTGCCTGGGCATCAAGGGTTTACAGCTGCCCGATCTGCCGCCCAACCACATCATCGCGCACAATAAAACCCCGATTTTCCACCATCCGGCACAGTTTGACGACCTCTCGGCCCTCTTACAGATTATTCTGCGGCAGGCCGACCAGCAAGCGCCTTTGTACCTGCACATCTGCCAGCAGCTCATGCTGTCGGTGCTCAAACTGACCGAACAGATGATCCGCGAATACGGTACCGAAAACAGCAGCCAGCAAAATGAACTGTGCGCACAGGTCGAAGCCTACATCTACACGCACTATCAGCAGGATCTGACCATCGAGCAGCTGGGAAAACTCTTTTTTGTCAGTCCCTACCACCTCGCGCACGTCTTCAAACAGCACACCGGTTACACGCTCAAGCAGTATATTCTGCGCCGCAGAATCGGAGAAGCGCAGGATCGTCTGTCTTGCTCCTCGGACAGCATTACCCAGATCGCCCGCGAAGTCGGCTTTGAAGATTCGGCTTACTTCTCCCGTATTTTCACCAAATACGTCGGCATGTCGCCCAAATTTTACCGCGAATACCGCACCAAGTCCGACGAGTGAGCAAGAATCTCTAACCGGAAACGGTCGCTTTCCGCGGCACACGCCTGAGAGCGCAAGATTGTCCAACCTTATCCGCGCCTTTCGTCCCGCACTGTGCAACGTGCAAAAAAGCATTGCATTCGCGGGCACCTTATACTATAATAGGCTCGTAGCATAAACGCACAAAAGTGCGATCAATTTGAGCAGGAGTGTTGTGACTTATGTCCAGATTTACATTACCCAGAGACCTTTATCACGGAGAAAATGCGCTGGAAGCGCTCAAAACCCTGACCGGTAAGCGCGCTGTCGTTGTTGTTGGCGGCGGTTCCATGAAGCGCTTCGGCTTCCTCGACAAGGTAGAAGCTTACCTCAAGGAAGCAGGCATGGAAGTCAAGCTGTTCGAAGGCGTTGAGCCCGATCCCTCGGTTGAGACCGTTATGAAGGGTGCAGCTGTCATGCGCGAGTTCCAGCCCGACTGGATCGTTTCCATCGGCGGCGGTTCTCCGATCGATGCTGCAAAGGCAATGTGGGCATTCTATGAATACCCCGATGTGACCTTCGAGGATCTGTGCATCCCCTTCAACTTCCCCACCCTGCGCACCAAGGCAAAGTTCTGCGCAATTCCGTCCACCTCGGGCACCGCGACCGAAGTCACCGCATTCTCGGTTATCACCGACTACGAGAAGGGCATCAAGTATCCCCTCGCTGACTTCAACATCACCCCCGATGTTGCAATCGTCGATCCCTCGCTGGCTGAGACCATGCCCAAGAAGCTGACCGCACACACCGGTATGGATGCAATGACCCACGCAATCGAGGCTTATGTATCCACCCTGCACTGCGATTACACCGATCCGCTGGCTCTGCACGCCATCGAGATGATCAGCGCTGACCTGATTCCGTCCTACAACGGCGATATGGCAGCGCGCGCTCGCATGCACAACGCACAGTGCCTGGCTGGTATGGCATTCTCCAACGCGCTGCTCGGTATCGTGCACTCTATGGCACACAAGACCGGCGCAGCTTACACCGGCGGCCACATCGTTCACGGCTGTGCAAACGCAATGTACCTGCCCAAGGTCATTCGCTTCAACGCCAAGGAGCCCGCTGCGGCTGAGCGCTATGCAAAGATCGCAAAGTTCCTGGGTCTGGCCGGCACCACCACCGACGAGCTGGTTGACGCACTGATCGCACACATCCAGGAGATGAACCGCGCACTGGACATCCCGACCTGCATCAAGGACTACGAGGGCGGCATCATCGACGAGCAGGAGTTCCTCGACAAGCTGCCGTCGGTTGCTGAGCTGGCTGTCGGCGACGCCTGCACCGGTTCCAACCCGCGCTCGATCAACCCGGAACAGATGGCAAAGCTGCTCAAGTGCTGCTTCTACGACACCGAGGTCGATTTCTAAGAGTTCTTTTGACCGACAAAAGTCCCGTATCACACGATGCGGGACTTTTCTTCTGTCCGTCTGGGGCTTGCGTTTGCGCGCAAATATGCTACACTGTATTCATCAAGATTTGTTTTAGAAAGGCATTGGCATGGGAGTTTTGAAATACGCAATCCTTGGATTGCTCAACCGCAAAAAAATGACCGGATATGACATCAGCCGCGCGTGCGACACCAGTCTCTTCGAGTTCTGGAACGCCAAGCACAGCCAGATCTACCCCGAGCTCAAAAGTCTGACCGAAGCCGGTCTGGTCGAGTACGAGATCGAGATCGCGGGCAATGTGCTGCAAAAAAAGCTCTATTCCATCACCCCGACCGGTCGAGAGGCGTTCCACACCTGGGAGCTGACCCGCCACAAGCCGCGCGGTGTGCCCAAGGATGAATTCCGCTTGCAGCTGTTTTTCTCGGACAGCATCCCCTCCGAGCAGCGGCTTGCGCTGCTGGACGCCGAACTCGAGGCGCACACCGAGCGGCTGGCCCAGCTGCACGACGATCTGAACAAGTTCGACGGCATCCCGCCTTCCGACGACTGCGCATTCTGCGATTATATGGTGCTGCTCGGCGCGATCAAGCGCGAAGAGGCCAGCTGCGACTGGCTGGAAACCTGCATTGACCTGTGCCGCGCCCGCGCGTGACCTTTTTTCCCCTGACCGCATGTCGGTCAGGGGATTTTTTGCGTTCACGGGTGATGGCTTAAACATGTAATAATTGACATGTTGTTTTTAGGGTGATATCATAGAGATGGTAAAATAGGAGGTTATGTGCATGAAGGAAAATGTTGTGCAAAATAAGGTCAAACGCTATCTCGTCTTTCTGCTCGGACTGTTCGTAAACTCGCTGGGCGTGGCGCTCATCACCAAGGCCGACCTTGGTACGTCGCCGATCTCATCCATCCCTTACGTACTCAGTCTGAGCTTTCCCTTCTCTCTGGGTCAGTTCACCATCTTTTTCAGCATCCTGCTCATCGTGCTCCAGCTCGTCATCCTCGGGCACAATTTTAAGGCCGAACACCTGCTGCAGATTCCGGTCTCGCTGGTTTTCGGCTATTTTATCGATCTGTGCATGCTGCTCCTGTTCTTCGTTCAGCCTGCAGCCTATGTACTCAAGATTCTCTATCTGCTCGTCGGCTGTATCGTGCTGGGCATCGGCGTGTACATGGAGGTACTCGCCAACGTCATCATGCTGCCCGGTGAATCCTTCGTCCGCGCGGTGGTTTTCCGCTGGAAGACCGAATTTGGTGTGACCAAGGTTGCGTTCGATGTGTCCATGGCGGTCATCGCGGGCGTTCTCGGCATCGTCCTGACCGGTCACCTCAACGGTGTGCGTGAAGGCACAGTCATCGCCGCCCTGCTCGTCGGCTTCATCGCCCGTCTGATCGGCAAAAAGCTGTCCTTCCTGCCCGAAATGCTGTTCGGTGCAGCACCGACTGAGGCCAAGCAGGCACCCCAGCCCACCGCAGAGGAACCGATCTGCATCGCGGTTGGCCGTCAGTTCGGCAGCGGCGGTCACGACATCGCCAAAAAGCTGGCCGACCGTCTGGGTTTTGCCTTCTATGATGAGGAACTCATCCAGATGGCTGCCGGCACAACCGGTTATCAGCCCGAATTCATCGCAAAAACCGAGGAAAAGATGTCTCACAGCCTGCTTTACGATCTGGTGAGCGAGATGTACAGCTATTCCGACCAGTACCAGCCGCCCAAGGACAACATCTTTGAGGCCGAGGTCAAGAGCATCCGCGAGGCCGCGCAGAAAAACAGCGTCATCGTCGGCCGCTGTGCCGACTGGGTGCTGCGGAACAATCCGCGCTGTGTCCGCGTCTTTCTGCACGCGCCGCTCGATTACCGCATCCGCACGGTCATGCAGCGCGAACATCTGACCGACGAAAAGGCGGCCAGACACCACATCCAGCAAACCGACAAGCAGCGCGCCGACAACTATCGCTACTACACCCGCACCATCTGGGGTGCGTCGGCGAACTATCACCTGTGCATTGACACCTCGCTGAGTGAGGATTACGTCGAAAACCTGATTCTCGGTCTGGTTGACCGCATCAAGGCCGATCCCGCAAAAAAGTAATTTATGCATCAAAAAAAGCGTCCCAAACGGGACGCTTTTCTTGTTTTATGCTGCCTGTGCAGGCTCGCCGACCGTGATTGCCTCGTACAGCAGGCTGAATGCCTCTGCGCGGGTGATCTGATCGTTGGGCTGGAGGGTGCCGTCGGTGTAGCCGCTCAGGCTGCCCTGTGCAGCCATGCCTGCCAGCGCGCTGACTGCCCAATCGGGAATGTCTGCTGCGTCGGTGAAACCGTCCAGTACCGAATGATCGTCAGACGATACCTTGCAGGCTCGTGCGATCATGGTGATGATCTCGGCGCGGGTCGCGTAGTCGCTGCCGCACAGATAACCGAACTCATCGCCCTGCAGGATGCCTGCATCCTTAGCCGCTGCCAGTGCGCCATACGCCCACTCGGACGAGCGGTCGGCAGCATCCAGCTTTGTGTCTGCCTTGGGCTTGATACCCAGCATGGTGTTCATCACCCAGATCATTTCCTCGCGGGTGATCTTGTCATCCGGGCGGATACGGCCGTCGGCATCGCCTTCGAGCACGCCCTCGGCCATCATCGCACGGATGGTCTTGGCTGCCCAGTGGCTGTCGTCCACATCCCAGCCCGCTTCCTTGGGCTGCTCGGGCTTGGTCTCGGTGGTGGTCTCAGTCGTGGCTGCGGTGCCGGTCTGGGTGGTCTCGGAAGAAGCTGCGGTCTGCTCGACCGGCTTGCCCTCGTCCACTTCGCCTGCGTAGTTGTCAAAATCCTCGCTCAGTGCACGGTATGCATCCGAAGACTGATGGCCTGCGCCGTCGGCAAAGGTACCCTTTGCCCAGTCTGCGTAGGTGTTCCATGCTGCGGTGCTCTCACCTGCCTTGAGGGTGTAGGTGTACAGAACCGGAATGTCGGTCTGCTCGGTGCCCAGATTCGAGGTGAACTTGGTGACGATGCGCACATACTTGCCCTCGCCTGCGCCGGTCAGGTCGATGGTGTTCTCTCCGGTCTTGAGGTCGAATGCCTTGGAGCCCGAAACGGTCTTGCCGTCCTTCGAGAACTCAACGGTCGCCTGGATCGCCGACTTGCCCGGGATCTCTGCCTTGTATGCCAGGGATGCCGGTGCACCGGAAATCTCTGCCCACTCGGTCGTGTGCGTACCGGTCTGGACAATGTTCTTGGGGTCAAAGTTCAGCCACAGCACCAGATCGTCGCTCTTCGGGCCTGCTGCGCTCGGTGCATCGGCTACCGCTGCAACCTCTGCCTCGGTCAGCTTGCTCTGGTACATGCGTGCCTGCGATACCTCACCGGCCAGCATGGTGCGGTCAACACCGCGGCCGCGGTTGGTCAGCAGAGCGCCAGTGTACGAAAAGCCGATATAGGTGGATGCGCCCGGCCAGTTCTTGATCTCGGAATCGAATGCCGGTGCATCAATATGGCCGCTGTTGTACTTGTTCTGGTAGGAATCGCCGCCGGTCGTGCGGTCGAAACCGCCGACGTACTGCACCCACTCGCCCTTCTTGATGCCAGCGTTCGGGTCTGCGTCGTCATCGTTCCAGAAGAATTCGCCGTTGTCGTTGTTAAAGCCGATGCCGACCGTGACCTTACCGGTTGCACGGACTGCCATGCGGTACAGATAGTTGGTGCCCCAGCCGATGGACACGCCCTTGGTCATGAGCGGGTTATGATCGCGGCCGTTCGGGGTCAGGTTGTTGATACCGGTACCCTCGCTGACCGGCAGCTTGGCCCATACCATACCGGTGATGCCGTTGTCGATGGTGAAATTCTGATTGTCGGGAATCTCGACGTAATCCTTGTCGCCGTCGAGGATAATGGTGCCGTTGCCCTTGTCATCGGTGCCGATGGTCGGTGCACCGTGCAGGTAACCGTTATTGCCCTTGCCCGACTGGTCGACGACCATGGGCATGCCCTGAATGGAACCCTCGATATAAACGGTCTCGGGTGCGGAATCGCCAATGCGGACAGCGAACTCGCCAGCCTGCTCGAACTGATAGGTGAACTCGCAGGTCTTGACCTCGCCGGCCTTGAGCGTATACTGCTTGCTCAGGGTGGCCTCGTCGCCAACGTACAGAGTTGCCGTTGCGGTGCCGTCCTCGTTGCCGATGTTGGTGATATCGGCCTTGATGTTGAGGATATCGCTGCCAATGTCGCTGACCTCACCACCCCCCAGCTTGGTGCGGACGTTGGTATAGGAGAAGGTTGCCGGACGGAACTGGACTTCGATGTCCTTGGACACGTCAGCGACCTTGACCGTGTGCTTGCCGATCTCGGTCAGGGTGACCGTGCCGCTCAGCTCGATGGACTCACCGGGCTCGAGGGTCTTAACGCCGTTGGACGATACGCGCACCGGCTCGCCCGAAGTGGACAGACCGCTGTCGCTCTCGAGATCGCCATAGATGTACTTAATCGTGCCGTTGTCATCGACCGGGATGACAGCCGCTGCCATGCCCTTGCCGGTGTTGGTGATGGTCGCGGAGATCTCGATCTCGCTGTTGCACGGAACCGGGCCGGACTGAATGGAAACGTTGCTGTATGCAAGCTGCTGCTTGTCCACAGCGGTGACGGTCGTGCCAACCACGCCGCCGTTTGCCATGTTCTGGGTGGTCAAAACGCCGTCCTTGATGGTGTGGGTCATGTAGCTGCCCTTGGCGCTGACCGCACGGGAATCCTGATGGGTCAGGTAAATGGTACCTGCGCCGACGGTCGGCTGATCGGATACCGCACGGGCGTAGCTATGGGTATGACCGGCCAGCATCATATCGACGTGACCTGCCTCCGCAACCGGTGCAATGTGCATCTTGGTGTAGGGGTCGGAAATCGGATGGTGCATAACCAGAATGCGGAACGCCTTGTCCTGATTCTTGCCCAGGTCATCCTTCAGCCACTGGACAGACTTTTCGATCTTGTCCGCAGTCGCAGCGTCCATCTTGCCGCCCGAAGTCTCGGCGTTCATCTGGAACAGTGCCCACGGGTTGCTGTCCATGAGGTCAAAGTGTACGTTGCCGTAGTCAAAGGAAATGTTGCCCGCGACCGCAGAGCCGTACTCCTCGGTCTGGGTATCGATGACGTACATGTCAAAGTAATCGCTGAAATCGTGGTTGCCGCAGGCGTAAACCACCGGGTAATTGTGGATAAATTCGCCGCTGTTGAACCAGAATGCGTACTGCTCCTTCTGGGTACCGGTACCCTCGACCATATCACCGCCGTGGATGATGAAGGCCGGATCATAGTCGGCAACCGCAGCGTCAAACGTCGCCTTGGTGTCGAACTTATGGGTGTCGGTGATCGAGATATAGCGAATCTCGGTCGGGTTCTCCTCCAGCGTGCGGAAGGTTCCGCGACTTACTTCGCCGTTTGCCAGCGCTACCTCGTAGTAATAGCGCGTGCCCGGGGTCAGTTCGGAGAACTTATACCGGTAGATATTGGTCTGTACACCGCCGTAGGCCGGTGCTTCCGGGTCACGCTCGACCGTGACCGCGTCGCCCAGCGCGTTGGCATCGGTGCCAAACCGAATGGTCGTCGGCTCGCTGCCGCTGGTCTCCCAGACGGCTACCATGCTGGTCGTCTTGGGCGCCAGCAGGTACGGCCCGATCACAAAACCGGAAGCCGTGTCCGCTGCGAATGCCGCGGGAATCATGGCCAGTACCATAACCACGGTCAGCAGCAGGCTGAGCAGGCGTTTGAGATGCTGATTTCTTGCTCTCATGCGTTTTTTCATCCCTTCTCTGAATAACTATGAGCCCATGCGGCTCATGATTGGTATAGTATAACAGAGGGCTTTCCTTGTCGCAACCTATTTTTTGTTCAAATTTCTCTATTTTTATTTATTTTGCAATAAAATTGTGCACTTTTTTGTACCAAAAGTTGATTTTTATTTGTTTCATCTCCAGAGTTACATCCTGTATTTCTTGCAATTTTCACACTTTGGTCTATACCTCTAGCAAAATAGACAAAAATTTACCCCCGCGGTTTTTGTACCGCGAGGGCAGCATTTTACAGGGAAAATCGCTCGATTGTGCGCCGCAGCGCCTCATTAAAGTACGGGAAATCGTGTACGCCGTCCCAATTCTCGAACGTCGCATTGATTCCCAGCCCGGCAAGCGACTGCAAGAAGCGCTCGTGATCGGGATAGAATCCGTCCTGCCGTCCGCAGGTCAGATAGAGCGTCGGCAGCGGGCTGCCCGACGCCTTGGCACGCTCGGCCAGCGCCAGCAGGTCGTTTTCCGGCGTCCATGTCAGGTCATCCCCAAAGATGGCGGCAAAATCGCGCGGCATCTGCACACCCCAGCCGTCCATACCGTGCTCGCGCGCGTCATCCAAGCCTTCGCGCAGCAGCAGACAACACGAGGAAAACGCGCCGCACAGCCCATACTGTTCGGGACGGGACAGTGCACATTTGAGCGCACCATAACCGCCCATTGATCCGCCCAAAATCACCGTGTGATCGCGGTCGGCCGACACGCGAAAGACATTGCGCACGATAACGGGCAGCTCGTCCGCGATATAGGTAAAATACCGCTGGCCGTACTGCATATCAGCGTAAAAACTGCGCCCGACTTCGGGCAAAACGTAGATCGATCGTCCGTGCTCGGCATAGAACGGGAGCATGGTGTAGTCAAGCCAGGTTTTATTGTTGCCGCACAGCCCATGCAGCAGATATACCACCTGATAGGGTTCGTCTTTCAGGTCGTTCGGCGTGATGATGGTAATATCGGTGTCCATTTCCAGGACATTTGAATATACTGTACCGCTGAGTCTCATAAAATTCTCTCCTTTTTTCGCTGGAATAGCTCGTTTTTATGATCGTTTTGGCCTCTTAAGCCATTCCAGCTGATACAATGCACAGCCTCATAGTCTCATCTCCTAGTTATGTCTTTGTGCCACACCTGAGCATGCTCACTTGACCGGCCGATATCCGGCATCTACAATCAGTGCATGATCAAACATTTCATTCATGGCGCATTCGTAATCGCGCAGGCGCTTGGCCTTGCGAATCTTTTTGAGCACTTTTTCACTGTCTTCAAACAGACAATGCAGGTAAAACCACAGTTCTTTCATCTTAAACAGCACCGGTGTCTCGCCCGACAGCGTCTCACGGTACGCGGTGTACAGTTCGTCGTGGAAACCGCGCAGACGGGTCTTGTCCAGCATTCCCTTGCCGCGAATCTGGTTGCCAAGATCGGGGTTTGCAATCCAGCCGCGTCCCAGCATGACGCGCTCGACGGTCGGGAAGGTCTGGCAGAATCGCTCGTAATCAGAGACGGTGAACAGATCGCCGTTATAACAGACCGGATGGCGGCAGGCTGAGAGCGCCGCAGAAAAGGCTTCTAAGTCCGGGGTGCCGGTGTAGAAATCCTTCTGTACCCGGGCGTGAATGATGACCTCGGACAGCGGATAGCGGTTGTAAATGTCTAAAATTCGGGGAAATTCGTCGGATGACTGCAATCCCAAACGAGTTTTGACCGAAATCTTGCCCGAAAATCCGTTGCAGACCGCGTCCAGAAAACGGTCGAGCTCCTCGAGATCGGTCAGCATGCCCGCGCCCTTGCGCTTGACAATCACCGTGCCTGACGGACAGCCGAAATTCAAATTGACTTCGTCATAGCCCTGCTTTTGGAGCACATCGAGTGCCCACAGACAGTGTTCGGCATTGTTGGTCAATAGCTGGGGGATGATGGTCAGACCGGTGTTATTTTCGGGGAGAACGTCGTTTTTCTCGCGGGATGTGAATTTATAGGTCTGATTCGGGGTCAAAAACGGGGTGAAATAGCGATCGGCCGCACCGAACCAACGCGCATGCGCATTGCGGAAGCGATAGCCGGTAATGCCCTCGAGAGGGGCAAAGGAAAGCTGCATAAAAGGACTCCTTTTCGGGTTAGAATGGTCGGACTTCCCGCCCGCAGGCGAAATCGGGGTCCAGGGGACGAGTTCCCTGGCGCGATCCAGCCGCGCAGGCTGGCCGCTGTCCGCAGACAGCGGAATCCCCTCTTGAAACCCGGTGTCCGACCCGGGTTTCAACAAAAACGTACTTTTTGAAATCGCCGTCCGAGGACGGCGATTTTTTATTTGGCTTATTTTAGTTGATTTTCCCTTGCGGGGGACGGGAAAATCAAAAAGAGATTCCGCGCTCTGCGGAGCGCGTCTCAGGGCTCTGCCCTGAGAACCCGCAGCCTTTGAAAAGGCTGGCGAAACTTTCCGTGAGGGGTGCGGCGAACACGATTAAGTGTTCGTTTTCGCCTTCTGAATCTCGTCCAAAATCTTACTCCGTGTATCATCAAACAGCAATGCCTGATTATGTCTGAAATACGCCTCGCAGCCGCAATTCTGAATATACCACGCGGTGTAGGGATTGGCGGTCAACTCGGTTGCAAACAGCACCATTTCCTGACTCTCGCCGGTCGCCTGCTCCAAAAATGCAAATGCATTGTCCAGACTCTGGCCTGCCGTCGTGACACTCTCGGCTCTTTTGGCGGTCTGTGCGCCGAACTGGGTACGCAGTACATCAAATGCCTTGTCATTATCGCTCTCGTTTTCGCGCTCGACCGCGTGCAGGTACTGTTCCAGCTGGGCAATTTCCAGCTGCAAGCGGCGCTTGCGCTCGGTATCCAGTGTACCCGACGTGCGGCCGCTCTCGAGTTCCTTCGAGCGGTCTTCGATGATAGCTGCGAGCGCCTTTGCGACCGGTGCGGTGGTCAGTGCACCCTTCACGCGGGTCAGATCGGCGTACAGGGCATCGGTCAGTGCGTCCATGCGCTGTGCCGCGTGAGCATGCTCAGACAGTCGGGACAAAATGAGGCCGATGACGCTGAGTTTTTCGTCAAACGGTGCGGCGGCGAACTCGGATGCGCGTACCGCTTCCCACTGTCCGGCGACGATCTCATCGATGCGATAAACGCGCTGGTATTTGCGGTACAGCTCGAGATAGTTTGCGAAATCCTTGGCAATGCGCGGCAGCTGGATATACTGTCCAACGACCTCACGGTCGACCGGTAAGTCGAGGGCTTCGTAGGTGGTGAGCAGTGCGGACAAGTCCTCCCAGCCGCGTGCGGTGGCAAACTGCAAGCCGTCGGCTGCCGCCTCGATCTTATAAAAGTTGTCCGGTCGGATGTCCAGATAGGAAATCACCGCGCTGTGCAGGCCGCGCTGGTATGCGTACTCCTTCCAGACCTGATAGTCCTCCTGCACGTCGATACGCTTGACGCGGTCGAGTGTGACCACGTCGAACTCACGCACCGATTTATTGTACTCGGGCGGGTTGCCCGCCGCGACGATCACCCAGCCCTCAGGCAATTTCTGGTTGCCGAAGGTCTTGCACTGCAAAAATTGCAGCATCATCGGGGTCAGTGTCTCAGAAATGCAGTTGATCTCATCCAAAAACAGGATGCCCTCGCGCACGCCCGTGCGCTCCATGAGGTCGTACACCGAAGCCAGAATCTCGCTCATGGTGTAGGACGTGACCGCGTATTCCTGTCCGTCGTAAGTGTGGTGGTCGATATAGGGCAGGCCGAGCGCGCTCTGACGGGTGTGGTGGGTAATCGTGTAGGCAATCAGACCCACACCGGTTTCGGCTGCAATCTGCTCCATAATCTGGGTCTTACCGATGCCCGGAGGGCCCATCAGCAGGATGGGACGCTGGCGCACGGGCGGGATCTGGTACTCGCCGAACGCGTCGCGGGCAAGGTAGGCTTTGATGGTATTGGTGATCTCCTGTTTGGCTCGTTTGATGTTCATGGGTTCCCTCCGGTTTCCAGTGTGTCGGGGTCGAGTACCACGCGGATGCCCCAGGGCGGGACGCGCTCGGGGTACCCCTGACCGGCCAGCATGACAAAGGCTGCGTCATACGGCGGTCTTTTGCTCGGGTAAATTCCCAGACCGTCGGTAAAGTACAGAATGCCGCGCAGGCGATGGAATGCACCCGCCTTTTGCAGCTCGGTGACGCGGTCAAAGACTGGCCGGAAGTCGGTCGCACTCTGGCCGATCAGCGTAAAATGCTCCATATAGTCGGCAAGCTCGCGTGCACTGCGGATGTGCTGCTCGGCGCGAATCTGGTCGTCACACTGGATGATATACAGGTTGATTTGACGGAAAAAGCTCTCGGTATCCTTCAAAATACCGTAGGTATAGGACAAAAACTGTCGGACAAGGTCGCCCGAAGTCGACATCGAGGTGTCAATCGCGACGACAAAGTCGGAAATGCGCTTGACTTCCCGCGTTTCCAGCGGCTCGATGAGCGGCATGTTGCCATAGCGCCGCAGGCCGTAGGCGTAGTAGCCATAGTCGAAGCTGTCCGCGTCCACGCCCATTTCCTCGCCGACCACGGCGAAGCGGTGCAGAAAGGCTCGGTAATTGTCGGTCGGCTGGGTCTCGACACGTAATTGCTCGGTGATGGCCTGGCCTCCCGTTGCGGACTCGCTCATGACCGTCTGCATGCCGGTCTGCACGCGCTCGGCGACACGCGGCCACGGGTCGTCCTGCTCCTGCTCGTTCTCGACCTTCTCCCACAGGCTGTGGTCGTCCTGCGCAAACTCCCGTGCGTAGGTCGCGCGGTCGTACTCGGACAGCGGTTCCCGCCGGAACTGGCGATAGATCGCACCCGCGGTCAGCACCGGCATGTGCGATTTGAGCGTGCGGTAGAGATGGCTGCGGCGCACGCTGGGCGTGGATGGCGACAGGCAGGCATAGTCCAGCTCATCGAGAATGCTCTCGACTGCAATGTCACAGCACAAATCCCACAGCTCGCCATCCCGACCCTTGCGGCCAGCTGGATGACGGAGCAGGCAGTGCAAAATGACGTGCAGAAAGGCGCGGCAGGTCAGACTGCGCGCCCGCTCGTAGCGTGAGGCCAGCCACGCGCCGTTATAATAGAGCACCTTGGTGTCGGTCGCGAGCGTCGGCGTATCGAACCCCTCTGCAAAGGGCAGCGCACACAGTGCCGCGTCCAAAAACGGTAGATTGAGGTATAATTCATTGCGGGCAGCGGTCAAAATTTCGCGCCCGATGGTCTGCCAGTCGGCACCCATCCGCTTCCCCTCCTTTACAGATCATAGGTCTTTTGCATGAGCGGCGCAGCGCGCCCCGCCGAGCGGTCAAGCGCGGCCAGCAGCAGCGCGAGTGCTTCGGTCTGCCCCATCTGCCGCGCAAGGTCGCAGGCGGCAGACAGGCCGGAACGGTCGAGCACGCCGAACGACAGCAGCGCCGACAGACCGGGCACGTCCCGACTGTCTAAGAGCGTGCGCACGGCATCGGTCGGATGCTCGCGCAGACAGGTCAAATAGACCTCGCGCGCCTGCGCGGACAGTCCCACCGGCCACCGCAGACGCAAAAGCGCAACCCGGCAGGCCGTGTCATAGTCCTGAATGCGCAAAAGCCGCTCGAACGCGCCGTCGTACTGCAAAAATGACAGCACGCCGTTTTGAATGCACTGGCGATAGGCATAGCCTGCACCCTCAATGCGCCGCTGGAAGATGTGCGCCGGGCCGAGGTCTTCCAGTTCCTCGTTGAACGGCGGGAAGATCAGACGCGCTTCGGCGTATTTCTGGTGCAGATCGACCGCAATCTCGCCGCTGGTCTGGCCTAAAAGGTCGGACAGGCAGGTCTTTTCGCCCTCCTCGGCGTATAAATCGATGGTCTGAAAGGCGGTGCAGTTCATCAGGGCACCATGTCCGACCGCACGCACACCGGAATGCACGGTCAGCGCGCGCAGACTGTAACAGTTGTAAAAGGCATAACTGCCGATGCTGTGCACAGAAGACGGAATCACCACCCGCTCGATGGCGCGGGCATTGTGCACCGGAGCGGACGAAATCCGTTCGCCGGTGGTCAGACGCACCTCAAATACGTCGTATTTGGATACGTCGGGTTCACGCTCGGCACACAGATAATCACCGAGTGCAATGACCGGCAGATCATGTATGGTTTCGGGCAGGATAACGACCGGGTCAGATGTGCGGCAGCGCAGAATACAGACACCGGTATCCTGTTTGGTACAGAGTAATATGGCCTCATTTTCGCAAATGATCTGGTTCATAGGCCCTCCTTTGTTACGTTCCACTCTATCTTAACGCAAAGCGGGGATTGCGTCAATCGGAAGGCAAACAGACAAATACTGAAAGTTTCGCCAGCCTTTTCAAAGGCTGCGGAGTCTTGAGGCAGAGCCTCAAGTCGCCCGTCGCAACGGGCGAAACTCCCCTTTTGATTTTCGCTCTCGCGAAAATCAACTAAAATAAAAAAGAAAAGCGCGTCCCGCAGGACGCGCAATTCTCTGGAAAGACCAACCTTTCGGTTGGTCTTTCCTTCTTGTTTGTTTTGATTGATTCCCGGGTCGTACACCGGGAATCAAAGGGGGATTCCGCTCGCTGCGGCGAGCGGCTCAGGGCTCTGCCCTGAGAACCCGCAGCCTTTCGAGAAAGGCTGGCGAAAGCTTCCATATTGGCTGCGGTGCTTTAGGCAGACACGTCCTCAAACTGGCTATTATACAATGTCGCATAGAATCCATTCTTCTCGAGCAAGGTCTGATGATTACCCTGTTCGATAATATCGCCGTCCTTCATGACCAGAATCAAGTCTGCATCCTTGATGGTAGACAGTCGATGAGCGATAACAAAGCTGGTTCTGCCCTTCATCAGGTTATTCATTGCCTTCTGGATGAGCTGTTCGGTACGGGTATCGACGCTCGACGTCGCCTCATCCAGAATCATGATCTTATTATCAGCCAGAATTGCACGGGCGATGGTGAGCAGCTGGCGCTGACCCTGAGAAATATTGGATGCATCCTCGCTCAGCTCCATCTGATAGCCGCCGGGCAGGGTCTGGATGAAGTGGTGAACGTGTGCAGCCTTGGCAGCAGCGATGACTTCCTCATCGGTTGCGTCCAGTCTGCCATAGCGGATATTCTCCATGATCGTACCCTTAAACAGCCAAGTATCCTGCAAGACCATGCCGAATGCCTCGCGCAGCTGGCTGCGGTTGAAGTCGCGCACGTCGTGACCGTCGATGCGGATGGCACCGCTCTGCACGTCATAGAAGCGCATGAGCAGTTTGACCATGGTGGTCTTGCCCGCACCGGTCGGGCCAACGATAGCGACCGTCTGGCCGGGTTCGACGGTTGCGGAGAAGTCGCCAATGATGATCTTATTGGGGTCATAGCCGAAGCGGACGTGGTCGAAGGTGACCTGTCCCTGAATAGACGAAGCCGGAACCGGACTTTCTGCGAGCTGGTCTTCCTCTTCCTCTGCGAGGAACTCAAAGACGCGCTCGGCAGCTGCGGCCATGGACTGAAGCATATTGGACACCTGTGCCATCTGGGTGATGGGCTGGGTGAAGTTGCGCACGTACTGGATAAAGGACTGGATATCACCGACCTGGATGGTACCGGCAGCGGCCAGAATCGCGCCGAGCACGGTCACGGCAACATAGCCCAGGTTGCCGATAAACTGCATGATGGGCTGCATGAGGCCGGAGAAAAACTGCGACTTCCACGCCGACTGATATAATTTCTTGTTGGTCTCGCGGAACTCGTCGAGCACGGCCTGCTCACGGTTGAAGGCACGCACGACGTTATGGCCGGAGTAGGTCTCCTCGACCTGTCCGTTGATGGTGCCGAGGAAAGCCTGCTGTGCGCGGAAGTACTTCTGCGAGTGCTTGACCACGACCATGACCAGCACCATAGACACCGGCAGGATGACGATGGTCACACCGGTCATGATGGTATTGATGGACAGCATCATGATGATAACGCCGATGATGGTGGTCACCGAGGTGATGAGCTGGGTGACCGACTGGTTGAGGCTCTGACCCAGCGTATCGATATCGTTTGTGATGCGCGAGAGCACTTCACCGACCGTTTTGGACTCAAAGTACTTCATCGGCATGCGGTGAATCTTCTCCGAGATATCCCGGCGCAGGCGATAGCACAGGCGCTGGGTCACGCCGGTCATAATCCAACCCTGAATGAAGGAAAACAGGGCGCTGAGCAGATACAGACCGAGCAGCAGGAGCAAAATGGTACCGATCTTTCCGAAATTGATGCTTCCCGTGCCCTGCACCTTGGCAACCAGGCCGGAAAACAGTTCGGTGGTCGCCTGACCCAGAATCTTCGGGCCGACGACGTGAAACAAGGTACTGCCCACAGCGAACAGCAGAACGCCGATCAGAGCAAACCTAAACTTTCCCATGTAGGACAGCAAACGCAGTGTGCTGCCCTTAAAGTCCTTGGCCTTCTCGCCCGGCATCATACCATGACCGCCGCGCATCGGCCCTCTCATCGGTCTCTGACTCATGCGTTCATCCCTCCTAACTCCTTTTCCGACAGCTGCGACCGTGCGATTTCCTGATAAGTCGCACACGTCTTCATCAGCTCTTCATGGGTGCCGATGCCTGCTACCTTGCCCTCGTCGAGGACGATGATCTGTTCGGCGTGCAGGATGGTCGAAATACGCTGTGCGACGATGATCGTGGTCGCATCGTGTACGCGCTCGGACAGCGCACGGCGCAGTGCGGCATCGGTCTTATAGTCCAGTGCCGAGAACGAGTCGTCGAACAGGTAGATTTTCGGATTCTTGGCAATCGCGCGGGCGATGGACAGGCGCTGTTTCTGACCGCCCGACACGTTGGTACCGCCCTGTGCGATGGGGGTCTGGTAGCGGTCGGGTTTGCTCTCGATGAACTCGGTCGCCTGAGCGATCTCGGCAGCCTGTTCCATCTGGGCGTCCGAGATATCCGCACCGCCAAACTTCAGGTTGGATTCGATATCACCCGAGAACAGCACGCCCTTCTGCGGAACGTAGCCCAGCACCTCGTGCAGCTTATGCAGCGACAAATTACGGATATCAATACCGTCAATGGTGATGCGTCCGTAGCTTACGTCGAAGAAACGCGGAATGAGGTTTAACAGCGAGGACTTACCCGCACCGGTCGAGCCGATGATTGCGGTGGTCTGTCCGGGCTTTGCGGTGAAGGAAATATGCTCGAGCACGTCGGCATCGGCATCCGGATAGCGGAAGGATACGTCATCAAAGACAACCTCACCGCGGCAGTTGGTCAGCTTATCATCCTCGACCTTTGCCTTATCGCGGATGCGCGGTTCGGTGGTGAGCACCTCGTTGATACGGTCGGCGGCAACGCCTGCACGGGGCAGCATAATGGAAATCATGGAAATCATCAGGAAGGACATGATGATCTGCATGGTATAGGTGATAAACGCCATCATATCACCGACCTGCATGTTGCCGAGATCTACGCCATGTGCGCCAAACCAGACGATCGCAACCGTGACCACGTTCATAATCAGCATCATGCACGGCATCATAAAGGTCATAACGCGGTTGGTGACCAGCTGGGTGCGCGTCAGGGCGATATTCGCCCCGTCAAAGCGCTCTTCCTCGTGCTTTTCGCGGCTGAACGCACGGATAACCGGCAGGCCGGTCAAAATCTCACGGGCAACCAGGTTGAGGTTATCGATGAGGGTCTGCATCTTCTTAAAGCGCGGCAGCGCAACGCCCATCAGAACGGCAACCAGACACATGACCGCACCGACGGCGACCGCGATAATCCATGCCATGCTGGTCTCGGTGCGCATGACGCGGAAGATGCCGCCCAGTCCCAAAATCGGAGCATAGAGCACGATGCGCAGCAGCATGACGATGACCATTTGCACCTGTTGGATGTCGTTGGTCGAGCGCGTGATGAGCGACGCGGTGGAAAACTTGGTCATCTCCTCGTTGCCGAACGAGACAACGCGGGTAAACAGGCTTTCACGCAGGTGCATGGCGAGTTCTGCCGCCGTGCGCGAGGCGATCAGGCCGACCAGAATGGCAGCTGCGACCATGCCGAGCGACAGCGCCAGCATTTTGCCGCCGGTCGTGAGCAGGTAGTTCATCTGCATTTCGTGCAGGTCGTAGCCCAGTGCTTCATACTCTTTCTGCGTGAACAGAATGGCCTTCTGGGTGATGGTCGAGCCGCCCATGCCGGACAGCTGGCTTTCCATCTGGCTCTCTGCGCCCAGCAGGTGTTCGCGGGTGATTTCACCCGACTCCAGACGCGCGTACAGCGCATCGCGGTCGATCTGATCGGACGACTGGATGGTATCCAGCATGACCATGGGCATGGACATTGCCTCGTCCAGCTGCTCCAAGGTCTTTTCATCGTCGGTCGTGCGCACCCAGCGGTCACCCGACTGTTCATAGCAGGATGACACGAGCGCTTGCTCCTCGTCGGTCAAAAACAGGCTGAGGTCTTCCATGGTCGTGTCCCGCATCTCGGCAGGCGCGGCGTGCGCGATGCCGTTCTGCTGGATGCCGATATCGACCAGATTGGACGTAAACTGCGGCAAGGTCAGGTCGCAGCTGGCCTGGAAGATCAGCAGCATGAAAATGAGCACGACCGACTTCCACGACCGTTTCAGGTAGCCGAATATGTGCAGCATTTAAAGGTCTCCTTTCGATGGTTCGTTGAATTGTGCCAGGATGCCGGGCAGGCGGTGCAGGATGCGGCAGAACTCTGCGGCGTCCTCGGGTCCGAGTGCCTGTAAAATATACGTCATTTGCTCGCCCATATGCGCATAAATGGCCGCGACGCGTTCTCTTCCGGCCTCGGTCAACCGAATCTGCACGCAGCGACGGTCACTGCCGAGCGGCTCGCGGACAATCTGCCCCTTGCGTGCAAGGCTGCCCACGATCGCCGCCACGCGCGCGGTCGAAATGTGCATGGCGCGGCTGATCTCACCCGGCTGCGCCTGTCCGCCGGTCTGGCACAGGTAGTGCAGCACCTGTTTTTCGCCCTGATTGATGGTCTCGGCGTTGTGCTGTCTGGCTGTCTGATAGATTTCCCGCAAATCCTGGAAAATCTGCATGATCTGCTCGTCTGTCTGCAACGCTTTCCCTCCTTTTGCTAATGCTGTTAGCTATTATAAAATCAACAGTTTCTTTTGTCAACTATTCACAAGGCTGCATCAGCATTTTTATGGAACATCATAAAACCCGGACGCAAGTGCGTCCGGGTTTTAGACAGTTTTAAGCGTGGTATGGACTTGTCCTCAGACGTTGGCCTCGGGCGTTTCGTCCTTCTGCAAATGGCGGTCGAGCTCGGGTCGTTTGCCGCAAAAGTGCACGAGGTAACGCTCCATGCACTCGGCGACGATCTGCTCGGCTGCGCGGCGGCCATATACCTCGGAGATCGCCGTGCGGCGGCCTTCGAGCTGCTTGTAGACCTCGAAAAAGTGTGCAAACTCGTTGCCGATATGGGGCGGCAGGTCGTCATACTCGCGGTAGAAGTTCCAGGTCGGGTCGTGCTCACAGACCGCGATGATCTTGTCGTCACACGCGCCGTTATCTACCATGCGCACAACGCCAACCGGGTAGCACTGTACCATAATGGACGGGTCGAGGGTCTCCGAGCACAGAACCAGAACGTCCAGCGGGTCGCCGTCGTCGGCATAGGTACGCGGGATAAAACCGTAGTTTGCCGGGTAGTGGGTGGATGTGTGCAGAATGCGATCGAGACGCATCAGTCCCGTGCGCTTGTCCAGTTCATACTTTTTCTTGCTGCCCGCCGGAATCTCAATGACCGCGGTGAAGCTGTCGGGCTGAACCAGGGTTGGGTCGATGTCGTGCCAAATATTCATATCGCTTGTCCCCTTTCTGTGTCTGTAAAAAAGCGCGCGCCTCCGCAGTCCTCCGGAGGCGCATGCAGGGTCGAGAGACCCTCTCTTTATTTTAATACATTTCTTTGATATATGCCATAACATCTTCGCGGGTTCCCTTAAACGGGCCGGGCGTCTCCATCTTGAGCGACACCAGTGCGGCAGCGTACTGCAAAGCGGTCGGCACATCGGCGCGCAGGCGCTCGGTGATGTAGCCGGCAAAGCAGGTGTCACCGCGGCCGGTACGGCCGGACAGGTTGCGTGCGACGATCGGGCAGGTATAAATCTGCGTGCCGTCGTAGATCAGCACCTCGGTGTTGTGGGTAACCATAACTTCCTTGGCCCCCCACGCGTGCAGCTGGCGCGCAGCCGCGGCGCGGTCGTCCAGACCGGTCAGAATGGCAGCCTCGGCGGCGTCGGTCTTGAGGAAGTCGATCTCGGGTAAGTAAGTCAGTTTGTCCGCCCAGTCGTGGAACTGCATGCTCTTGTCGTCCTCGACGTGGCGCAGCATGCACTGCACATCGACCGCAACCTTTGCACCGGTCGCGTGTGCCTTTCGGAACAGCTCACCGTCAAAATCGCCGTAGACCAGACCGGCAAAGTGGTAGATGCTGGTCTCGACCTCGGGCAGCTCCTCAAAGGTGAACGGATCGCACTTGCCCATCGAGCGGCAGTCGCGGCGCTCCTTATCGGCGGTAAAATATTTATTGCGGATGGAACAGGTCTCAGCCGACGGCTTCCAGAAAATATCCGCGCCCGTACCGGCAAAGACAGCGTCCGGATCGGCATCCTTGGGATTGAGTTTGGTGAAAATTGCGGTCACGTTGCCGCTGTGTGCTGCGGCAAAACCCGACTGTACGATCGCACCGCCCACCTCACGGCGCTCAAAGTCCTGATAGTCGATATTCTGGTCGAGGGAAATCGGTCCAACAACCAAGGTGTCATAGTGCTTGTGCATCGCTTGCTCCTTTCCTCCAGACCGCGTCCCGGCCCGGCCCGCTTCTCTTGTTCTCTATGTCCGCACAGGTCAATACTGTGTGGTTTCCAGCTTTTTGACGTTGAGATTTCCGCCCAGTTTCTCCAAAAATACCGCTTGATCGGCCTGTGGATTGGCTCCCCGGAAGACCGCGATCGCGGTCAGGTGATACACGCCCCGCTCTTCGGTCTCGTCGAACTGCACGTGCGAGAGCGTGGCGTTCTGCTGCACGGAAAAACGGTTGAGGTCGTGCATGACACCGGACAGGTCTTTACACTCCAGATCGAGTGCGAGCGTGGCGTGACGGGTGACGTTCATCTTGCGCTGGACGACCTCAAAGACGGTCAGCGTCGCGTACACCGCCGCCGCACCGGTCAGGGCGATGGCGTAGTAGCCCGCACCTGCGGCAAGTCCCAGACAGGCGACCGCCCAGATACTTGCAGCCGTGGTTAGACCTTTAACCGACAGACCCTCGCGCATGATCGTACCTGCACCCAGAAAGCCCACGCCGGATACGACCTGTGCACCCAGACGAGCCGGGTCAGGGGTTGCGCCCAGCGGTCGGAACTCAACGAACAGGAAGTTGCTGACCACCATGGTGACGCACGCGCCCAGCGCGACCAGCATGTGCGTACGCATGCCCGCCGGACGGTGGTTGCGTCCGCGCTCGACGCCTACGACGATGCCGACCAGCATCGCACACAGCATGCGCAGAACCGCTTCAAAATAACTGATTTCTTCCAATACGACACTTGCCTCGCCAGCATCCATATACGGCAACTCCCTTTCTGTAAAAATCGACGCGAAAGCCAATATGCAATCGCTTTCATCGCCCGTGTTATACTACATATAGTACCATAACTATACCATTTCGCAAAGGTTGAATCACTTCCATTTTGCATAAACTTCTTTCAATATTTTCTACATTATGGCGTATCAAACAGATTTACTTGCTATTTTTTGTAAAATCAGCTAAAATAGGCTGGGAATTTATTCTCCCGTTTCACGAACACTTCTGCGCGTATCGATATCGTTGTGAAAGGACCGTTTGTTATGTACAAAATCGAACCCCATCTGCACACCCGGCAGGTCAGCAAATGCGGCTGGCTGGACGCCGAGGAACTCGCCCGTCTGTACCACGAGGCTGGATACCATGCCATCGCGGTCACCGACCACTACAACCCCGACACCTGGGTCTACATGGGCATTGATCCCAAAGATCCCGCCGATGTCATGCCGCGCTTTACCGAGGGCTACCAGAGGCTGGCCGAGGCTGCGGCGGCGTACAATATGACGGTCTACTTAGGCGCAGAGCTGCGCTTCTACGAGAACGACAACGACTATCTGTTCTACGGCTTTGACCCGGCCATGCTGGCCCATCCGCACGAGATCATGTCCATGGGCGCGGTTGCCTTCTCCGACATTGCACGCAAGTCCGGTGCGGTCTTTATTCAGGCGCACCCCTTCCGCAAGACCTGTGTACCGCTTGCGCCCTGCTTCCTCGACGGCATTGAGGTATACAATGCAAATCCCCGTCACATGCACCACAACCACAACGATCTCGCGCAGGCGCTGGCCGACGCGCAGGGTCCCGGCTTTATTCAGACCGCCGGTTCGGACTGTCACCGTCTGGAGGACGTTGGTCTGAGCGGCATTCAGAGCCGTATCCTGCCGCCGAATGCGACTGCTTTCGCCACGCTGCTGCGCTCGGGTTCCTTTGAGCGTATCATTCCGGCACAGGATGGCAATTCCGATCGATAAGCGCAAAAAAATAGAGGGATGCAGCTGCATCCCTCTGTCTGTTTGCCCGGCTCCATGTGTGGAGCTGGGTGTTTTTTTGTTTTGGGGTCGTTTTGTTTGCTTTCCGGGGTGGATGTCGGGAAGCAAAGGGGTTTCGCCATCTGCGGATGGCGATGGGAAACGAGAGTTCATTGATTCCCGGGCCGAACACCGGGAATCAAAAGGGGGATTTCGCCCGTTGCGACGGGCGACTCAGGGCAACGGTGCCCGCGTGTTAGGGCCTTGGCCGAACAAGTCGGCCACAGCCTTGCGGGAAAACGCCCCACAGGGGCCTTTTCTGGTTCCGCAAGGTGAGCGAAAGCTTCAATTAGATCCGATTTTCCTTTTCGCTATGTAGGATTTTCAGGCAAACACGGTCTGCACGAGTGCCATATACAGCACGGTACCTGCGGCGATACTGAGCAAGGTATTATGCTTCCACTTATGCAGCGCCACGATGAACGCGATCGCGATCAGTTCAGGCAGGCCGTGCAAATTAGTGAACACGGCATCTTTCAAGCAGTACACGACCAGAAGGCCGATGACGGCGTAAGGCAGGACGGTACCGAGATAGCTGATAAATGCCGGTGGTTTTTTGCCCTCGGGAAAGATCAGAAAGGGCAGAAAACGGGTTGCCATCGTGCCCAGCACGACAGCCAGAACGGTCAGAATACTCTGTGTCGTCGTCATCCGGCTGCCTCCTTCCGCGTGGTCTTGGGACGGGTCAGGGTAAAGCACAGGATAATGAGTGCCATGGCGGGCAGGATGAAGGACGATGCGCCGAATATCAGCAGGCACAGAAGCGAACAGCCCAGGCCGGTCAGTGCCGGTCTGTGGTCGGGGTTCTGCTCCCATTGGCCGATAAACATGACCACAAACAGCGCGGTCATCACAAATTCCAGTCCGGTCGTGTCAAACTGGACGACACAGCCCAGCAGTGCGCCCAAGGTCGCCCCGCCCACCCAGTACAGATGGTTGAGCAGGGTGACAAAGAACATAAACCAGCCCCGGTCGACGCCCTCAGGCGGTTCGACCGTGCAGTTGATGGTGAACGACTCGTCGCACATGCCGAAAATCAGATAAAATTTCTTCCATCCGGTATTTTTGAACTTTTCCAGCATGGAAATGCCGTAAAACAGGTGTCTCGCGTTGACCATGAGCGCCAGAACAAAGGCGTGGAAGGGCTGAAACGCTGACAGGAGCAGGCTCACGGTGACAAACTCCATCGAACCTGCAAAGATGAACAGGCTCATAAGCATCGGATAAATCACCGAAAAGCCCTGGCTCTTCATCAGAAACCCGTAGGACATCCCCAAAAACAGAAAGCCCACACAGATTGGTATGGTGTACGGCAGCGCCGCACGGAACGCCTTACGCTTCATGCTGTCCCCCTCCTCTGCGCGTCCGAACGCGGGTTACTGCACGTAGCTCTTGGCCGTATCCAGATTGATCTCGGACAGCTTATCGCCCTCCGTGACCTCAGCTGCCTGCTGCCAGGCCTCGGCCTGCTCAGAGAACAGTGCTTCCTCTACGGTTGCCTGCTTTGCGGTGAAGTCCTCATCGCGCAGCGGCAGGCGCTGGATGATGTGCCAGCCATAGCTCGACTTGATCGGGTCGGAAATACCGCCGACTTCCAGTGCCTTGGTACCCTGATAGAACGCGTCGACCATCTCACCCTCGGTGAAGACGTAGCCGTCCGGGCTGCTCTCCATGCCGGGGTCTTCGTTATACTCCTTGATCAGTGCGTCAAAGTCCTCGCCTGCCTTGGCACGGGAAGCAACTTCCTCAGCCTTAGCCTTGAGCGCGTCCTGATCGGGCAGCTCTTTCTTCTCGCCATCGACAGTCTTAATCAGAACGTGCTTGCAGCGCATATAGGTCTGGTCAAAGCGCTCGCGGGCAGCGTTCGGGTTGGCTTCCAGATATGCTGCACGCAGCTTGCTGATCATGACGTTCAGGCGTGCCAGATTGCCGTACTGCTCGCGGGTCAGACCGACGCTCTTGAGGTACTCGTCGACCTGATCGGCACCGCCCATCTGCTCCTCAAACTCGGCCATCTGTGCATCGATCTCGCTGTCCTCAACGGTCAGGCCCTGCGCCTCCATCTGCTTTTCGCACACGGCCATGTAGGTCAGCTGCTGCTTTGCCAAGGTGGCAATGTTATCGCTGTACGTCTGACGGTCGGCCTCGTCGGTCACGTCCGCCGAAGTCTGCTGGCCGTACATCGACAGCATGCTGTCCAAGCGGTTCTGATTATATAAGAACGAGACCGCGTACTCCTCCGCGGTGAAGTCCACGCCGTCTACGGTCAGCACGACCGCGTTCTTCTCTTCCTCGCTTGCCGCCTCTACGGTCTCTTTACCGCCGCATGCGGTCAGGCTCAGTGCCATCACAGCTGCCAGCACGCCGGCTGCTGCTCGTTTCCAAAAAGTTCTCTTCATCTTGGTATAGCTCCTCTCTCTCCGGTTGATTCTCGGATGCAAGTTATCTTTTATTATACCAACTTTTCGCCCATTTCACAACCTTTTATCATTGCGCTACGCGATCCTCCCGGAAAAAGTGTCAGGACCGGCACCAATACGGTACCGGCCCTAACGGAGTCATGAGAATATAAAAAGGGAATCAAAGTGGGTCAAGGGTTAGTGGCAGCATCCGCCGCCATGGGAATGGCCGCCGGAACAGGAGCAGCCGCCCGAGCAGCCCGAACAACCGCCCTTCTTCTTATCCTTGATGACGCTGCGCACGGCCAGCACGACCGCGATGACGAGCACCAAAACGATGAGAATGGTTGGTAAATTCATAACAGAAACCGCCTTTCCCCGGTCGGGCTTCCCTTATGCCTTGACGGCTGCGCGGCGCAGCTTGGCTTCTGCCTTGGGCTGCGGACGGAACAGCAGGTACAGGAAGACGACCAGAATGATGATCGCAGCGACTGTGCCGACACCGAACGAAGCCGCGCCGGTCAGCAGTGCGCCGAACTGATAAATACACAGAGAGACCATGTACGCGAGCAGGCACTGATAACCGACAGCGATCAGCGTCCACTTGCCGCCCAGCTCACGACGGACTGCGCCGATCGCAGCAAAGCAGGGTGCGCACAGGAGATTGAAGACCAGGAAGGAGTAAGCCGCAACCGGCGTGAATACCTGCTGCATGGTGCCCCAGATTTCTACGCCGTCCTCGGCGACCTCGGCAAAGCCGAACAGCACGCCCAGCGTACCGACGACGTTTTCCTTTGCGATCAGGCCGCTGATGGCTGCGACCGCTGCACGCCAATCGCCCCAGCCGAGCGGTGCGAAGATGGGTGCGAGCACGTTGCCGATGGATGCCAGGATGGACTCATTCTGTTCAACCATTTCCAGACGGAAGTTAAAGGTCTGGAGGAACCAGATGAGGGTAACTGCCAGAAAAATGACCGTTCCGGCCTTCTTGATGAAGGCAACAGCACGCTCCCACATGTGGCGCAGCACGCCCTTGAGGCTGGGCCAGTGGTATGCAGGCAGCTCCATAACAAACGGAGCGGGATCACCGACAAACAAGCGGGTCTTCTTGAGAATGATGCCCGAGCAGATGATGGCTGCGACGCCGACGAAGTATGCCGACGGGCCGACCCACCATGCACCGCCGAAAAGTGCGCCCGCGATGAGCGCGATGACCGGCAGCTTAGCCGAGCACGGGATAAAGGTCGTAGTGATGACCGTCATGCGGCGGTCACGCTGGTTTTCGATGGTACGGGAAGCCATGATGCCGGGTACGCCGCAGCCCGTGCCGATGAGCATGGGAATGAACGACTTGCCGGACAGGCCGAAACGACGGAAAATACGGTCCATCAGGAAGGCGATACGCGCCATATAGCCGCAGTCCTCGAGGAACGCCAGGCACAGGAAGAGTACCATCATCTGCGGCAGGAAGCCCAGAACCGAGCCGACACCGGCGACGATGCCGTCGAGCACCAGACCGTTCAGCCATTCCGGGGTTGCAGCTGCGGCCAGCCAGCCCTCAACAGCAGGCGGAATGATCTCACCGAACAGCACATCGTTGACCCAGTCGGTCATCATGGTGCCAACGGTGGAGATGGACAGATAGTAAACCAGGAACATAATGCCCACGAAGATCGGGAAACCGAGCCAGCGGTTGGTGACGATCTGGTCGATCTTGTCGCTGCCGGTCAGCTTATGCGCCTTGCCCTCGCGACCGGCGGCATGTGCCAGCTTGGCTGCGCACTCGTAGCGGGCGTTGGTGATGATGCTCTCGGCATCGTCGTCCTGCGCGTCCTCTACGGTCTTGATGTACGCCTCGATGGTGTCCTTTGCCATCTGGCCGAGCGGCAGTTCGGTGCGCGCGTCGCGCTCGAACAGCTTGACGGCGTACCAGCGGTTATGCGACGGCTGACAGTGGCCGCTCACCTGCGTGCCGATCTGCTCCAGTGCGTGTTCGATGTCCTTGCCGAAGGTGACCGGCTTTGCCGCCTGACGGCTCTTTGCCGCACGCACGGCTTCCAGCGCAGCCTCGACGCACTTTTCGCCCTTGAGTGCGCTGATCTCGATGACCGGCACGCCCAGTGCCTGCGACAGTGCGCTCGACTGGATGGAACCGCCCTGACGGCGTACCACGTCCATCATATTGAGCGCGATGACGACCGGCAGGCCCAGTTCCATGAGCTGGGTGGTCAGGTACAGGTTGCGCTCCAAGTTGGACGCGTCGATAATGTTCAGAATCGCGTCGGGCTGCTCAGTGACCAGATAGTCACGGGTTACAACCTCCTCAAGCGTGTACGGCGAAAGCGAATAAACGCCCGGCAAGTCCTGAATGATCACGTCTCCGTGACCGCGCAGCTTGCCTTCCTTTTTTTCAACGGTGACGCCGGGCCAGTTGCCGACGTGCTGACTTGCACCGGTCAGGGCATTGAACAGTGTGGTCTTGCCACAGTTCGGGTTGCCCGCCAGCGCGATTTTCATCCCCATAGCTGAAACCTCCCTCATTGTTTCATGTTAACGCTTTTGGTTTGTTTTCTCTAATTGTTTCCCTCTGCTAACCCATGCCGCAAAAAGAGGCAGCCGCACAGAGCGGGCTGCATCCGATGGGCGTTATAGAGGAAAACGATGTTACTGTACTTCGATGGCGGCGCAGTCTGCCTTACGCAGAGACAGCTCGTAGCCGCGTACGGTGATTTCCATGGGATCGCCGAGCGGCGCGACCTTGCGGACAAAGACGGTCACACCCTTGGTGATACCCATGTCCATGATGCGGCGCTTGATCGGGCCCTCGCCATGCAGACGGACGACCGATACCGTCTCACCCGGCTTTACCTGTTCCAGGCTCTTCATCGTGTTTTCCCCTCCTTAGCTTTGTGATCGTATGCGAAATTTGTAAAAAAACTTAACTGATTAAGATGCGCGACGCGGTTGCACGGTCGAGTGCGACGCGGCTGTCGCGGATTTGCAGGATCAGGTTACCGCCGCGTTCTGCGACCACGGATACCGCGGCACCAACCACGAACCCAAGCGACTCCAGATGACGGCGTGCTTCATCCTTACCCAGGATGCGCTGGATCACACCGGTATGTCCCGGCTTTGCGAATGTAAGCGGCATAAGCGCGTTCTCCTTTTCTGTATCCATTATAAGTTAGTCCTTTCTAACCTTTGCAATGCACAGTTTACCATAACTAACTTATTCTGTCAATAGATCGGACTGAAAAAATTGCAAATTTGCGTATAATATGCTACCATATATGAGAAGACTTTTCCCGGAAGGGATGCTACGGAATGGAGGGCCAAAACCTTGCGCATCCAAAAATCCGCCGAGGACTATCTGGAAACCATCCTGCGGCTGACGCTCCGAAACGGTTCGGTGCGTTCGATCGATATCGCAACCGATCTGGGTTTCTCCAAACCCAGTGTATCCACCGCGATGAAGCGTCTGCGTGAAAACGGTTATATCATCGTAAAACCCCACGGTCTGATTGAGCTGACCGAGCAGGGACGCGAGATCGCCGACAAGATCTACGAGCGTCACACCCTGCTGACCGAATACCTGACGACAATCGGTGTCCCGCACGACATCGCCGAACAGGATGCCTGCAAAATCGAACACATCCTCAGCGAGGAAACCTTTGCGCGCATCCGCGACCACGCCGAGCGCAACAGCCGCCAAAACCGCCCCGAATAATCCGGGCGGTTTTCTTATCTCAACGCACAGGAGGATATTTTTATGTTGATCCGTCCCGAAACCCCTGCCGATCTGCCAGCCATTCACCAGCTGGTGACGCTCGCGTTTGCCAGTGCAGCGCACAGCGACGGCACCGAACAAGATCTGGTCGACGCCCTGCGCGCCGGCGGTCACTGTGCACTTTCTCTGGTCGCCGTGCAGGACGACCAGATCGTGGGACATATTCTGTTTTCTCCCGCCACGGTCGGCAGCCATCCGGTCGCGGCGCTCGCGCCCCTGGCCGTCCATCCCGACTGCCAGCGTCAGGGCATCGGCTCGGCACTCGTGCGCGAAGGCCATCGACTGATCGCCGCGCGTGGTTATGACTGGTCAGTCGTACTGGGCAGCGAAACCTATTACCCGCGGTTTGGATATCAGCCCGCGCGTGCGCTCGGTATCCGTGCACCCTTTGACGTGCCGGACGAAAATTTTATGGCCATCCGGCTGCGCCCGGACGCGCCTGTCCTGTCCGGAGTCATGCAGTACGCTCCGGAATTCGGCATCTGAGCCGTTCTGTGCACTTTCGCATTGATAATCGACAAAAGGTGCAGTATAATAGTTCTATCTACAATCATTAAAACCGTTAGGAGTTGTTTACTATGGGTTGTTCGCACAACTGCGAATCCTGTTCTTCGAACTGCAGCGAGCCCAAAAGCCTGCAGGTTGCCCCCAACAAGCTGTCCACCGTCCGCAAGGTGATCGGCGTTGTTTCGGGTAAGGGCGGCGTCGGCAAGTCGCTGGTTACGTCCATGCTGGCGGTCTCCATGACCCGCCGCGGTTACCACAGCGCCATTCTGGACGCTGACATCACCGGTCCTTCCATCCCCAAGGCCTTTGGCCTCTCGGGTGAGCTTGAGGGCTGCGAGGAGGGTATTTACCCCAAGACCTCGTCGACCGGTATCGACATGATTTCCATTAACTTCCTGCTGCCCCACGCCGATGACCCGGTGATCTACCGCGGCCCCATCATCGCAGAAACCGTCAAGCAGTTCTGGTCCGACGTCATCTGGCAGGATGTAGACTTTATGTTCGTCGACATGCCTCCCGGAACCGGCGACGTACCGCTGACCGTGTTCCAGTCGCTGCCCATCGACGGCATCATCGTCATGACCTCGCCGCAGGATCTGGTTTCCATGATCGTGGGCAAGGCGGTCAAGATGGCGCAGATGATGAACATTCCGGTACTGGGTGTCATCGAAAACTACAGCTACATCGAGTGCCCCGACTGCGGGGGGCACATCGAGGTCTTTGGCAAGAGCCGTGTCGAGGAAGTCGCTGCACAGTACGGCGTGCCGGTACTGGCAAAGCTGCCCATCGATCCCAAGCTGGCTGAGGCAGTCGACGCTGGCTGCATCGAGGATGCCAAGCTGCCCGAGTCGCTCCAGGGCGCAACCGCTATGCTGGAAAAGCTGCTCTAATTTCAGGTTTTCCATGCAGAAAGGATATCCGTTATGAAAATTGCCATCGCTTACGCGGACGGCGTGGTCGCTTCCGATCTCGGCGTCTGTCAGCAGTTTTTGATCGTCACCGCGGAAAACGGTCAGCCCACCGCCAAGGAGCTGGTTGACTGCCCGGGTGAGGGTCACATCCGTCTGCTCAGCTTTGTCGGCCACTACGCCGTTGACGTGCTCATCTGCGGCCAGCTGGGCATCGCATCGCGCAACGCGCTGGAAATGCTGGGCGTTCTGCTCGTCCCCGGTGTCACCGGCTCGGCAGAGGAAGCCGCTGCCAAGTTCCTGGTCGGCGAAAAGCAGGGCGACGACACCGTGCTGCGCATGTGCCGCGAGGAAGACCCCGACGACCCGATGGCCTGCATGCACGACTGTTCCAAGTGCGCAGGCTGCGGCCCGATCAAGGTCGATCTGGACAAGCTCGACCTGCCCGAGGTCAAGTAAATCTGTTTTTAAGACGCAAAAAGCCGAATCCGGTTGGATTCGGCTTTTTCTTTTGCGTAAATTCGCTCTTTTACCGTGCAGGCACGTACCATCGCGGCGGCTCACAGGGCGTAAAGCCGCGGAAGTCACGCGCCGCGCGGGCGTAGCTCATCTGCATCTGCTCGATAGCATTCGCGCCCAGCGATTCTGCCCACACAATCTGACGGATGGCACCGTATGCCGCCTCGTAGGCGAAGGCCTCCCAGAATTCCTGCGGCGGGTCGCCCATGAAATAGGCGTGAATCTGCCCGTTGACAAAGGCGGTCGAGCGCGGCACCGAGAAGGTCTGCGCACGCTGAAAATCCTGCCAGCGGTCACCGACCTGCCGGCGGTCGAAGTCCATGACCGCCAGCTTGCCGCCCGCTGTGAGCAGCAGGTTGCCGATGTGAAAATCACCGTGCAGACCGGCCAGTCGCTTGGGATAGGCGACGTGTTTTGCCACAAACATGACCGTCGCGTCGTCGCCCGCCATGCGGTGACGGCTGGCCAGATAGCGGAAGACCATGCGCTTGCGCGCTTCGACTTCGCCGTCGGCCTCGCGGCGCTCACCCGGCTCGAGCAGTACGCTGTGAATGGCGGCAAGCGCGCGGCCTGCCTCCTGTCCCAGACGATACTGTTCCTCCTCGGGCATGCCGATGAGCTCCTGGGTCAGCGGTTCACCCTCCACCCAGGTCAAAAGTTCGTATACCTTGCCCACGTGCAGGCCACAGTCCACCGGGCGCGGCATGGGAAAGCCCAGCGCCTGACAGCGCTGAATAAAGGCAAACTCGGCGTACTTGCGCCGGGTTTCCCGCTCGTCGGCTACGCGCAGCAGCAGGTGTTCCCCGCTGCGCGTCCAGACCTCGTACTTGCGGTCGCTGCCGTAGCCGCCCCGCACGGGCAGTACCTTGCGCCAATGCGCGGTTTCCGGGAAGGTGCGCAGCCATGCGCGTTCATTCGCTCCAATCGTCATGCACCCATCCCCCGCATCAGCACGTCTACCAGCGACTCGAGCGGTACCTCGCGTGCCTTGAACATGGTCGAAGTCAGCGATGCCAGCAGGGTAGCGACGACGATCGGGTCAATATCCGCCCGCAGTTCGCCTGCCTGCTGTGCGCGCACCACCTCGGCCTCGAGCAGTTCATACTGCTGTTCGGCATACTGGTGGGACATCTCCTCGAAAAAGGTCATCGAGCTGTCTTCCCGGAACAAAATCAGCAGTTTCTGCCCCATCTGTGCCAGCACGCTGGTCAGAAAACGCATGTAGCTGATCATCTTATCCCGAAACGCAATATTGCTGTGCAGAATGCCCGAGAGCTCGACAAACACGCGCTCGGCCATCTGTTCGCCAACCGCGGTCAGCAGGGCGTTTTTGGAGGGAAAGTATTCATAGATTGTCGATTTTCCGATGCCTGCGCGCACGGCAATGGCATCCATCCGGGCGTGTTCAAAGCCGTTGCGGCAGAATTCCTCGGCCGCTGCGGCTAAGATCGCCTGCCGACGACGGCCGCGGATATCATTTTTCTCCTCGGTCATGTCAGATCTCCTTTGTCTGGTTAGTATCTCGCGCCAGCCGGCGGGCATGACGCTCTGCGCTGCGCGTCCGGACATGCTCAATAAGGCTGTCAATGAGCGAATAATAAACCGGGGTAAATAGCAGCGTTACGATGGTGGACACCACCATACCGGTAATCATAACAATCGCCATCGGCCGCATCATCTCAGCGCCCTCGCCATTGGAGAATACCATGGGCAGCAGGCCGAGGACGGTGGTGAGCGTGGTCATCAGAACCGGACGCACACGGCGCGGGCAGGCGTTCAGGATTGCAGTGTCCTTATCCTCGCCGCGCTTGCGGCGGATGTTCATGTAGTCAATGAGGACGATGGACGAGTTGACCACCGTACCGGCCAGCATGATGACGCCGATGAAGGCCACCATGGAAATCTTGTTGCCGGTCAGCGGCAGGGTGAAGAGCGAGCCCAGCAGACCGATAGGCAGGATGGTCATGATGATGACCGGCATGACGAAGGACTCAAACTGGCTGGCAAGGACGAAGTATACCAGTCCCAGTGCGACGACCAGCGCATAAGCCAGCTGGGTGAAAGTGTTGATCATCTCTTCCATCTCGCCGCCGGTCTCGTAGGTGATGCCGTCGGGCAGTTCAAAGGTATCCAGAACGCCCTGTACTGCCTGGCTCATCTCGGCGGTCGACACGTTATCGGCTGCGCCGCCCGTGATGGTGACCGTACGGCTCTGGTTCAGACGGTTGATGCTCTGGGGTGCGAGTACAGTATCGACGTTCGCCACCAGCGACAGCGGCACCGAACCGCCGGTCTGGGTGGGAATCATGACGCTCTTGAGTGCGTCAATGCTGGTCTCGGCGCGGCTGTCACCGCGCACGGTGACCGTGATCTCCTCGCCGTTGACCTTGAGCTGGGTGGCCGTCTGACCGGACAGCTCACCACGCACGGCCTGGCCGATGGTTGCGGCTGTCAGTCCGAACCGCGATGCGTTGGCGCGATTAAGCGTAATCTCGACCTCGGGCACCTGCTCGGACGCTGAGGACGAAACCTCGATGGCACCCGGCAATGCAGCAAGCTGACCTGCCAGCTGCTCGGCGGTCTGGGACAGTTTATCATAGTCGTCGCCGCGCAGCGTCACCGAAATGGCGTCGCCGGTCATGGACGACATATCCATCGTGCCCGATGCCTCAACCGAGATCTCGGCACCTGCCAGATCCTGCATGTACGGTCTGAGATCGTCGGCAACCTGCTGTGATGTGCGGTCACGGTCGCTCTTATCGACCAGATTGACCGTGATGGACGCACTGTTTGCCGTGGACGTTGTGCTCATGGACGCGCCGCCGGTCGAGTAATAGATGCTCTCGATCTCGGGCACCTGCTCAAGCGCGATATCTACGGCGCGGTCGGCCATGGCCGACACGTCCTCAAGGTCGGAGCCGACCGGCATTTCAACGCCGATCGCTACCATGCTCTCGTCCATCTGCGGCATGAGTTCCACGCCTGCAATGGCGATCGAGCCCAGAAAGGCCACGATCATGGCACCCGAAATGATGATCGCTTTCTTGCGGTGGGTGATAAAGTGGGCAAGCAGTTCTTTGTACTTGCGCATGAGCGGCCGGTCTGCAATATCATGCCCGGTATCCGGCATGCGCATTCTGTGTTTGCCGCCGCGGTCGAGCAGTGCGTAACACAGGACGGGAACCAGTGTCAGGGCGATGAGCAGGGACGCGAGCAGCAGCGAACAGATGGTGATGCAGAACTCGCGGAACATCATGCCCGACAGACCGCCGGACAGGCCGATGGGCAGGAAAACGGCAACCGTTGTGAGGGTGGATGCCGAGATGGACAGCGCGACCTCCTTGGTGCCCTCAACACACGAAACAAAGCGGTCACAGCCGTCCGACCGGTAGTGAAAGATGTTTTCCAGTACGACGATCGAGTTATCCACGATCATGCCGACGCCCATGGCGATGCCGCCGAGCGACATCATGTTCATGGTGATGTCAAACACCTGCATGATGAGGAAAACCGAGATGATACAGATGGGCATGGACACCGAAATGACCGCGGTTGCGCCCAGATCACGCAGAAAGACAAACAGCACGATGGCTGCGAGCAGCACGCCAAAGACGATGTTCTGGACAACCGAGTCGACGGTCATGTTAATCATGTCACTCTGGTCCATGAGCAGCGACCAGTCCAGCGTAGGCTGGAGCGCGGTCACTTCGTTCAGTGCCTCCTTGGCACGCTCGGCCACCTGCAAGGTGTTGGTGTCCGACTGCTTATTGACCGAGATCGTGATACAGGGTTCACCGCCGATCTTGGCGATGGCGGTCTGCTCCTTGGGTGCGACGTAGACGTCTGCAACCTCGCTCAGGCGCACGGTGCCGCCGGTCGGCAGCAGAATCAGGGTGTTTGCAATGTCGCTGACCGAGCTGAATTCACCGTCCGCGCGCACCGAGAAGCTCTGATCGCCCGACTGCACTTCGCCTGCTGGCAGCGCGACGTTCTCAGCCGCCAGCATCTGTGCAATGTACGACACCGACAGGCCGTAGCCTGCCAAGCGGTCGGCATCGGTGTCAATGGCGATCTCGTTTTCGTAGCCGCCCGCGATATCGACCGAAGCCACGCCGTCGATGCGCTCGAGGGCGGGCTGGATGTCATCTTCCGCGATGGCCTGTAATTCGGCAAGGTCTGCGCCCTTGAGACCGACGGTCACGACCGGCATGGCATCGACATCGATGGTCATGGTCATGGGCGCGTCGGCATCCTCGGGCAAAAAGCCCTTGACGCGGTCAATGCGGTCACGCAGGTCGACCATGGCCTCGTCCATATCGGTGCCGTCGGCAAAGGTGACCATGACCATGGACGAGCCCTCGGACGAGAGCGACTGAATCTCGTCCATACCCGACACGCTCGCGCACGCCGACTCGATGGTCTTGGTGACCATGTTCTCGACCTCCTGCGGGCCTGCGTTCGAGTAGGTCGTGTACACGACCGCCATGGGCAGCTCGATATCAGGCATCAGGGCGAGCGGCAGCGAGGTAAAGCCCATGATGCCGAACACGACGATCAGCACATAGGCCATGATGGTTGTGACCTTATGTTTCAGACAAAAGTCTGCGATATTCATGGTGTATCCTCCCCGGAAACCACGCGGACGGCTGCGCCGTCGGACAGATAGCTCTGACCCTTGGTTACCAGTGTCTCACCACCGGTCAGACCGCCGGTAATCTCGGTCACGCCGTCACCGACCACGCCGGTCTGTACCGTGACCTTCTTTGCCGTGTCGTTTTCCACCACAAAGACGTACTGTTCGGCGCCGTCAGTCAGGATGGCATCCGAGGGCACGGTGACCGCATCCGGTCGGCGGTTGGTGTAGAACGTCACGTCGGCGAACGCGCCGATGGGGTAGGTCACGTCAGCCGGGGTGTACAGGCGCACTTCATAGAGTGCGGTCTGGGCGTTGGCCGCCGGGGCGATGGTCGCGATGGTGGCGGTAAACGGTTCGTCGGAGACCGCAGAGACGGTCACCTGTGCGCTGTCGCCCACCTTGAGCTGGCCGAGCAGGCTCTCGGACACCTGCACCGAAATGCGGGTGCGTCCGCCCTCTGCGATGACCACGGCCGGGCCGGACTGTGCCGCCATGCCGCCCTCAACAATATTGACCGCGGTAATCAGACCGTCACAGGGGGCGGTGACCGTACCGGCAGCCGCCTGCGTGCGAATCTGATTGAGCGACGACTCGATCTGCGCGAGCTGTGCCTTCTGGCTGGCACGCGCCTGCGAAACCGCCGAGCGCGCCTGCTCGAGCTGGTTATTGGCCTGATCGAGCTGCATTCTGGCCTGATCGAGCTCGACCTGCGAGGCCGCGCCGACGTTAAAGAGGGTCAGGGTGTTGTCGTAGTTGGTCTGCGCTGTGGTAACCGCGCTCTGCGCGATGGGCAGCGCCTTCTGTGCGTTCTGAATAGCCTCGTTGGTCAGCTGCTGGGTGGCGTTATAGCTCTCCTGCAAAGAGGCGTAAGAGCTGGTAATCTGGCTGGTATCGATCTGAAAGAGCAGCTGACCGGCCTTGACCGTATCACCCGCCTTGACCGGCAGGCTCTGCACGGTGCCGGCGATGGTGGGGACGATGGACACCGCAGAGTCCGCGATGACCTGACCGGACACCATGTTCTCATTGGCAAGGTCGGTGCGCTCGACCGTCTGGGTCTCGACCGCCGTACCCTGCTCCTCGACCTGTGCGGTCTCTGCGGCCTGCTCGCTGTCACCGCCGCAGGCGCTCAGGCCAAACAGGGTCAGGCAGGCCAGCAGGCCAGCCGTAAATCGTCTTGCGTTCATGTATTACATTCCTCCTGTGGTGGTCAAAACGCCCTCGCATGCCCACTGATACTGCATGTAGGCCGAGAACAGGTCGATCTGTGCGAGTTTTACGTTGGACTCTGCGACCGCCTGATTGACCTGCGCCTGAATATAGGTATTGCGCGAGATGGTTCCCAGGTCGTACTTGAGTTTTTCGGTCTGCGTGACCTCATTCTGGTATTCAAACGCCTCGTAAGCGACCGACAGCAGGCGGTTCTTCTCATAAACCGCGCGGAACAGCTTGGTGAAGTTCTGCTCGAAGTTGTCCTCTGCCGACTCCAGCTTGTACTCAGCTGCGCGAATCTGCTCCTCGCGTCCGTCGGTGTCGCGGTCGAGGTCTTCGGCCTCCTCAACTGCCTGCTCTGCGGCGTAGATGTCATAGCTCTTTTCTTTGCCGCGCTCCATGTCGGCGTCCAGGTCTAAAAGCGCCAGCATATCGGGCGTGACAGCCGGAATGGTGTCCAGCATGTAGCTGCGCGACGGCTCGCGGCCGAGCATGACGCTCAGGTCTTCCTTGGCGTTGCGCAGGGTCAGGTACAGGCTCTGAATGGCGCTGTCGGTCTGGGTCTTGGCCAGACGCGCCTGGTCGAGCTGCTGCTGCGAGATCTGACCGAGCTGGAAACGGGTTTGCATCTCGTTATAGGTCACGTTGGTCAGGTCGGACTGCTGGACGGTGACGATATAGTTCTGCTGAATGGTCATCAGACCGGCATAGGTCGCCTGTGCCGCCATGACCAGCTGGTTTTCGATCGACTCGAACTGCTTTTCGTAGGGTTCATAGTCGGTGTTTTCCAGTTCTTCCAGCTGGGATTCCAGCTGTGCGAGCTGGGTCTGCATCTGGGCAATATTGTTTTGCAGCAGAACAACGGTTGCGCTGCCCACCGTGACCGTTGCCGCACCGTTCTGCACGGTCGGGTCGACCGTGGTCAGCGAGGACGACACGCTGTTTGCCAGCTGCTGCATGCCTGCAATGGCCTGCTCCATGCCGTCAATCGCGGCTTCCATGTCGTCGATGGCCGCGTCCAGATCGACCGCCTCGATGCTCGCCAGCGTCTCGCGGTTGGCTAAGACCGTCTTGTTCTGGTTGCGCACCAGCTCCTCGATCTGATTATAATACAGCATTTCAGCGTTTGCGATCTCAGGGTCTTGCTGCTGGAGGTAATAGGTCGCCTCCTCGGCCGAAAAGCCCAGCCAGTAGGTCGGGTAAACGTCGCCTGTGTTGGTGGTCACGGTACCCGGCGTGCCCGGTGCCTGACCGGTGCCCGGAATATGGTAATAGTCGTTTGTGGTCGAGCTGTTCGGTGTGGTGGTCGTCGTGGTCGTCGGTGCGGTCGGCGTGGTGACGGCACTCGCGTTCGGGTCCAGCCAGGACGGGATCTGGTTGCCGGATACAGACCCTGTGGTCGTCTGCGCGGTCTGGCCGGTGGGCACGGTCACCGCACCCGCATTCGGGTCGAGCCATGCCGGAATCTGACTATCTGCCCACGCTGCCTGTGCCGCCGGGCCGACAAGCATCGTACCGGCCAGCGCTGCCGCGCAAAGTTGTTTTTTCATAAATCGTCCTCTCTCACTTTCCTCACAAGTGAATGCTAAAATCCCCCGACCGACCAGTCGGTCGGATATCGTTTTTATTATACGCCAACCCGCTGTGCGCCGTCAATCGAAACGGTGTCCATGTTCACACAAAAGACACAAAACTTCTGCGCTCTCTTTTTATATGCGGTAGGAAAGGCAAAAAAGACCGCCCCGATCGGCGGCCTTTCCATCAAATTACAGCAGCTCACGCGAAATAATACTGGTACGCACGTGCATGATGGTCTCGGTTGGTTTTCTGCGGCGTGCCAGAAGCTCGTAGAGCACCTCGACCGCGCGCCGTGCCTGTCCGGAAAAGTCCTGATCGACAATGAAGTCCACCCGTCCATCGGCCAGGTACTCCCGGGCGTACGGGGTCAGGTCGTTGCACACGACGTGGATGGGCTGGGGCGCGCGCGCACGCGCCAGAGCATCCATGCAGCCCTTGACGCTCTCGTTCGCCATATAAATGGCGCGCAGGCGCGGATTGCGGCGCACCTCGCGCAGTACGCCGTCGTAGGTCAGGTCATAGCGCTCGATACACTCGATGACGTGGGCATGACCGATGTCACCCTCAAGCTCATACAAACGTTCCAGAAAGCCGTCGACGCGCAGGCGGTGGGCGGTGAACTCACGGTTGCCGCACACGATCAGCACGTCGCCGCCTGCCAGCATGGGAACCAGCAGTCCGGCGGCCACGCGGCCGGATTTGACCAGATCCTGACCGATGTGGCACACGCGCGCCGAGTCGGGCACGTCGGAATTACAGGTCACGACCGGGATACCCATTGCGGTCAGGCGGTCGATCTCCTGTGCCATGGGCATGGTATCGGCTGCGTTGAGCACCAGTCCGGCAATTTTGGACTCTTCCAGCGCGTTGATGCAGGTGCAATACTCGTGGTTCGACCGTCCGGTCAGCTCACGAATTTCCACCCGGAAGCTAGGGTCACCGATGCGCCGCAAGGCGGCCTGGATGCCCCGCCGCGTCTGGCGGGTATAATAGTCGCCCCAACCCGGAATCACAAACCCGATCGTCGTGCCATGCCGTGCGGGCTGCGCCTGCCGTCTCTGTGCCGGGGTGCGGTAGCCCAGTTCATCAATCGCCTGCTGCACACGCGCGCGCACCTCGGGCGCAACATTTGCACGGCCATTGACCACGCGGTCGACCGTGCCGCGCGATACACCGCACTTGTCGGCAATCATCTGCGATGTGATTTTCATGGGCATTCCTCCTGCTTTGCCGGTGTTCCATCTGTTACCATCCTATCACGGCGTGCCCGCCCACACAAGTATGCCCAATCGATTTTTACGTTTTGAACAATGCACACCGACTCCCCTCACAATCACCGTCATAAAATTGCGCAAAATACATAAAAGAATTGCTGTCATTTATACATATCGCTAAAATTAGCCATGCGTACTTGCCGCTCGTCCATGCATGTTTTATAATATATCCAGTACGTTAAATTGTTCTTATTTCGGGTGCAAACCCGTTCGAACAAGTGTAAAGGAGATATGTATTATGGCAAATTTACGCATTGGCGTCGTCGGCTGCGGCCGAATCGGCAAATTGCACATCGACAACCTGATGGGTGCTGTTCCGGGCGTTGAGGTTATCGCTGTTGCTGACCCCATGATCGACAAGTCCGGCGCACGTGACTGGTGTGCTGCTCGCGGCATCACCAACGTTTCCGCTGACTACATGGACGTCATCAACAACAAGGACGTAGACGCTGTGTTCGTTTGCTCCTCCACCGACACTCACTCTGTCATCTCCCTGGCTGCTGTCAACGCTGGCAAGCACGTTTTCTGCGAGAAGCCGGTTGACTACGATGTAGACAAGATCAAGGCTGTTATGGCTGCTGTTGAGGAAAAGGGCGTTAAGTTCCAGGTTGGCTTCAACCGCCGCTTCGACCACAACCATAAGGCTGTTGCTGACGCTGTTAAGTCCGGCAAGATCGGCGATCCCCACATCGTTATCGTTTCTTCCCGTGACCCCGAGCCGCCCCCGGCTTCCTACGTTGCTGTTTCCGGCGGTATCTTCTACGATATGATGATCCACGACTTCGACATGGTTCGCTACGTAACCGGTTCTGAGGCTGTTGAGATCTCCGCTGTTGGTTCCTGCCTGGTTAACCCCAAGCTGCAGGAAGAGTCCGGCATCCCGGACGTTGACACCGCTGTTGTTACCATGAAGATGGCTAACGGCTGCATCGCTGTCATCAACAACTCCCGTCAGGCTGTTTACGGCTACGACCAGCGCGTCGAGGTATTCGGCTCCAAGGGTATGGCTTCCGACGGCAACGATCTGCTCAACACCGCTACCATCATGACCGTTGACGGTGCGCACTCCGAGAAGCCCCTGTGGTTCTTCCTCGAGCGCTACAACCAGGCGTTCATCGAGCAGGTCAAGTACTTCGTTGACTCGGTTGTTAACGACAAGCCGGTTGTCGTTGGTGCAATCGACGGTCTGCGCCCGGTTTACATGGCTCAGGCTGCTACCGAGTCCTGCCGCAACGGTGGCGTTTACGTCAAGGTTCCGCAGTAATCGATCCTTTCCCGTGCATCAATCTAAAAGCGCTGTCCTTCGGGACGGCGCTTTTTTTCATCCGTGTGTGAGAAAAATTTTTTGATTTCTCTTGAACCGACCTTGCTTTCTGCGGCTCTATTATGCAGAATAAGCAAGAAAGGAGTGAAAAGCCCCATGGCTTACAGTATACCCGCCGAAGGGCTTCCCGCGATCGTGCCCGACTTCGACACCCTGTTCGAAACCTACCAGACCGAGGCGCTGCGCGCGGCTTACCTCATCTGCGGAAACCGGACGGATGCCGAGGACGTGGTACAGGATACCTTTGTCAAGTGCTACGAGTCCATGCACCAGCTGCACGATCCCACCCGGGTCAAGGCGTGGCTGTTCCGCATCCTGACCCGCACCGCATGGCACACCTGCCAGAAGCACCGCCGCGAACTGCCGGTCGAGAACCTGTACGACAGTCAGGAACCCACCGACGAGGACGCATCCGCACCGCTTCTGCGTGCCGATCGTGCGCGTGCGGTCGCACGGGCGCTTCAGTCGCTCGAACCCAAGCAGCGCACCACCGCTGTGCTCTACTACTACAACGACATGTCGGTACGCGAGATCGCGCAGGCAATGGGCTGTTTTGAAGGTACGGTCAAATCCCGTCTCTATCACGCACGTCAACACTTAAAAGAATCTTTGGAGGTTGAGTTCGATGAAATTTGATGAATATATGCACGATTCGATGAAGGAAATCGCACAGGACGTTCAGCCTGACCCCAGAATGCGCGCACGCGTCATGAACGCCGTACAGATTGAGCGTACCAAGTCCCGTCCGCGCCGTATGCGCTTTGCCGTTGTGGCCGCTGCGATGGTCTGTGTTCTGATTGGCGGTGCATTCGCAGCCGGTCCGATCGTCGGTTTGGCATCCAGCATGAACCTCAATCAGATGTCCACTTCGCTGGATGACGAGGCCAAGGTCGAAAAGGATGCCGGTTTCACCGTCCGTCTGCCCGAGACGCTGAACGGTGCTTCGTTTGACAACATGGTTGCGCAGCCGGTTGATGCCATCGATGCCGACGGCAACACTGTTTACAGCTATCAGGAGTTCTACGCATCCTATCGCGACGGCGCGACCCAGCCGTTTATGACGGTCATCAAGAGCGAATACGACAGCGATGAGGGCGTGAGTGACAAGACCATCGTGGATACCCGTGAGGTAGATGGCATCACCATGACCTATCGCGAGATCCCGACCATTACTCTGCCGCCTACGAAGGACGCAAAGCCGACCGCGGAAGAGCAGGCTGCAGCTGATCGCGGAGAAATGTTTATCTCTTACGGTTCGGATACCCGTGAAGACGGTGTTTATCATGTGGTTGATTGGGATGAAGATGATCTGCATTATTCGATTAACGCGAATGATGGCGATTGGACGGCAGATGACTTCTTTGCAGCTGCGGAAGATGTTTTGAACACGGAAAAATAAAGCACCGCACCCCAGCTCGGGATTCTCAAGGGACGAGTCCCTTGAGCCCGTCCAGGTGGAACCTGGTCGAGCCCGCAGGCTCGAAAAACCCCTTTGATTCCCGGTGTCCGACCCGGGAATCAATCAAAACAAACAAAAAAAGGAAAGACCGTCCTTTGGGACGATCTTTCCTAATGAGCGCACTTTGTGCGCGAAGCATTGCGCCGTCTGCGGACGGCGCTTTTTTCTTATTTTTTGGTTGATTTTCGCAAAAGCGAAAATCAAAAGGGGATTCCGTGTCCTGCGGGACACGGCTCAGGGCTCTGCCCTGAGAACCCGCAAGCCTTTCGAGAAAGGCTTGAGCGAAAGCTTCAATTTGGGGTGCGTCACTCGAACTTTTTGCCCTGCCAACTATCCCGTCTCGTAAGTTCCTGATCGATTGCGTTGAGCACGTCACGTTTACGTTTGGTCCACATCGGGCCAAGCACGTCCTGTGCGGGGCCATCGCCGGTCAATCGGCCGATCACGGTCGTCATAGGCAAACGTTCCAACTGGTCGCAAGTCACCGCGACATATTCCTCCCGTGTGAGCAAGGGAAAGTCCATTTGTGCCAATCTTGTGCCTTTCAAAACGTGCAAAGCGTGGATTTTGACACCATTCGGGTACATGTGTCCGATCACATGTGCACTTTCGCGCATATCGTCGAGGGATTCCCCGGGCAAGCCGTTGATGAGGTGTACCCAAGTGCAGATTCCGCGCTTTTTGAGTCTGTCATAACCTTTACAAAACTGGTCAAAGGTCTCACAGCGGTTCATAGCCTGCAAGGTACGGTCATGGACGGTTTGCAGGCCAAGTTCGACGGTCAAGTCGGTTTTCTCGGCATATTCTGCCAGCAAATCGGCTGTCCGCTCGTCGATGCAGTCGGCGCGGGTACCGATGACCAGTCCTGCCGCGCCCGGCAGGGCAAGTGCGCAGTCGTACTGCTCCCGCAGTGTCTCAACCGGTGCGTATGTGCCGGAAAATGCCTGAAAATACGGCTGATACCGTGCATCCTTCCACTTTCCCTGCACTTTCTCGATCCCCGCGCGATATTGTTCCTCCAAAGACGGCAAAGCGGCGATCTGGTCGCCGCTGCCGCGCCCCGAACAAAAGGCGCATCCACCTATGCCCAGTTTACCGTCCCGGTTGGGACAGGTAAACCCACCGTCGAGCGGCACGCGCACCACGCGTCCGCCTTTTCGGTGCTTTAAAAAGTAAGCATAAGTATAGTATCGTTTGTTATCGTCGCTGTACGGGAATCCACTCATGCCGGCAGCTCGGGTACCAGCGTCCAATGGATGCACCAGTCGTTCGCCTGCTCATGGTTTGCGTGGTTGCCTGCAACCGGATCGTCGATCTCCGGGGTGACGTCGTAAGTGATCATGGGGTCATTGACCGGGTACGAACCCTTGCCGCTGAACTTATCGGTCATGGTCACGCTCGCGGTGTTGGTCACCTTCCAGCTGTCGCCGTCCTTCTCGACCAGTCCCAGCGTGAACGGTACGCTGGCATCCTCGGCGGTATTCGCCCAGATGACAACGACCTTGCCCTCACGGGCTTCGATCTGCTTGACGACTTCCTGACTTTCCTTGGTCGCTGCCTGTACGGCTTCGTCCTGTGTGGTGTAGCTTGCCGACGCGGCATCTTCCTTGCTATCGCCCGAGCCGCCGCAGCCGCTGAGCATCATTCCCATCGTGAGCATGCTCACAGCCGCAAGTACTGCGGCAAACAGTCTCTTCAGTTTCATGTTTGGATCTCTCCTTTTCACAATTTGTTTACATTTTACCATCAAAAAAGCGCCGCGTCCCCGCAGCGCTTTTGTTGACTTGTCCGGTTTACTTGGTGCCGAAAATGCGGTCGCCCGCGTCGCCGAGACCGGGTACGATGTAGCCGTGCTCATTGAGTTCGGGATCGATTGCTGCGGTAAAGATTTCGACATCGGGGTGTTCCTTCTGTACAACGTCCAGACCTTCCTGGGTGGACAGCAGGCACATGAGCTTAATGTGCTTAACACCACGCTTCTTCAGTGCGGAAATCGCCTCTGCCGCAGAGCCGCCGGTTGCGACCATGGGATCGATGACGATGACATCACGCTCTGCGATATCGACCGGCAGTTTTGCGTAATACTCGACCGGCTTGAGGGTATCGGGATCACGATACAGGCCGAGGTGGCCGACCTTTGCTGCCGGGATCAGCTCGAGCATGCCGTCGATCATACCCAGACCTGCACGCAGGATGGGCACAAATGCGATCTTCTTACCCGAGATCACGCGTGCCTTTGCGTGTGCCAGCGGGGTCTCGATGTTGATCTCCTTGAGCGGCAGATCGCGGGTCGCCTCATAGCACATGAGCATTGCGATCTCGCGGGTCGCCTCGCGGAATTCCTTAACGCCGGTCTGGCGGTCGCGCATCAGGCTGAGCTTATGCAGGATCAGCGGGTGATCCATAACATGAATCTGTGCCATACGTTCTTAACTCCTTTAATTTATCCGGGGTTGTATTACTTGCTGTGCTTGGCCTCGATCGCGTGGATTTTCTCGATGCGACCCAGATGACGGCCGCCTTCCAGCTCGCCCTCGAGCCAGACCTCAACCATCTCTGCCGCTTCACCAGGTCCGGTGATGCGCTCGCCCAGGCACAGAATGTTTGCGTCGTTGTGCAGACGGCAGTACTTTGCAGCGAAATGCGACTGGCAGGCTGCGGCACGGATGCCGGGAACCTTGTTTGCCGCGATCGAAATACCGATGCCCGAACCGCAGATCAGAATACCGCGCTCGTGCTTGCCTGCAACGATTGCGTTTGCAACCGCCTCAGCGGCATCCGGGTAATCGTAACGCTCAGTCGAGTAGCAGCCGTAGTCGGTGAACTCGTACTTGTCCTTGAGCATTTCCATAAGCTTGACCTTGAGGGCATAACCTGCGTGGTCGTTACCAATTGCAATGGTCATTTGTTTGTACCTCCGTTCAATTTTCGATCCCGCATCTGTTCGGCCTGCGGCTTGCGCAGGTAGACTGCGTCGAGCCTTTGCGCGTCGACTGCCTTTCCGTCGCGGAAGGCTTGCAGCGCTGCCATCGCCACGCCGTACGCACCGGGATAAATGAGGTGCGTGGGTGCGAGCACCAGATGGGGACAAATTTCGGTAAGTTTAGTATAGCACAAATACGCGCCATCTCCAACCAGAATTTCACCATCTTGTCCAATTTCCTCGCCCAGTGCCTGGATGGTCAGGGCGCGGTCGGGCGTCAGGCGTTCGGGTGCGCCGACGCCATTTAAACGGAATCTGGCGTTATACACCTGTCCAGCGCGCGCGTCCATCACACACGACACCGTACCGGTCATACCGGTCAGGTTCCAGGCCATCGCCTCGAGCGTGGACACGCCCACGCAGGGCAGGCCGGTGCCCATCGCAAGACCCTTGACCGTCGCCACACCGATGCGAATGCCGGTGAACGAACCCGGGCCGGATGCAACGGCGAAGCCGTCCAGCTCCTTCGGGGTCAAACCTACATTAGAAAGCAGCTGCTCGGCCATGGGCAGCAGCGTGCGGCTGTGGGTCAGGCCGCAATTTTGAAAAGCCGACGCGACGACCTTCTCGCCGTCGGTCAGGCACACGGCAGCAGACACCGCCGATGACTCAAAGCTCAGTAGTTTCATGGATTTCCTCGATTTCAAGCAAACGGTCGTCGGGCTGCTCGCCGTAGGTCAAGCGCACCGACTTATGGTGCGCGGGCAGCAGTCCGCCCGCATTTTCGCTCCACTCAATGAGCAAAATGCGCGTACCGTCCAGGTATTCCTCAAAGCCCAGCTCAAACAGGGCTTCCTCGTCCAGGATACGGTACAGGTCGAAGTGCACGACCGTGCCGTCCGGTGCGCTGTATTCGTTTGCGATGGCGAAGGTCGGACTGGTGACCCGGCCCGGATAGCCCAGACCGCGCAGCACCCCGCGCGCAAACGCCGTCTTACCCGCGCCCAGATCGCCGTCCAGCGTGACCACGTCGCCCGGTCGGAGCGTCTTGGCAAAATCTGCGCCAGCCTGCTCGGTCTGCTCGGGGGAATGGGTGATGATCTGCATAAAAGAACCTCGTATCCTTTCGATGATAACTTATATTTTATCATACCACACAGGCCGGAAATTGACAAACCCCAATCTTGTCCCACTGGGCATTGCGTTCACTCTGGCCGCGTGCTATGATGGAATTGATATCCAGATGACAGGAGGGACCCAGCGATGAAATCCATACATAAACGCATGATGCTGATGTTCGCGGTGTCGCTCATTTGTGCAGCGGTGACCGCAAATCTGACACAAAACAGCCGCTCGGCCATCCATCGGGTAGAACAATACGCGCCCGAGGTGGTATCCGGCATTGTATATGATGATTGGCTTGTCGAGACGCATGGCGGCTTTCACGGCGATGGCGATACGCTGATCCGCTTTGACGTGACCGATCCGTCGGTATTTGACGACTTTTGCGCGCCGCCGTTTGAATCCACCATCGAGATCCGTACGGAAAACGAAGTGACCGTGGAGAATCTGGTTCTGTTCTCGACCGATGCAGAGATTCCCGACCCGGAAACTGCCTATTGGATGCTAGACGCGCACGGCCCGGGCAGTATACCGTGGGCAAATCTTTCCATCGGGCTGTATTATCCCGAAGAAGAGACGTTTTACTGGTACGAAAGTGATACATAAAAGAGAGACCGCCGCCCGGCGGTCTTTTGTTGTCTGAAATTTTTTTATTTTGCGGGAATGTGCGCCCGTTTTGATGTGTCTAATAGGCAGAAAGGGGGAAGGGTATGGAAAATCAAGCCGAACTGACACGGATGATGCAGACCTACGGCACCCAGCTTCTGCGCCTGTGCACACTGTATCTCAAAGACCGCATGTTAGCCGAAGATGCCGTGCAGGAGACCTTTGTCCGGGCTTGGCGTGCCGATTTTCGTCAGGAATGCAGCGAAAAGACCTTTTTAACGCGCATCGCCATCAATATCTGTAAAAATTACCTGCGCACGCCCTGGCACACCCGGCGTGCTTCGGCCGAACTGCTCGACCAGCTCACGACACAGATTCCAGACGTCGACGACACGCTCTTGCGGGCAGTGCTGTCCCTGTCGCAGGCGCACCGTGCGGTGATTTTGCTCTACTATTATCAGGGATTTTCGGTAAACGAAATCTCGGAAATCCTGTCCATCCCGTCCGCGACCGTCAGCACCCGGTTATTCCGGGCACGGGAAAAACTGCGGTCGATGTTAAAGGAGTGGTATTATGACGAACCATGAGAAAATGAGCGAGCAGTTAGACCGAATCATGGAATCGGTCGTATTTGAACCCCGGATGGAGCAGGCGGTACGCCAGCGGCTGCACGAGCGCCGTGCGCCCCGCCGTCTGACCCGCCGCGCCGTGATTGCCATGGGCTTGTGCGCTGTGCTTGTGCTGTCCGCCGGTGCGATTGGGCTGTCGGTAGTCGATCAAATGCGCAGTCATGCTGGGTCGTTTGCCCCAGCCATCCAATCCCCAGTTGCAACGGTAGTGGAGCGCGACGGCATTGAGGTTTCGGTCGTCGGCGCGTACAGTGATTCCTACGGCGCGACGGTATATGTCGCCGTGCGCGATACGCAGGGCAAAAACCGTCTGAGCGCGGACAGTCATCTGAGCTCTTGGAATCTGGATGCCGAGAGCGATACGAAGCTGAGCCGTGCCGGCGTGCTTGACCTGAACAACCTGGTCTCTTACGATGACCAGACGCAGACTGCTGTTTTTTGCCTGCGCGGCAGCGGCTTGCAGATGAGTGGTGCGCAGCCGGGTTCACAGCACACCTACACGCTGACCTTGGGTACCATCCTGCCCAAAGCGCACGAACTGACCTTCACCCTGCCCCCAAGCACCGCATCTGAGACCATCGCCCAGACCGAGACCATAGATCAGCCGCTCGACCTCAGCCTGTCGTGGACGGATGAGCCGGCTGAGGTTCCGCAGGCGGTCATGTCCGAACCCGTCGCGGAGGGTGTCACGGTCACGGCAGCCGGTCGGCTGGGCGACGACTACCACGTGCGTCTGGCACTTTCGGACTGCACGGCTGGCAAGCTGAACAGCGATATTTCGACCGATTCGCCGCTCGCGTACCCGGATTCTTACGTATCCAACATTATTTTCGACGATGGTCATGCCATAGACTACATTCTGCACGGCGCACGCATTCCCGATGCCTCGGCCACCGATGACCTGTCCTTCCGTCTGACCTATTACACCGACCCGGTCTTGTATGGCGACTGGACGATACCGGTCACCTTCACGGTCAGTGAGCAGATTCCGCTGCAAATCCCGGCAGGCTGCAAGCTGACCAGCGCGGAACTGACCGCGTTTCATGTCCTTCTGACCGTTCCGGAAGATCAGACCTACGCCTACGGCGGTACAACGGTCAGCATCCAGTATCAAAACGGTGAGGTTATCACTTGCAGCGGTAACGGTTGGAGCCTGACCGATTCCGCCGCAGACGGACAGGCACAATATTTCATGGAGTGGTCGACCGATGAACCGGTCGAGCTGGCACAGGTTGCCTCGGTGACGGTTGGTGATTTTGTGCTGACTCCGGTACAGGAATAATCAAAAAGGACTGCAAATGCAGTCCTTTTTCTTTTAAAAATCCGACCAAGGCCATAAAACCTGGCTTGTATACTTTTCGTAAGTGGTGTTGTTTTGATTGAGATAAAGGACGCTTCGACCAGAAGGTTCCACGGTCTTGTTATAGAATTCGTTGGACACTTCATACACAATCCGTCCGCCGCTCGTCGTCCAGCAGTCAATATACAGAAAATCGGACGCAGGGCCGTTTTCTCCGGGTGCGATCTGTGCGAAAGCGTCCCCGCCGGGCACGCCCAGCGCCTCGCAAGTCTTATGGTCGAGTTCGCGTCGTTCATAGGCGGGATAATCCAGCTGATCGGCCCAGACTTGGTCGATCATGTCCCGTTCGGTCTGGCTGATTATGAGTCCGCTGCACTCGCGCAGAGCCTGTTCTGCGGTAAGTGTGCGCGGCAGAAAAACACCATCCATGCCTTTTCCCAAAAGGGTAATCACAGCGGTCAAAATCGCGGCAATACACATCACAATTCGTACTGCTTTGCGCTCCATTCGCATCCCTCCTGTCTTTTTGTACAGTATAGCAAATTTCCGACGGATATTCCAGCACATTGCCGAAATTTGTTCCCGTCCTGTGACTTTTCATCAGGATGCAACAAAAAATGCTTTATTTTTTTCGTGTATTTCCCATCTCTTTTTGTACTTTCCATTTGTCCTGTGCGGTTATATATGATATCATAAAGTTAGAAAGAGGATGGAAAATAAAGCCGTCAGGAGGTGAGCGCAATGCGTTTATGGCCCGATTACATTGCCTCCCGCCGAACCGCGCTGACTGTACTGCTGTTTTGCACGCTGTTCCTGGTCGTTCTGACCGGTGCCTATGCGCAGCGTCCGCCCGCCGCCATCCCCACTCCGCCCTACATTTCGCCCGGAGAGCAGGCGATTGTCTTACAGGAAGAAGATGGGGTTCGGATTTTGCTGCTTTACGATCCAATTTCGCAGGGATTTCGCTGCGCGGTCTCGCTGTCGAGCGATCCGGCGCAGGTTTTATACAGTCCGTCGGTGAATTTTGATATCACCCCCGGTCATCCGCTCACCATTCGCTATCCCGATGCCGAGCAGGAGGAAGATTTACAGGAGGATGTACCGGCTGTGGACACCGAAGAGTCTCTGCTCCCGGTCGAGGTCTGCATTACGCCGCGGGTGTTGACCACCAGCCGCACGTCGCAGTATACGAGCGAGTCGTTTGTGCAGGAATGGCATGTGCGCTGGAAGGAATTGGAGGATGGAGTCGTTTGGGCGTGAAGATTCAGGTTTTTTGAGAGAGGCTGCGAGTGCGGTCTCTCTTTTGTTTTGGGGTGGGGATCAGGTAAATAAAAGAAAAAGACCCGAGCCTTGCGGTCGGGTCTTATGAGCGCGTTTGACGCGCTGGGGAAATTTCGCTGTCTACTCATTTTATCCGCGCACAGCGCGGGAATGCAGATAGTGGCCTACGGGCTGCGGACAGCGATTATTTTTTGTTTTTGGTTGAAACCCGGGTCGAACACCGGGTTTCAAGAGGGGATTCCGCGCTCTGCGGAGCGCGTCTCAGGGCTCTGCCCTGAGAACCCGCAAGCCTTTCGAGAAAGGCTTGAGCGAAAGCTTCCATTCGGGGTGCGGTGCTCGGTTAGAACAGGCCGGTGATTTTACCGGTTTCCTCGACGTCGATATTCTCCGCAGCGGGCTTCTTGGGCAGGCCGGGCATGGTCATGATGGCACCGGTCTCACAGACCACGAATCCTGCGCCAGCCGACAGGCGAGCGGTGCGGACGGTGATGGTGAAATCGGTGGGACGGCCGAGCAGGGATGCGTCATCAGACAGCGAATACTGGGTCTTTGCCATGCAGATCGGCAGGCTGCCGTAGCCCATTGCCTCGATGTTTGCCAGTTCCTTGGCAGCTGCGGGCAGGATATTGACATCCTTTGCACCGTAAATGGTGGTTGCGATAGCGCGAATCTTATCGGTCAGGGGCTGATCGAGTTCATAGATCGGGTGGTAATCGCTCTGACCCTCAGCCAGTACGTCAAGTACCTGCTGCGCCAGTGCCTTACCGCCTTCGCCGCCCTTGGCGAAGACCTCAGACAAGGCAACGCGCACGCCCATTTCCTGACAGTGCTGCTCGATGAACGCCATTTCCTCGGCGGTATCGGTCGGGAATGCGTTGATTGCAACAACAACCGGCAGGCCGAACTTGCGGATATTTTCGATGTGTGCGTCCAGGTTGACGATGCCCTTTGCCAGCGCGTCGACGTTGGGCTGGTTGAGGTCGGGCTTTGCCACGCCGCCGTTATACTTAAGAGCGCGGACGGTTGCGACCAGAACGACACAGGACGGCGTCAGACCAGCTGCGCGGCACTTGATGTCGAGGAACTTCTCCGCGCCGAGGTCTGCGCCGAAGCCAGCCTCAGTGATGGCGATATCGCCCAGCTTGAGCGCCATCTTGGTCGCCTGTACGCTGTTGCAGCCGTGTGCAATGTTTGCGAAGGGGCCGCCGTGCATCAGGCAGGGCGTACCCTCGAGGGTCTGAACGAGATTGGGCTTGATGGCGTCCTTGAGCAGAGCAGCCATTGCGCCGTCTGCCTTGAGGTCGCGTGCGTAAACCGGCTCACCGGCGTAAGTGTAAGCGACCAGAATGTTGCCCAGACGCTTTTTAAGGTCTGCGAGGTCGTTTGCCAGGCACAGAATAGCCATAACCTCGGATGCGACCGTGATCATAAAGTGATCTTCACGCGGTACGCCGTTGACCTTGCCGCCAAGGCCAATGGTGATGTTGCGCAGTGCGCGGTCGTTCATATCCAGAACGCGGGAGAAGAGGACGCGGCGGGAGTCGATGCCCAGCGTGTTGCCCTGCTGGAGGTGGTTGTCGAGCATTGCACAGAGCAGGTTATTGGCTGCGGTGATGGCGTGCATGTCGCCGGTAAAGTGGAGGTTAATGTCCTCCATCGGTACGACCTGTGCATAGCCGCCGCCGGCTGCACCGCCCTTGATGCCGAAGACCGGGCCGAGAGACGGCTCACGCAGTGCGATGACTGCATTCTGTCCGAGCTGTGCCATTGCCTGACCCAGACCGACGGTCGTGGTGGTCTTGCCCTCGCCTGCCGGGGTGGGATTGATTGCGGTCACGAGAACCAGCTTGCCGTCCGGCTTATCCTGGATCTTTTCCCAGGTTTCGCGGCCGAGCTTTGCCTTGTACTTGCCGTAAAGTTCCAGATCATCTGCGGAGAGTCCAGCCTTTGCGGCAACCTCCGTGATGGGCTGCATTTTGCAGTTCTGCGCGATCTCGATATCTGTCAGCATTGCCATTCATCCTCCATCGTCTTGTTATGGGATACACTTTAGTGACATTATACCACATTTTTTATCAATCCAAAAGAAATCCCGGCGCATTTTCTCTCGCTTTTCCGCTGAAATTGTGGTATGATAGATTCCAGCCTTTTATGGAATTATATCAAACCCCAGCGTCTGCGAAAAGGAGGCCATGCTGACATGAGGCCATTGCGTTCGGCCGTGCACTACTTCAAAAATACCGACCTTTATCTACTGTTTATCGCGCTGTGCTGTTCGGCTTACAGCCTGGTTTTAGTCAACTCCGCGACCGCGAGCAGTGCCTCGCACGACCGTTTTCTGATCGTTCAGGGCGGTGCAGTCGTCATTGGCGTCATTGCGTTTATCATTATGTCTCTGGTCGATCTGGAGTCTATCAAGCGGTACTGGCGCGTGCTGCTGCTGCTCAACGTTGCGATGCAGCTATCCATGTTCGTTTTGGGTTCCAGCCGAAGCGGTAACCAGAGCTGGATCGAAATTGGCCCGATCACGGTTCAGCCGGGTGAGATCGGTAAGATTCTGTTTATCATCACCTTTGCCGCCCATCTGATGCAGGTTTATGAGGAGATCAACCGCTGGCAGACACTCATCCAGTTAGGTATTCACGCAATGCTGCCGTTTGGCGCGATTGTAGTCGCCCAGCACGACGCAGGTGTTGCGATGGGCTATCTTCTGATTGCGATTACGATGATTTTCGCCGCTGGTATTTCCTATAAGTGGATTTTCGGCGGCGCGGTACTCGGACTTGCAGCCGTCCCGATTGCGTTTCAGTTCCTGAGCGGTTATCGACTGGCGCGTATTCTCGTCCTGCTCGACCCCTCGATCGACAATCTGTACGGCGACAAGGACTACTACTACCAGACCGCACAGAGTAAAATTGCGATCGGTGCAGGACAGTTCAGCGGCTCGGGCTATATGCAGGGTCTGCAAACGCAGTATAATAAAGTCCCGGTTAACGAGTCCGACTTTATTTATACGGTTGCGGGCGAGGAGTTCGGCTTTATCGGTGCAATGCTGGTCATCATCCTGCTGGCATTACTGGTTTTGAGACTGTTTTACGTCAGCTATCGTGCCGGTTCGACGTTCTCGGCACTGATGACCGTCGGTATCGCGGGTATGTTTATGTTCCAGTCGTTTCAGAATATTCTGATGTGCCTGGGTATGTTCCCGGTTGTCGGCGTTACTCTGCCACTGTTCTCGTACGGTGGTACATCGGTTGTGACGATGTATATTGCACTCGGCGTCGCCGCCGGTGTTAGAATGAGAGAAAAACCCAGTTGGCTCCAAAAGTGATCGCCGCACCAATAATGAAGCTTTCGCCAGCCTTTCTCGAAAGGCTGCGGGTTCTCAGGGCAGAGCCCTGAGTCGCGCTCCGCAGAGCGCGAAACTCCCCTCTTTGATTTTCGCTTTCGCGAAAATCAACCAAACAGAACAAAAAAGCGCTGTCCGCAGACAGCGCAATCCCCGGCGCGCTAAGCGCGCTCATGGAAACCGTTCCCGAGGGAACGGTTTCTTTTTTACCCCTACTGCCGCAATACACCCTTTCAAACGTCCTCATCCCCAGCAATATACATCTCTTCTGTTGTCCGCTGCGCGTCAACCAAAGCGAGGTATGCGCGAACGGCGTTGCCCTGTTCGAGCAGCGTGGCGGCGTGCGTAACTGAACGGAAAAGGGTGTAATACATCTGTTCAAAGTCCGGCTGATTGCCCATGTGATTACCTCCTAGAGATATACTATATAAAATATAATACTTTATAATAGAATAGTCAAGAAGTCATATCCTAGATATGATATCTATAGGTGATAATATGGCTGAACGTTCTATTATAGTAACACAATCTTACGGCACTGTTGTGCTGCATTTGCGCGAGATGCTGGAATCGCGCGGGATGAATAGAAATCAACTTGCCAGCGCAATTCATGTGAATTTTGCGGTTGTCGATAGATGGTATCGGGGCAAGGTCGAAAAACTCGACCTCGACATCCTCGCCCGTATCTGCTATGTGCTTGACTGTGAAGTGTCCGAGCTGCTCGAATATCGTGCAGATGCGGAGAAGCAGGGATAAAAAAAAGAAACCGTTCCCTAGGGAACGGTTTCCATGAGCGCGCTTAGCGCGCCGGGGTTTGCGCTGTCTGCGGACAGCGCTTCTTTTTTATTTTTTGGTTGATTTTCGCAAAAGCGAAAATCAAAAAGGGGATTCCGCATCCTGCGGGATGCGGCTCAGGGCTCTGCCCTGAGAACCCGCAGCCTTTCGAGAAAGGCTGGCGAAAGCTTCATTATGGGTGCGGTGCTGGTTTAACGGTATTCTTCCATCCAAGTTGCCTGTCCGGTTTTCAAGGATGTCTGGACATCCAGCACGCGCTGGTTTGCGCTGCCGCGGAAGCGAAGCTCCAAGCCCTTCTCTTCCTCCACAAACCTACCATCGACGAGCAATGTCAGCTTTTCCAGCAATTTCCTCACCCACGGGTCGGGCAATTCCATCAGCTGTTCGAAGGTATAGCCGGTATAGGCCATGAGCGGTTTTTTACCGTTTAAACCATCCGCAACCGCGCACAGGCCTTCTGCCTGGCAGAACGGTTCACCGCCCGAGAAGGTTACGCCGGTCAGCAGCGGATTTTTGAGGATATCCGCGACCAGCTCATCGCTGTCGATGTCGGTACCGCCCGAAAAATCGTGTGTTTCCGGGTTATGGCAGCCGGGGCAATGGTGCGGACAGCCCTGTGTGAAGATGACATAGCGGAAGCCGGGGCCGTCCACGATGGACTCACCGATCGTACCCGCTATGCGCAGTGTTTTCCCCATGATGCTTATGCCGAACGGGTGTTATCGCTTAACGAGCAGCAGGATACGCCATGCTTTACGCGGTCATGCTCCTCTGCGCGCTTGCCGTTGTTGAAGCGGTCGAGGGTACCAACCAGATAACCGGTGATGCGGCGGATGCGCTCAAAGCCAACACCCTCGCCAACAACCGGGACGCCATTTACTTCGGTTACGTTGAATTCCTTAGTCATCATTCTTCCTCCTATGTTCAAACCTGATATCAAAATCAGAGCGGGTTTACAGTACGGTCGTGTTCCTCGTTCGGGTCGCCCGGATAGCCCAGGGTAGACCAGTTGAGGTGCTTGTACATGCCAAGCTTCTGCAGCTTCTCGAGCGGTACGCCCTCGCCCTCACGGCGGCCGCAGCGCGGGCAGACATCACCGATGATGCCGGTATAGCCGCAGATGGGGTCGCGGTCGATGGGGTGGTTGATGGCGCCGTAGCCCATGCCTGCTTCCTTCATGGCGCGGACTACCGTCTCAAACGCCTCGAGGTTCTGGGTCGGGTCGCCGTCGAGCTCGATGTAGCTGATATGTCCGCCGTTGGTCAGCGCGTGGTACGGTGCCTCGCGGCGAATCTTCTCAAAGGCAGAAATCGGATAATATACCGGTACGTGGAACGAGTTGGTATAGTATTCGCGGTCGGTTACGCCCGGAATCTCGCCAAAGCGCGCACGATCCATGCGCACGAAGCGGCCGGACAGACCCTCTGCCGGGGTTGCAATCAAAGTGAAGTTCAGGTGGTACTGCTGTGCCGCCTGATCCATGCGCTCACGCATGTGCGATACGATCTTGAGACCGAGTTCCTGTGCCTCGTCGCTCTCGCCGTGGTGTACACCGATGAGCGCCTTGAGCGTCTCTGCAAGGCCGATAAAGCCGCAGGTCAGGCTGCCGTGCCCCAGCACTTCGCCCACGCTGTCGTCCGGGCCGAGCTTCTCCGAGTCAATCCACACGCCCTGACCCATGAGGAAGGGATAGTTTCTGACCTTCTTCTGGCTCTGGATGCGCAGACGGGCAAGCAGCTGGTCGATGACAAGGTCGATCTTGCGGTCGAGGTCCTCAAAGAACCAATCGATATCGCCCTTGCTCAAAATCGCAATGCGCGGCAGGTTGATGGACGTAAAGCTCAGGTTGCCGCGGCCGTTTACGATCTCGCGGGTCGGGTCGAACACGTTGCCCACGACGCGGGTACGGCAGCCCATGTAAGTTGCCTCGGTCTCGGGGTGGCCGGGCTTATAGTACTGCGCATTGAACGGTGCGTCGAGGAACGAGAAGTTCGGGAACATGCGCTTTGCCGATACGCGCATGGCCAGCTTAAACAGGTCGTAGTTGGGCTCGCCGGGGTTGTAGTTGACGCCCTCCTTGACCTTGAAAATGTGAATCGGGAAGATCGAGGTCTCGCCGTTGCCCAGGCCTGCCTCGGTTGCCTTCATCAGGCATTCCATGACCAGACGGCCTTCGGGCGAGGTGTCGGTACCGTAGTTGAGCGAAGTAAACGGCACCTGTGCGCCTGCACGCGAGTGCATGGTATTGAGGTTGTGCACCAGTGCTTCCATGGCCTGATAGGTATTGCGGCGAGTTTCCTTGACCGCGTACTTGCGGGTAAAGCGCATGATCTTGGCCGCGGTGCGCTCGTCGGTGTGGTCGCACAGCAGACGCTCGACCGCCTCGTCGAAGCCGTTGCCATCGGCAAAGACCGCAATCTCACCGGTCTCGCGCTCGGCGTTCTTCACGATCGACTTGCTCAGCAGCTCGCCGTCCTCCTGCTCGAGGTAAATCTCGATGGCCTTGGTCAGGTTATCGGTGAACGCGCGGCGGAAGGTCTTCTTGACGCCGGGCGCCATGGAGTAATCGAAATTCGGAATGGACTGACCGCCGTGCTGGTCGTTCTGGTTGGACTGGAGCGCGATGCACGCCAGTGCAGAGTACGAGCGGATGTCATTGGGCTCACGCAGGAAGCCGTGACCGGTCGAAAAACCGCCCTGGAACAGCTTGAGCAGGTCAATCTGGCAGCAGGTGGTGGTCAGGGTGAGGAAATCCAGGTCGTGGATGTGGATGTCGCCCTCGCGGTGTGCGCGTGCGTGCTCTGGGTCGAGAATGAACATCTCGTAGAACTGCTTCGCGCCCTCCGAGCCGTACTTGAGCATAGTACCCATCGCGGTATCGCCGTCGATGTTGGCGTTCTCGCGCTTTACGTTGTTCTCGAGCGAGGACTTGAAAGTCAGATCCTCATAAACTTTCATCAGACGGGTATTCATCTCACGCACGCGGGTGCGCTCGTTACGGTACAGGATGTACCGCTTTGCCGTGCGCGCATGGCCGGTTTCGACCAGAACACGCTCCACCTCGTCCTGGATCTGCTCGACGGTCGGAATCTCGCCGGACAGCGCCTGTTCCAGGTTTTGCTCGACCTGGCGTGCCAGGGTCTCGGCCATCTGGTAATCGTGACCACCCGAGGCCTGCGCGGCCTGAAAGATCGCGTTTGTAATTTTATCCAGTTCAAAGGCCGACTGACGGCCGTCTCGTTTGATGATCTGAGCTATCATGTAAAAAGGGATCTCCTTCCCAGGTTTGCAGCCTGTGTATAAATCTGTGCACAACTTTTTGTTGTTGTGGATAAGTATCTGCACCATATCTAGTAGGGGTCTGATTCGATGCACTTAATAATATAGCCCTCCGGGCGAAGATTGTCAAGGGCAGGGCTGGGCGTTTGGACAGATGTACAATTCTTTGCCGTTTTTTTTGGCGATTGTGAAGCGAGGTAGCTATTGACAACGGTCGGACAGCCGAAAGGTCGATAAGATGGCGGTGGGGTGTCTGTCAAACACCCCGCCCGCGCAGGCATTTCGTGTGCATTGCAGGGGCACACAGAATGCCTTGCAGCCGCAGGCGACTTCCCATACTTTCCGGCTGCCGACGGGTCGGGGAAACATCGGAAACGACGGTTTTCGAACAAATGATCTGGTGGTGTGTGCAGTATAATGAATTTCTCTGCGTTCAAACTTGCATTTTCGGGCAGTTTGTGCAAGACCTTCTCTTGTGCCGCCAGGTGCACAAGGGTGCTCTCATCCGGTATGTGCTCCCGGTCGTTCGATTTCCCACGGCAGACGGCTGGTCTGTTTCTGTCTTTCGCGGTAAATCCGCCCAAAAATGCAAATCATATACAATATGATTGTACCCGGATTTTCGCCTGCTGTGCGGTTACACGAATCCTGTTTCTTCATCTTTTACCGCATCAGGATTTTTTCTGACTAAAATACTGAATTTTTCGCACATTTACCCATAAATTCCACACATTTTATCAGCTAAACTGCACAATCAAACGTAAAATGCTTTGTTGAAACTGCTATTTTTCATTCGATTTTTTACATGGATTTTACACGCTTCGTGCGCTTTTTCGGTTACTTTACCGTTCCACTTTTGTGCTTTTCATGGATTTTAGAAATTTTTTCCGTCTTAGGCGGACACAGCCGCCCATCTTGCGCACCTTGGGTACAGTCGCTATAATATGGATACTAAATCCGGCTGGTGTGTCTATCCGGTCAGGAAAATATAACATTTATGGGGGTTTCTTTTATGGAGAAACAAAAAAGAAAGCTCGGGCTGGTGCCCAAGCTCATCATCGGTATCATTTTGGGTATCCTGCTCGGCCAGCCGTTCGTGCCCGAAGTCATCTGCCGTCTGGTCGTCACCGCTTCGTCGCTGTTCAGCCTGTTCTTAAAGTTCGTCATCCCGCTGATGATCCTGGCCTACGTCACTATGGGTATTGCCGACCTGTCGCAGGGCGCGGGCAAGCTGCTGCTGGTCACCGCCGGTCTGGCTTACGCCTCCACCCTCATCGTGGGCTCGTGCTCTTACCTGGTTTCGAGCACTCTGTTCCCCTCCTTTATGAGCGCGGACGCGCTCGAGCAGATCGCCGAGACCGCTGGCAACTCGCTCTCGCCCTATCTGACCATCGCCATTGAACCCATTCTGGACACCCTCGCCGCCGTCCTGCTGGCCTTCATCCTCGGCCTGTGCATGTCCTCCATGCGCGGCAAGCAGATCGGCAACTCGCTCTATAACGGTTTCCATGACTTCTCGGCCATCATCGACAAGGTGCTCCACGTCGCCATCGTTCCCCTGCTGCCGCTCTACATCTGCGGTACCTTCGTGGATATGACCCGTTCGGGCAAGACCTTCGTCATCCTGGGCATCCTGTGGAAGGTATTCCTGGTCGTTATCATCATGCACCTCATCTGCATCACCGTTCAGTTCTGCATCGCAGGTGCCGTCAGCCACAAGAACCCCTTGAAGCTCATCCGCAACCAGATCCCCGGCTACACCACCGCACTCGGCACCCAGTCCTCTGCGGCAACCATCCCGGTTAACCTCCAGTGCGCGGAAGCCGACGGCGTATCCTCTGAGATTCGCAACTTCGTCGTGCCGCTGTGCGCAAACATCCACATGGCAGGTTCCATGATTACCATTACCGCCTGTGCGACTGCGGTCTGCCTGATGAACCAGATTCCGATTAGCCTGGCGACCGTCGTTCCCTTCATCGCGACTCTGGGCATCGCGATGATCGCATCCCCCGGTGCACCCGGCGGCTCGATCATGACCGCTCTGCCCTTCCTGTACATGATCTTCGGCACCGAGCTTGGTGACCCCGAAGGCCCCATCTGCGCCATCATGGTTGCACTCTACATCACCCAGGATTCCTTCGGCACCGCCTGCAACGTCTCGGGCGACAACGCCATCGGCGTGATTGTAGACACCATCTACAAAAAGTGGATTAAGAAGTAACAGCCGGTCGGGCTGCAAAAAAGTGAGGCCCCGTCCTCACTTTTTTGTGTTTCCCACCGTTTTGACCGCATCCGCACTGTTTTGCCGCCGGTCGGTATGATATACTAAGATCATAAGATCTTCCGGCAATTCACCTGTTTTGCACAAAGGAGCATAATATGCAAGTATTTGATATCATCGGGCCGGTTATGATCGGCCCTTCCAGCTCACACACCGCGGGTGCGTGCCGTCTGGGCCGCGTCACCCGTAAAATCCTCGGCGACCGTCCGGTCAAGGCACGCATCGGCCTGTGCGGCTCGTTCGCCCAGACCTACCGCGGTCACGGCACCGACAAGGCCATTATCGCGGGCATTCTGGACATGCATACCTACGATGCCCGTCTGCGCCACGCGCTCGAGCTCGCTGGCGAGGAGGGACTGACCTACGAATTCTACCAGACTTCCATCCCCGGCGCCCATCCCAACACCGCAATTCTGGAACTGACCGGCGAAAAGGGCGGCACCTGCCGCGTGGTCGGCGCGTCCATCGGCGGCGGCAACATCATCGTCACCAATATCAACGGTCTGGAAGTCCAGTTCACCGGACAGTACAACACCCTCATTGTCCTGCATCAGGACACCCCGGGCGTCATCGCTGCCGTCACCAACACCATGGCCTACTCGGGCGCGAACATCGGCAATTTCCGCCTGTCCCGTCCGCAGAAGGGCGGCGAGGCCGTCATGACCATCGAGGTCGACGGCGACGTATCCGACAAGATGATCAGCTGGCTGCGTGAGCTGCCCCACATCACGGGCGTTGTACTCGTCCGCGCCATTTAAGGAGGAAATTTCCCATGCTTGAATACCATTCCATTCAGTCGCTGGTCGATGCGGCACAGGAAAAGGGCTGCACGATCTCCGAACTGGTACTGGCTGACCAGTCCGTGCAGACCGAGACCCCCAAGGACGAGCTGTTCCGCAAGATGCAGGACAATCTGCACGTCATGCAGGAGGCTGTCCAGGCCGGTGTCGACAAAGATCTCAAGTCTACGAGCGGTCTGACCGGCGGCGATGCCTACAAGATGCAGCAGTACGCTCAGGGCGGCGGCCTGTGCGGCAATTTCTTCACCCAGGCACTCACCCGCGCAATTGCGGTATCCGAATATAACGCGGCGATGGGCAAGATCGTCGCGGCACCGACGGCTGGCTCGTGCGGCATTCTGCCCGGTACCATCCTGTCGCTGATGGAAGACCGCGACATGCCCGAGGAGACCGCCGTTATGGCACTGTTCACCGCCGGTGCATTCGGCATGGTGATCGCTGACCGTGCATCCATCGCAGGCGCACAGGGCGGCTGTCAGGCCGAGTGCGGCAGCGCAGCGGCTATGGCTGCGGCGGCTATGGTCGAGATGTCTGGCGGCACGCCGGAAATGTGCGCACATGCCTGCGCCATCGCCATCAAGAATCAGCTCGGTCTGGTCTGCGACCCGATCGCCGGTCTGGTCGAGGTTCCGTGCATCAAGCGCAACGCGGGCGGCGTAGCCTGCGCATTCGCTGCGGCAGAAATGGCTCTGGCGGGTATCAAGAGCGTCATTCCGGTGGATGAAGTCATTGATGCCATGCGTGAAGTCGGTGATTCCATGCCGTGCGCACTCAAGGAGACGGCTCAGGGCGGTCTGGCAACTACCCCGACCGGTATTCGACTGAAAGAAGAAATCTTCGGCGCATAAATCCCGCCCGCAGGCGAAATGAAGTTTGGATCAAACCTTTTCAAAGGTTTGCGGGTTCTCAGGGCAGAGCCCTGAGTCGGACTCCGCAGAGTCCGAAACTCTCTTTTGAAACCCGGTGTCCGACCCGGGTTTCAACTAAAACAAACAAAAAAGGAAAGACCACCCCATCGGGTGGTCTTTCCAGAGAATTGCGCGTCCTGCGGGACGCGCTTTTTTATTCTTTTTTGGTTGATTTTCGCAGAGCGAAAATCAAAAGGGGATTCCGCGCTCTGCGGAGCGCGGCTCAGGGCAACAGTGCCCGCGTGTTAGGGCCTTGGCCGAACGAGTCGGCCACAGCCTTGCGGGAAAACGCCCCACAGGGGCCTTTTCTCGTTCCGCAAGGTTCGAGAAAGGCTGGCGAAAGCTTCAATATTGGGTGCGGTGCTTGTTTTAGTGATCCTCGTGGGACATCTTCGCAACCACGCCCGACAGTGCAATCAGTGCAATCAGGTTCGGGAATACCATCAGACCATTAAACAGGTCGGACAGGTTCCAAACCAGGTCAACCTTCAGGCTAGAGCCCAGGATAACACATACGACAACCAATGCCGCGTAAATCTTGACTGCCTTCTTGCCAAACAGTGCCTTAACATTGACCTCACCGAAGAAATACCAGCCGATGATGGTCGAGAACGCGAAGAACAGCATGCAGATTGCAATAAATACGCTGCCGAACTGGCCGAACGCCTGATTGAATGCGGTCTGTGCCAGAACCGAACCGGTTGCGCCGGTGGACAGAGCGCCCGAGGTCAGGATAACCAGAGCGGTCAGGGTCAGGATGATGAAGGTATCGATGAACACGCCGACCATTGCGATGATGCCCTGATCCTGCGGCTTCTTAACCTTTGCCAGTGCGTGTGCGTGCGGGGTGGAACCCATACCAGCCTCATTCGAGAACAGGCCGCGTGCAACGCCGTAGCGCATTGCCTCCTTGACGGTCACACCTGCGATACCGCCTGCCAGCGCCTGCGGCTGAAATGCGCCGATGAAGATGGACTTGATCGACTCAATCAGTGCTGCGTGGTTGATGACCAGAATCACGGTGCAGCCGAGGATGTAGAACAGTGCCATAACCGGAACCAGCTTCTCGGTAACCGATGCGATACGCTTGACGCCGCCGAGGAAGATGAATGCCGCAATCGCTGCGCAGATGACGCCGACGATCAGCGGGCTGATGCCGAATGCGTTGTGGAAGGAATCGCCGATCGAGTTGGACTGTACCATGTTGCCGGCAAAGCCCAGTGCGAAAATGATCGCGATGGAGAAGAAACCAGCCAGAAAGGTGCCGAAGCCGCCCTTGAAGCGTGCCTTGATGTAGTAGATCGGGCCGCCGGTCACGTGACCGTCCTCGCCGACCGTCTTATACTTCTGTGCCAGTACGGCCTCGCCGTAGATGGTGGACATGCCGAAGAATGCCGACAGCCACATCCAGAAGATGGCACCCGGGCCGCCCGATGCCAGCGCGGTTGCGCAGCCGGTGATGTTACCGGTACCAACCTGTGCTGCAATCGCGGTGGTCAGTGCCTGGAACGAGCTCATGCCCTCGTGGTCAGCCTTCTTGCCGTTCAGGCTGAACGAGCCGAACATGCGCTTGAAGCCGGTACCCAGATGGCGTACCTGCACAAAACGCGTACGAATGGAGAACAGTACACCGGTCAGCACCAGAAGGTACAGGAGCAGATTGTTCCACACAAAGCCGCTGATGTCGCTGACCAAGACCGCCAGTTGATCCATATCCATTGTTTGTTACCCCTTTTCTTTTTGTTCCCCAAACAAGCCGAAAACCTGCATCTGATCGATGCAAAAAGAAAAAGCGCCCCGTTCCTCGGTTTTCCCGCGTCTTTGCGGAAAAATATGAGGATGGTTCGCTCTGATCCCGGATGCCACCGTCTGCGTGCATCCATGTCAAAAAAAATGTACGTCAAACCGGTTACACCGAGTAAAAAATCCACTCTGTCCTTTTGCCTGAGAGATTAGCGCATTTTCTGCACCTTGCACCTTCGGCACCCATGGTTGGGATTCTCCAGAGCCACATCCGTTTATAGTCCTTTCCCAGCCGGTCAGGCTGGAAACCTGAGAGTTTTACTCCTTCGGTAAGCACATGGCTTTTTCCTAAAAACTTCGCTTGTCGGTATTTCGTTTGAACTTAGCCTATCACACTTGCAGGACGGTGTCAAGCATGGTGCAAAAAATTTCGCAGGGCAAAGTGAAAAACCGCCGTTTTTGCCAAAAAAGGCAGAAAAACGGACGCGCTTATGCACGTCCGTTTGGTCGTCCTGTCAAATTTTCGGTTTACTCGAAGTTGACCGTTACCGTCGTAAAGTTACCCATCGCCTTGACGGTCTTGTCGATGACGTCCTTGAGGCGGGTCTCAGCGTTGGAGAACTTATCGGTGTTATACAGCTCGTTTTCGACCGCCGAGCGCTGGTCGGCGTAGAAGCTGTCGAACTGGCCGAGCTCGATCTGACGGAAGATCTTCTCGTCGGAATCGTAGTAGCTGACCGAATCCTGTGCGATATCATGCTGGAGGATCTTGATGGCAGGCACGGTGATCGTGACCGACTTGCCGTCGACCTTGACCTTGTCCGCAGTCAGGGTAGAAGTATCCGAGCCGATCTTGACCGAACCCTGATACATGATGGTGAAGTTACCCAGATCGGCAGCCTGCGACCAGCCGTAATATGCGTCGTCGCGGTCTTCCTCGCTGAGTACCTTGGTGTAGTCATAGTCTACCTGTACGGTCTGACCCAGACCCTGCACGGTCGTCGCGATATCCTCTGCCTTGACCTTGCCGCCCAGGCTGTGTCCCCAGGCTGCGCCCAGGCCGAAAATAATCAAAAAGATGACGACAACTACGCCGACGACGGTCAGCTGTCGCTGTCTGCGAATCTGCTTTTTGGTCTTGCGAACCGGTGCTTTTCGATTCTGCTGCTGTGCCATATCGTTCCCCTCATTTCCTTTGTCACTATATTCATATTACCGGATTTTCTGCAATAAATCAATTAAGATTCTTTTAAATTCCAAAAGTTTTTACGCCAGATCGGCGGCACGCACGACACGATCGCCCATGATCGTGCACACCGGCGCGCCCTTGAGCGCCATACCAGTATACGGGGTGTTGATTCCCTTGGAATAATACTCTGTGTATACTCTATCGCAGTCCCAGTCTAGTACACACAGCTCGGCACGGTGGCCGACCTCGATGGACTTATCGGCAAAGCGGTAGACCTCGGACGGGTTCTTGGACATCTTTTCCAGCAGCTGCATTTTGGTCAGCGCACCGGTCTTGACGAGGTAGGTATTGCACACCGAGAACGCGGTTTCCAGTCCGGTGATGCCCGACGGCGCCTGTGCGAAGGGCTTGGCCTTCTCCTCGGCGGTGTGCGGTGCGTGATCGGTCGCGATCAGGTCAACCGTGCCGTCCTGCAAGCCGCGAATGAGTGCCTGACGGTCGGCTTCCTTGCGCAGCGGCGGATTCATACGCGCATAGGTGCCATGCTCAAGCACAGCGTCCTCGGTCAGCGACAGGTGATGCGGGGTGACCTCGCAGTAGATCTTGGCACCCATTGCCTTACCGGCACGGATGAGATCGACCGACAGGCCGCTCGAAATATGCTGGAAGACCACGCGCGCACCCGTGCGCAGCGCAAGCGCGATATCACGGGCAACCATAGCTTCCTCGGAGGACGGCAGCGCACCGGGCACGCCCAGTTCCTCGGCTGCCTTGGAACCGTAATTGACGCCGGGCGACAGCACGAGCGACTTGTCTTCCTCGTGGAAGGACAGCACGGTGTCATGCTTGACCGCCTCTTCCATTGCTTTGAGGCAGGTGTGCATGTCGGTGAGGTTAATGCCGTCGTCGGTGAATCCGGGCGCACCGGCTGCCAGCAATGCGGCAAAATCGGTCATTTCCTCGCCCTTGAGTCCCTTGGTCACCGCGCACGCCTGGTGCACGTTGACGTAGCCGCCTGCCTCGTGCGCCTTGTTCTGCACGTATTGCAGCGTCTCCACGTTGTCGCAGGTCGGCAGGGTGTTCGCCATGCACACAACCGAGGTGAATCCGCCCGCTGCCGCGGCGCGCATACCGGTCATCATGTCCTCTTTCTGGGTCTGACCGGGGTCGCGGAAGTGTACGTGGGTATCGACAAGACCGGGTGCGACCGTCTTTCCTGCCGCGTCAAACACCGGACAGCCTGCCGGTGCGTCAATATGGGGTTCCATCTGGGACAGGATGCCGTCGTCACCGATCAGCAGATCAAGGCGCGCGTCCAGTCCGGTATATGGGTCTAACACCTGTGCGTTTTGAATCAAAAGCATGGTTTTTCCTCCTGTAATGGGGCTCTGACAGGCTGCGCCCAACGCGCACCCGCCGCTTCTAATTGACAGTAGTATAGCATATTTTTCATGGAATTTCTATGCGAAAACATGAACTTTTTACCGGGTTCCAGCGATTTCCAGCCGAACGAAAGTGCGGAAAAAGGGAGTGCAGCGGCACAAATGGCCGTCACACTCCCCTTTTAGAACGCTGCGGGCACGCTCCCATCACAGCGTCATTTTATGTTCCATCGTGATGACCGGGCAATAGCGCTTGTCGCGCGCCTTCAGGCCGATCTGGATGCGTGTTTTCAGGTCTTCCTTCTTTTCCTCGCTGTATCCGAAGGGGGCAACCACGTCAAAAATCAGGTTGATGCGGCGCTCACCCTCGACCACGCGGAAATCGTGCATAGTCAGCTCGGGGTCGATCTTGGCCAGAACATTGAGCGTCGTCTCGCGCATGGCATCAATGCGCGGGTCGCCCACGCGCACCGGGTCCATGTGGATGACCGTGTACACGCCGGTCTGCTCCCAGACCGCCCGCTCGGCCTCGTCGATCAGCTCGTGCACGGCGACAATGTCCGCCGTGTCCGGTACCTCAGCGTGCAGCGAGGCCAGCGACTTGCCAACGCCGTAATTGTGTACGATCAGGTCGTGAATGCCCAGAATACCCGGACTTTGCAGCACGGTATCGGCAATCGCCTGGGCGATTTCCGGGTCGGCTGCCTGACCGATCAGTGGGCTTAACGTATCGCGTGCAATGCCGATGCCTGCCCAGATGATGAACAGTGCGACCAGTACGCCAACCACACCGTCGACCGGCAAGGTGGTGAACTGGCCTGCGACCATACCGATGAGCACAACGCCGGTGGTGACCACGTCGTTGATGCTGTCCTGCATGGCAGCGAGCAGCGTGGGCGAATCGATGCGCGTACCAACCGTGCGGTTAAACGAGCCCATCCACAGCTTGACCAGCATGGTCAGCAGCAGAACCACCGCCGAAACCACCGAAAAGGCAACCGGTTCGGGGTGCAGGATGCGGGTGAACGAGGTTTGCAGGAACTGCACGCCGACCACGCAGATGATGAGCGAGACGATCAATCCGGCAATGTACTCGGTACGTCCGTAGCCGAACGGGTGCTGCTCGTCGGGTGCACGGCCGGTCAGCTTAAAGCCCACGATGGAGATAAACGACGACAGGCCATCCGACAGGTTGTTGACTGCGTCGGCTGCAACCGAAATCGCACCGGTAGCAAAGCCGATGATGAGTTTTGCCGCAAACAGCAGGAAATTACAGAACAGACCGACACAGCCCGACAGGATGCCGTATCTCTCGCGCACCCGTGCATCGCTCGTGCGGTCACGGTCGTCGCCCAGAAAGCGACGAATCAGCAATTCGGTCATAACGGTAAGCCCCCCTTAGAATACAATAAGTATAATATACCGAATATGATTGCAATTTGTAAAATAAAGATTGCCGGGATGCCCCACATGAACGAGCGGTGCAGGGTCTTATGCCGGCACAGCTTCATGGCTGCGTAGGTCAGCGGACAGCCGCCCAGCCAGCAATACAGAAACAGTGTGCGCTCGCGGATGCGCCGTCTGCCGTGTTTGGCCTTCCATTTATCCAGAAACACCGCGCATGCGCCCAGCAAATTGACGGCAGCGAGATAGCATAACAAAATTTTAACAATTGGATGCACGTTCGCCGCCTCCTTTCGGTCTCAGATTTTTGGACATTGGAATATTATAACAGATTTCGCAGGTCGGAGCAAGAAAAAAGCCCGCACAGCGGCAGGGTTTGGACAAAACCACCTGACGTATAACCGTCCGGGACGCGGAAAGGGCTTTGATCGCGGCGTATACCTGCCCGATGGCGTTTCACAATATAGGTAAGACACAGGGCGGGAGGGGATACCTGGTAAGACGTACCGTGTATGCGGCAGCGCAGTCTGTTTCCGGTCGATTTTCGGTCGCAAAAGATCGTTCTTTTCCCGTTTTTTATCCATCCTGCTGTAACCGATTGTATAAAGGATCGCACAGGCAATCCGGTATTTTTGCCCTGGGAGAAATAACCGGAAACATCCTTTGTCACCCTGTGCAGAACTTTGTCCGGCACGTCCGCCTTGAATCAGGCGGGCAAATCGTGTATGATAATAACAAAGCGAATGAAGGGAGAACGCCCATGTCCATCCGCCGTTTGGCACTGCTCATCATGACCGTTCTGCTGCTCGTCAGCGGCTCGGCTATGGCTCTGACCCCAACGCTCCAGGAGGAGATCTACGCCCCGGAAGCCCTGCTTTACTGCGTGGAATCCGGTCAAACCCTGTACGAAAAAGACGCCGACAAGCCGGTAAAACCCGCCTCGGTCACCAAGCTCATGACCGCGCTCGTCGTCTTTGAACATGAAAGCGATCTGTCCAAGAAAACCACCGTATCCGAATCTGCGGTCAACATTGAGCGCGACTCCACCAATATTGCGCTCATCCCCGGCGAAGAGGTGACGCTGGAGAACATGATGTACGCCACGCTCATGCAGTCGGCCAACGATGCCGCCAACGTGCTGGCAGAATATGTCGGCGGGTCGCAGGAGGGCTTCGCCCAGATGATGAACGACAAGGCCGCCGAGCTTGGCTGCACGGGCAGTCACTTTGTCAATGCGCACGGTCTGGATGCCGACGGTCATGTCGTGACCGCTCGTGATCTGGCGCGCATTACAACCGCCCTGCTCGACGACCCCCGCTTCGTCGAGATCGCTGGTGCGCTCATATACACCATGCCCGCCACCAACAAGCAGCCCGAAGCCCGCACCTTCTATACAAAGCAGCGTATGCTGCGTGCAGACTCCAAGTTCTACAACGAGTTTGCGATCGCGGGTAAAAACGGATATACCACTGCCGCTGGCCACACCCAGTGCATGGTCGCCCGCCGCGACGGTCTGACCTATATCGCCATCTCGCTCGGTTCGACCGGGAATATGTATTATCCCTGGCGCGACATGCGCACGCTGTTTGCCTATGCGCTGAACGACCTGCACCCGGTGACGCTCGAAGCCGACCAGCTCAAAAAGATGGCTGACGATGCCGGAATCGCCGACGCGAAACCCAAAGAGGCTTTCACGCTGGCTGTGCCGCAGAACGTCGATGCGGATGCGCTGTCCCTGTCTGATGCGCTGGACGTCGACAACGCGTACGCGGTCAATCTGACCATGAACGACAAGACCGAGGTGCTGTGTACGATGCCCGGTTCGGTGCTCGGTATGGCTGCCCAGCCGACTGCTGCACAGGCATCGACGGATGGACAAGCTGTCACTAAGGACAGTGCGTCATCGCCTGCTTTTTCCGCGCCAAGCTTTCTCAAATGGCTGCTCATCCCGCTCGGACTCATCGTCCTGTTCGTCCTCTGGTTCGTGCTGACCTGCATGTACCGTGCTCGCAAAGTCCGCCGTCAGCGCGCCCGCATCGCGCAGATGCGCCGCCAGTCCCACCGCCGGGACGAAGAATCCCGTTAAACCCCGAACCCCGTCTGGAGGCACTCCACCATGACACAAAACATCCGCATTCGACTCGCGACTCCAGCCGACGCACCCGCCCTTTTAGACGTGTACGCCCCCTATGTCCGCCAGACCGCCATCACCTTTGAATACGACGTTCCCTCTGTCGAGGAATTTACTGCACGCATCGAGCAGACCTTAATGCGTTATCCGTATCTTGTCGCAGAGGTCGACGGTGCGGTCGCCGGATATGCCTATGCATCCCCCTTCCACGCCCGCGCGGCGTATGGCTGGGACACCGAGCTTTCCATCTACTTACAGCCCGGTTTACAGCGTCACCGTCTAGGCTCCCGTCTGTATCGCGTCCTAATCGCTCTGCTGCATGCACAAAACGTGGTCAATGCCTATGCGTGCATCACCTCACCCGGTCCGAGCATCGCGTTTCATGAGTCTCTAGGATTCCAGAAGATCGGCACGTTTCCGCGTACCGGGTGGAAGTTTGAGTGCTGGCATGATGTTGTGTGGATGGAATTGCCCCTGCGCCAGCGCGTGACAACACCGGAGACGTTTATCCCGTTCCCGGAACTGGATCAGGAGACTGTCCGGCATCTGTTAAACGACCCTGTGTGAAGTCACGAAAACGGAATCCCGCCCGTAGGGCGAAATAAAGTTTGGATCAAACCTTTTCAAAGGTTTGCGGAGTCTTGAGGCAGAGCCTCAAGCCGCGTCCCGCAGGACGCGGAACCCCCTTTTGATTTTCGCAAAGCGAAAATCAACGAAAATAAAAATGAAAAGCGCGACCCGCAGGTCGCGCAATACTAAAAAAGACCAACCATTCGGTTGGTCTTTTCTTTTTTGTTTGTTTTGGTTGATTCCCGGGCCGAACACCGGGAATCAAAAAGGGGATTTCGCGTCCTGCGGGACGCGACTCAGGGCTCTGCCCTGAGAACCCGCAAGCCTTTCGAGAAAGGCTTGAGCGAAAGCTTCAATATGGGTGCGGTGCTATGCCTTATGCCATTGCAGTAACGGTCTCGCGCTCGCTCTCATATGCGATATTGATGACCGCAGATACGCACAGCACATTGACCTTACAGATAAACTCCATATCGCTAACAATACCATGATGCGGCAGTGCACGATACTTATCATGCAGCGCCTGAATGCGGGAAATCAGGCCTTCCACGGTATACGGTGCGACAACGCCATCAACCCAGCCCTCAAAATGCTCTTTCGTCAGGCTGCGGCTCAGGCGCATTGCAACGCGCTTCTCGTAGATGTAATGCGCGAGCAGGCCGTGCGGATACAGGTCGTCATTGTGCGGATAGCAGAAGAAATCGGTCAGGTAATGGCAGATTTCTCCGAGATCGACCGACAGATCGCGGCCGTTGGCATCGCGCAGGGTGTAATTGCTGCAAAATGCACGAAGTTTATCCATCACTTCGTCGAACATCAGCGAGGGATAGTGACGCTTGGTCAGGTAAGTACCGGTCAGGTCGGGCTTGAGATTGCCGTAACGGAAAGCGTTTGCATCAAACGTGACGCCGGCGTTCTCCTGAATGTGAGCCAACAGCAGGTTGGCGACGCGGGTATGCGAGATGGAATCCATGCTTTTCCTCCAAACTACGATTAACGAATCCCGCGGCGCTTGGCGTCGCAGTCTCTTTCTCTTATTTTCTCTTATTTCAAATATTATCAAACAAATGTGCGGGTGTATCCCCTATTAGGACGCCCGAACATGGATATTATATCATCTTTTCCGCAATTTGTCATGTGAAAATTAAGAAAAAAGCGCCGGATTCTGGATGACATTTTTGCATGTTTTCCGTCATTTCCTGTAAAAAGAAATTTTATCTTGCACGAAAGGCTTCATTTTTGAAGCGCACCTTACCCTCGAGCGCTGCGCGCAGCTTCTGGCACATTGCCTCGCGGTCCTGATTGAGCGTTCCGGCAAGGTTCACGTAGTTGGATGCGTGGTTTGCGCGGAAGATACTGCCCTCGCAGTCGATGTGCTCGAGCAGGGTGAGCGTCTCCTGTGCGATCTCGATGGGGTTCATCAGGTAGAACTTGCCCTCCTGCCAGTCGCGCATGAGCGGCGTAGGCAGCTCGAACAGCAGGGTCAGCAGGCCGATATACTCGGGCTTCATGCGCGAAAGTGCCTCTGCGGTCTTGATCGCGTGCTCTTCGGACAGCTCGAGCGAGCCCAGACCGGCAATGCAGGTCACCGACAGCTTCATGCCTGCTTCCTTGACCATCAGACCGGCACGGACGATCTCGTCTGCGGTCTCGCCCTTATTGACGCGGCGCAGCACCTCATCCGAACCCGATTCCAGACCCAGATAGATCATATCCAGACCCAGTTCGTGCAGCATGTTGAGGTCTTCCTGCTTCTTGACCAGAATGGACGCGGGCGAACCGTAGCTGGTCACGCGCTCGCACTCCGGGAAAAGCTCGCGGATATAGCGCAGAATCTCGGCCATGTGCTCGGGTCGGCACATGAGTGCGTCACCGTCTGCCAGAAAAATACGGTCAACCTGACGATAAGCGCGGCGCGCCTCGTTAAAGTCGCGCTTGACGTCCTCGAGCTTGCGCACGCGGAACTGCTTTTCCTTGTACATATCGCAGAACGTGCACTTGTTGTGGCTGCATCCAATGGTCACCTGTACAATCAGGCTGTATGCCTCGGACGGCGGGCGAAATACCCGGCCTTCGTAATGAATCATGGGAAATTCTCCTTTTTCAGCGTCGTTTTTTTGGTTTGAGAGCGAAAAACAGGCGGGGCTTACCGCTCCGCCTGCTGGATCGCGTTTCGCTTTTTTTATTCGGCAGACGGCTCTTCTTCCGTCTCGTCCGCGGGCTGCTCCTCGGGCTCGGTCTCGTCGACTTCGGCCTGCTCAGCAGCTGCTGCGCATGCTTCCGCACACGAGCAGGTATCGCAGTCCAGTGCGTCATCACCGTTCTCGCTCATCATCTCGTCCAGCTCGTTCATCGCCTTGAGCTCGGCCTCGTGATAAATCTCCTCGCGCTTCTTCTTGCGGATCATCGCTGCGGTCAGCGCACCCGCGCCAGCCAGTGCACCCACAAGGGCGACGCCATAACCAAGTTGTTTTTTCATTTCTTTGTTCACCTCTGTCAGTAGGTTCATCGGACTTGATCCCGATTTATACTCGAAGATATACTTAGACTTTAGCACACCCCGCGCACAAAGTCAATGAACGGGATGTGAATTTCGCCGGTCTTCGCACACGCCTGCCGCCATCCGGCATTTTTCTATTCCCGTCCACCGTTCGGTATGCTATAATGTGCTTATATTTTATCCCAAAGGAGGCGGCTGTATGCCCCGTACCGCTCACCCTCGCTATCACATCGGCCTGCGCACGGTCAAGACCGGTACAGCCGTCATGCTCGCACTGCTGCTCGACAGTATGCGACCCTCTGCCATGCCCATTTTTGCCGCCATCGGTGCCATCGTCGTGATGAGCCGCACGCTGTCCGACGCCATCACCGCCGCGTCCACCCAGCTTGCAGGCATCACCTGCGGCGCGATTGCCGGCTGTCTGTTCTCGCTGCTCTTTCCCAATAACCATTATATTGCAATCGGTCTGGGTTTGATTCTGCTCATCCCCATCTGTCATCCGCTGCGCATCGGCTTCGCCGTCCCACTGACCTGCATCGTCTTTGTCTCGGTCTGTCTGTACGACCCCGCGACCGGCTCACCCATCGCCTACGGTATCAACCGCTTTTTGGATACCTCGATCGGTCTTTCCACCGGTTTTGTCATCAACGCCGTGCTCAAACCGTACAATAACTATCCGCTCATCCTGCGCCTGTTCCGTTCCTATCAGGAAGCCTATCCGGCTGCTTTGCGGGAATTGCTCGTTGACGGACATTACCCCGATCTTGCACCCTTCGAGCGTCAATGCCGCAGATTATACGACGAAATCCGCATCTTTGGCGACCAGCCCTTCGCCAACCAGAAACGCAAACAGGACACCGCTTATCTATGGGGATGCTATCAGCTGGCAGAGAAAATACACTTTGAACTCGCTGCGCTGGCGGGGATGGATACGCTGGGCGTGCCGAATGATGAAATGCGTGCACGATTGCATGAAATGAACGTGGACGTGCCCGACGAGATTCCGATTCCGGGACTGGATGAAGAGAGTCTGGTTTTGGGGTATCACCTCAAAAATCTGCTCGACGCACATGATTATTTGCAGGGTCTGCTCGACCTCCCCAAAGAACCACCGCAGCCCTAATTGAAGTTTGGATCAAACCTTTTCAAAGGTTTGCGGAGTCTTGAGGCAGAGCCTCAAGTCGCGTCCCGCAGGACGCGAAACTCTCCTTTGATTTTCGCCTTTGCGAAAATCAACTAAAATAAAAAATAAAAGCGCCGTCCGCAGACGGCGCAATCTCTGGAAAGACCAACCACGGGGTTGGTCTTTCCTTTTTTGTATGTTTAGATTGAAACCCGGGTCGGACACCGGGTTTCAAAAGGGGATTCCGCTCGCTGCGGCGAGCGGCCAGCCTGCGCGGCTGGATCGCGCCGGGTCGCAGACCCGGACCCGCTTATCGCCCGCGGGCGGGATTCCGTTTACTTTACTGGTTCCTTGATCTTTTCCAGTAATTGTGCACCAGTCACGTCATCAGTGATATTAAACCGGGTCATACTATACAAACAAGACGGGTCACCCTTGACCAAGGTGTTAATACCCTCGCGGATGGTGACAGTCAGACGCACGCCCATCGTTTGCAGCATACCCTCGGTCACGGCGTTATGCAAACCAAACGGATAGGCAAAAGCCAGGGTATCATAGCCGAATGCCGCGTGAATGGCATCATTTGCCTTATGAAAATCATTGCGGAAGGTAGTCATATAGGAATCCAGCGATTCGTTCGGGCGCGGCAATACACCGCGGCGGTAGCCGTCAACGTCCAGTCCGGACACGTTATGCATGTCATAGGTATGGTTCTGGATATTGATGACGCCGGCATCCACCCACTTTTTTGCCTCTTCATACGAGAAATGCGGGATAATCGGCACGCCGAAGTCTTTATAGGTCGATTTTCCGACCGAAACGCCGATACAGTAAATAGTGGCGTTCAGTCCATTCTTTTGCAGGACGGGTGCGGCGTAGGTCAAGTTACTCTGATAGCCGTCGTCCATCGAAATCCAGACCGGTTTTTCGGGCAGTGGGGTACCGTTGTCCACGTAATCTACGATCTGCTCGGGTGTGACAGCCGTATAGCCCGCCTGTTTGAGGGCTGCCATCTGTTCTGCGAAGCGCTCGGGCGATACCACCATGGTCGAGCCGCCCGGCTCTTCATCAAAGTGGTGGTACATGAGTACGGGCAGGTAATCGGTCGCGGGCGAGGTCTGTGCCGCTGCCGCTGTGGTCGTCTCGGACGACGCTTCCGTGGGCGCAGCTTGTGCCAGACCGGTCAGCAGGCACGCCGACAGCATGACCGCTGCCAGGCGGCGCAGCAGGGATTTTTTTCTAAAATGCAACTGCATGAACTTCCTCTCTTTTTCGGACATTTTCTTCAGTATAGCACAATCTTACCCGTTTGAAAAGGGTATCACGCACACGCTGACCGGTTTTCGCACCATTTCCCGGATTTTTCCAATCCCTTCCCGCTCGTCTGCGCATAAAAGGATTGTATCCGCGCGTATTTTGCAGTATAATTTTGCAAGAACGACCGTGAAACACCGGCCACGTTCATTTTTAAATCAAATGGAATTTACAGAAAAGGAAAAGCCTATGCTGCAAGAATTTTCCCGCGCCGCACTGCTGCTCGGTGCCGACGGCATGGACCGTCTGGCAGGGGCACACGTCGCGGTGTTCGGCATCGGCGGTGTCGGCGGAGCTGCCGCCGAGGCGCTCGCCCGCGCAGGCGTCGGCGCCCTCACGCTCATAGACAATGACGTGGTCTCGGTCTCCAACCGCAACCGCCAGATTATCGCCCTGTCCTCCACCGTCGGCCAGCCCAAGGTCGAGGTCATGGCCGCGCGTATCCGCGATATTAACCCCACCTGTACGGTTACCCCGCTTCAGATGTTCGTCACGCCCGACGATGCACCCGATCTGTCCCAGTTCGACTACGTGATCGACGCAATTGACACGGTCACCGCCAAGCTGTTTTTGATCGAGACCTGCAACAAGCTGGGTGTGCCTCTCATCTCGTCCATGGGTACGGGCAACAAGCTCGACCCCACCCGCTTCCAAGTCGCGGATATCTACAAGACTTCGGTCTGTCCGCTCGCGCGTGTCATCCGGCAGGAGTGCAAAAAACGCCGCATCAAGCGCCTGAAAGTGGTCTTTTCCACCGAGGAAGCCGCAAAAATTCCGCCCGAACGCTATGCACTCTGTCCGGGTGAGTCCAAGGGCACGGCTGGCCGTCCGGTGCCCGCGAGCGTTTCGTTCGTTCCGCCTGTCGCGGGCTTCATTCTCGCAGGCGAGGTCATCAAGGATTTGACGGAGGGACTTCGATGAATATTTTAGTCAGCGCCTGTCTGCTCGGCATGAACTGCCGGTACGACGGTTCGCACAACTACTGCCCTGAGCTGGAAAAGCTCATGGAAGAGCACATCCTGATTCCGGTCTGTCCCGAGCGCCGGGGCGGTCTGGACACCCCGCGGGAACCGGCTGAGCGTCAGGGTGACCGCATCATCGCACGCGACGGCACCGACGTGACCGACGCGTACATCCGCGGTGCGCAGGAGACCCTGCGGCTGGCCAAGGAGTACGACTGCCGCTATGCCATCTTCAAAGAGCGCAGTCCGTCCTGTGGTGCGGGCGTCATCTACGACGGCAACTTCTCCCACACTCGCGTGCCGGGTGACGGCATGACCACCCAGCTGCTGCGTGCCAACGGCATCATCGTGCTGGGCGAAAGCCAGATCAGCGCACTGCTGCACAAGTAAAAAGGAAAATCCCCATCCATTCGGATGGGGATTTTTTATGCAAAAATGGGGTTGGTCTCTTGAAAAACAACTGTTCGCTGACCCAATGTGCCATCCAAAACCACCTTGGCGATCATGCCGTCCGCGTCATAGTCGATGGTCATTCGTCCGACCGGCTGCCCGTCCAGCTGTTCGACGATCTCAGTCGGCTGTCCTTGTTCGTTATACGCATACACCCAGGTTCGTGCGCCCAAATCATCCGAAACGATGATTTTCTGCACGACACCTTGCGCGTCATAGACGGTTTCCGACCGGCCAAAACGCAGACAGGCTTCGTTTGGCATCAAAAGGGACAGTGGGTTGACGTCACCCCCGATATCCAGGATGCTTATGCCCTCGTACACGGCAGTTTCACACCAGCCGCCGTCCGGTGTGTCTGCATAGGTTTTGCAGATCGTGCTCTGAGTCTGACCCTCGCAGATCTCTTCAACCTGCACGACTCGCCCCTGTGCGTCCAGCTCGTACGCGTACGTCGTCACCAACTGGTCTTGTCCCTGCGTTTGTGTCTGGGACAGGACGTGTCCCTCCCGGTCGTACGTCCACCGCAGTTCCAGATCGACTGCACCGTCCGCCAGCGTCCGGGACACGCGCAGCCGGTTGCCGTCCCGGTCGTAGGCATTGCGCACGATCACGTTGGGCGGCTGGTTGGGTGACGGGAAATAGTAGGTTGTCACAGGCTGACCATATATATTGTACGCGTCTACCTGTGTCCCGTCCGCCGTACGCCAAAAGGCAATCTGATTGCGGTCTTGCACGGGTTTGGTATAGGCGTAAGTCACGCCTGCGGTCAGCGCAGTGGCAGCCAAGGCTGCAATCAAGCGTCTCGACTTCATGTTTCGTCCTCTCCGAGCTGTGGCCCGTCGACTTCCCGCGACTCGGATGTACCGATGACCGCGCCCGTGCTGTCATAGGTGATCGCGCGGCTGATGAGTCCGTCTACGTCGTATTCGATCACTGCACGGTCCTCCAACTGCCCATTTATATAGCGATCCTGACCGGTTGCGCGGTTTTGGTCGTCGTAGGTATAATACGTTTCGATCGTTTGGCCATCCTCACCCCAAGTCACATGCTGTTCGGTAAGATTTCCTGCCGCGTCATATTCCTGAATGATTTCACTCAGAATCGACCCATCACTCTGCTGCATGGTGTAGCTGCCGTCCGGGCGGTCGGTATAGGTCTGTGTGGTGGTCGACTGATATTCCACGTCGCCGGTCTGTGCGTTGATCGTGGTCTGCGTCATACTGGTGATGCGTCCCTTTTCGTCATAAGTATACTCGGTGAACGTGTCACCAACCGACAGACCGGTCTGGCTGACACAGTTTCCATGCGCGTCATAGCGTTCGTGCAGATGCAAAACCGCCTTGCCGTCCCCGTCAAATCCCCAACCCTCGACGCGGTTTCCGTTGCGGTCATAGGCATTGAGATTGGAGCGCGACCAGTCCGTGTTCATTTGTTCGGCAGCCCACTGTGCATCCTCGCTTTGACCTGTAACCTCCATTCGGGTATAGATTTCGACCGGTTTGTCCTGTGTATTCATGCCATAGATCATGCCGACTTCGGTATTCACTTCTTCTGTCTGCGTCGTACTGGTTTGCAGCTGCCAGCGAACAACGGTGTTATTTTCCCGAATTGGTGCAACATAAGCATACGTAACACCACCGGTCAATGCTGCGGCGATGAGTGCGGCCAAAATGCGTTTTCCCTTCATACGATCACCCCTTTTCCTCAGTTTACACCCGCGTTTTCGTCCCGGCAAGAAACAAATCGGTATCAGAAGGGCAAAAAAATACCTGCCTTGCGGCAGGTATGGAGGTTACGGGGTGGTTGGGGTGGTCGGATTGGTTTGCGCCTGCTGAGTCGCCTCAGTGGCAGCAGCCTGACCGTCGGTGGTGACCGTCTGGCCGTCAGCTGCCGTCTGGTCAGCGGCTTGCTCGGTGGTCTGAGCAGGCTGCTCTTCCTTGGGCTGCTCCTGCTCCTGTCCCTGTGCCACGATAACCGTGGTATTCTGGGACTGGGCAAAGTCGACCCACGCCTTCGGTGCACCGGTCAGCGTCTCGATCTCGCTCGTGCTCACCACGTCGTTGATATCGGTACCGTACAAAATGCGGCGGATGGCGTTGCCGTCGTCTCCGTAGACCGTCAGCGTGCGGTTTTGCTGCATACCGGCGTTGATGACGCAGTTTTCGGTCTCACGTCCCTGGTCGTCGTAATAGTAGACCATGCGGTACTCGCCCTTTTCACGCCAGAGCGGCTTGCCGTTATCGTCATAGCAGGTCAGGTCGGAGGCGAGGTCGCCGTCGGTGATCGTGCGGACGACCGTGCCCTCGTTGGTATGTTCACGGGAATAGGTCTCGCGAGCGGTCAACACATCATTCTGATAGCTGTCCTTTTGCGTGATCTCACCGTTTGCGTCGTAGGTATATTCATAGGTGCAGACGGTCTCGGTCACACCCTCAGCCGTGCGTGCCTGATAGATCCACTGGGTCTGGTCGCCCTGCTCATTATAGGCATACTGGCTGTAAACGAACTCCTTGCCGTCGTCATAGCTATGAACCGCAACCTTGCGACCCTGTTCGTCGTAGGTATATGTCGTGATAATCGGTTCTTCATTTTCCAGAACGGTGACCACCGTGTCGCCCTGTGCGTTATAGCCCAGCGTCATCACGATATCATCGCCCATTTTATTGCTCTGCGTCTCGCGCGTCCAGCGCACGACGGTATTATAAGGCTGTGCCTCGGGGCTGAGCGACTCAGCCGCCTGCGCCTGATTGCGTGCTCGACCCTGGAAGGTCAGGGTGGGAACTGCGACCAGTGCGGCGCACAGCGCGATGGCAGTCAAAAACTTCCAGCGCATCCGTCTATTTCCTCCTCCTTGGGGTTAAATTTCCGTACTGTATTTTAGTTTAACGGTTTTTTGTATAAATTACAAGGGCGAAATTGTGAACTTTAAGCAAACTGATCGGTTTTTTCCGACAAAAGCACCGCACCCCTCATGAAGTTTGGATCAAACCTTTTCAAAGGTTTGCGGAGTCTTGAGGCAGAGCCTCAAGTCGCCCGTCGCAACGGGCGAAATTCCCCTTTGAAACCCGGTGTCCGACCCGGGTTTCAATCAAAACATACAAAAAAGAAAACCGTTCCTTTCGGAACGGTTTTTATGAGCGGCTTTCAGCCGCAAGAGAGTCTTGCCGCCCACTCGTTTATCCGCGCACAGCGCGGAAATAAGGATAGTGACCTACGGGCTTTGGGCGGCGCTTTTTTATTATTTTTGGTTGATTCCGGCATGAGCCGGAATCAAAAAGGGGATTCCGCGTCCTGCGGGACGCGTCTCAGGGCTCTGCCCTGAGAACCCGCGGCCTTTCGAGAAAGGCCGGCGAAAGCTTCCATTAGGGCTGCGGTGCTTCTCGCGAAAAAAAGACCGTCCCCGAAGGGACGGTCTCTTAAAAACCATCTATGCGATTAGTCTACGCTGTACAGAGCCTGCAGCTTCTGCAGATGAGTAAATCTCTTCTTGGAAGCTTCTTCTGCCTCGGTGAACAGCTTCTCTGCGCGCTCCGGGAAGGAACGGGTCAGAGCAGAGTAACGAGCCTCGCCCATGATGAAGTCACGGTAGCTGGTGGTCGGCTCCTTGGACTCGAGGATGAACGGATTCTTGCCCTCAGCCTTCAGTGCCGGGTTGAAGCGGAACATGTTCCAGTAACCGCAGTCAACAGCCTTCTTCATTTCCTTCTGGCAGTTGGTCATGCCGCCCTTGATGGAGTGCATCTCACAGGGAGCGTAACCGATGATGAGGGACGGGCCATGGTAAGCCTCTGCCTCAGCGATTGCCTTCAGGGTCTGAGCCGGGTTTGCACCCATAGCAACCTGAGCAACGTATACGTAGCCGTAGCTCATTGCGATCTCAGCCAGGCTCTTCTTGCCGATCTGCTTACCAGCAGCAGCAAACTGAGCAACAGCGCCGATGTTGGTTGCCTTGGAAGCCTGTCCACCGGTGTTGGAGTAAACCTCGGTGTCGAATACCATAACGTTGACGTCCTCACCGGAAGCCAGAACGTGATCCAGACCGCCGAAGCCGATGTCGTATGCCCAGCCGTCGCCGCCGAAGATCCAGATGGACTTCTTGGACAGGTATTCCTTCTCAGCCAGAACTTCCTTGCACAGTGCGCAGCCAGCCTCTGCACCCTTCTCGAGTACAGCAACCAGAGCCTTGGTAGCCTCTGCGTTTGCTTCGCCGTCGTCCTTGGTCTCGAGGAACTTAGCGATTGCTTCCTTCGCCTCTGCCGGAGTCTGGTCGTTCTGAGCCATCTCCTCGAGCTTGCCGATCAGGCGCTCACGGATCGCCTTCTGGCCGTAGTACATACCAAGACCATGCTCAGCGTTATCCTCGAACAGGGAGTTCGCCCAAGCCGGGCCGCGGCCTTCCTTGTTAACGGTGTACGGAGAAGTAGCAGCCGGGCCGCCCCAGATGGACGAACAGCCAGTTGCGTTGGAGATATACATGCGATCGCCGCAAACCTGAGTGATCAGGCGAGCGTAAGCGGTCTCAGCACAGCCTGCGCAAGAGCCAGAGAACTCAAGCAGCGGGGTCTTGAACTGGGAATCCTTGACAGACTTGTTCGAAACCATGTCTGCCTTCTCGGAAACCTTTGCTACCATGTAGTCGAATACGTCCTGCTGTGCAGCTTCCTGCTCCTGCGGAACCATGGTCAGGGACTTGGTCGGGCAAACGCCTACGCAGACGCCGCAGCCCATGCAGTCGAGCGGAGAAACAGCCATGGTGTACTTGTAAACACCCTTGCCCTTGCCAGCCTTGACGTCGACGATGCGTGCAGCCTCCGGAGCGGCAGCAGCCTCTTCCTCGGTCAGAGCGAAGGGACGGATGGTAGCATGCGGGCAAACGTATGCACACTGGTTACACTGGATACAGGTATCCTGGTTCCAGGTCGGAACGGTAACAGCTACGCCGCGCTTCTCATATGCAGCAGCGCCCTGCTCGAAGGTACCGTCTACATGATCGCCAGCGAATGCGGATACCGGCAGAGAGTCGCCGTCCATACGGCCAACCGGCTCCATGATCTCCTCGACCATCTTGACGGTCTTCTCGCGGCCCTGCAGCTTCTCGCCCTTTGCCTCGTCCTGTGCGTCAGCCCAGGATGCCGGTACGTCGATCTTAACGAATGCAGTTGCGCCAGCGTCGATTGCCTTATGGTTCATATCAACGACATCCTGGCCCTTCTTCAGGTAGGACTTGGTTGCTGCTTCCTTCATGAAGCGGATTGCGTCCTCAGAAGGCATAACCTTAGCCAGTGCGAAGAATGCGGACTGGAGAATGGTATTGGTGCGCTTGCCCATACCGATCTCGATTGCCAGGTCGATTGCGTTGATGGTGTACAGCTGGATGTTGTTCTTTGCGATGTAGCGCTTCTCGGAAGCTGCCAGATGATGCTCGAGCTCCTCGGGAGTCCACTGGCAGTTGATCAGGAATACGCCGCCCGGCTTTACGTCACGCACGATCGGGAAGTGCTTGGTGATGTAGGACGGGTTGTGGCAAGCAACGAAGTCAGCCTTATTGATGTAGTACGGGCTCTTGATCGGCTTGTCGCCAAAACGCAGATGCGATACGGTAACGCCGCCGGTCTTCTTGGAGTCGTACTGGAAGTATGCCTGTACATACTTGTCGGTGTGGTCACCGATGATCTTGATGGAGTTCTTGTTTGCACCAACGGTACCGTCGCCGCCCAGACCCCAGAACTTGCACTCGGTGGTGCCCTCGGCTGCGGTGTTCGGAGCCGGCTTCTCTTCCAGAGACAGGTAGGTTACGTCGTCGTTGATACCCAGGGTGAACATGTGCTTAGGCTCGTCCTTAGCCAGCTCTTCGTATACTGCGAAGACAGATGCCGGAGGAGTATCCTTGGAACCCAGACCGTAACGGCCGCCGGTAACAACGATGTCGTTCTTGCCTGCGTTGCGCAGAGCGGTAACAACGTCGAGGTACAGAGGCTCGCCCTGTGCGCCCGGCTCCTTGGTGCGGTCGAGGACTGCAATCTTCTTTGCGGTCTCCGGGATAGCAGCCAGCAGCTTGTCAGCAGCGAACGGACGGTACAGACGTACCTTAACCAGACCAACCTTCTCGCCCTGAGCGGTCAGGTAGTCGATAACTTCCTCAGCGACGTCGCAGATGGAGCCCATTGCGATGATGACGCGCTCTGCGTCCGGTGCGCCGTAGTAGTTGAACAGCTGATAGTCGGTGCCCAGCTTTGCGTTGACCTTTGCCATGTACTCTTCAACGATGCCCGGTACGGCGTCGTAGAACTTGTTGCAGGCCTCACGATGCTGGAAGAAGATGTCGCCGTTCTCGTGCGAGCCGCGCATAACCGGATGCTCCGGGTTCAGAGCGCGCTTGCGGAACGCCTCAACAGCGTCCATATCGCACATCTCAGCCAGGTCGCTGTAATCCCAAACCTGAATCTTCTGAATCTCGTGCGAGGTACGGAAACCGTCGAAGAAGTTGATGAACGGAACGCGGGACTTGATGGTTGCCAGATGAGCAACAGCAGACAGGTCCATGACCTCCTGCGGGTTGGTCTCGCACAGCATTGCGAAACCGGTCTGGCGGCAAGCCATAACGTCAGAGTGATCGCCGAAAATGTTCAGCGCGTGCGAAGCTACGGTACGCGCAGATACATGGAAGACACAGGGGAGCAGCTCGCCTGCGATCTTGTACATGTTCGGGATCATCAGCAGAAGACCCTGCGATGCGGTGTAGGTGGTGGTCAGAGCGCCTGCAGCGAGCGAGCCGTGAACCGTACCGGCTGCGCCTGCCTCGGACTGCATCTCGATTACCTTAACCGTGTTGCCGAAGATGTTCTTCTGGCCAGCGGCAGCCCACTGGTCAACGTTGTCTGCCATGGGGCTAGAGGGGGTAATCGGATAGATACCCGCGACTTCAGTAAATGCATACGACACATGAGCCGCAGCAGTATTACCGTCCATGGACTTCATTTTTCTTGCCATGTTGTGAAATCCTCCTTGATGGAAATTACGGATTGACGAAAAAAGCAGAACGGCGCAGAACGGACTGCGTGCATTCTAAAAACAAAATACGTTACCTAACGTATTTTATCACAATTGGCCTGCCAATGTAAACCTTCGCTTGTGAGTTTTTTGCAATTCTTCTGCGATTTTCTGAAAAAGATTGGCAATCAAGGCAAAAGTGTATTATATTAGTATCATATAATTGATCTTTTTCGGGGAGGTTTGGGTATGGTTTCTCTGGTACACGCGGCTGGGCTTTCCGGAATCGAGGGTTACATTGTCTCGGTCGAGTGTTTCTTCTCAAACGGATTGCCGCGTCTGGATATCGTCGGACTGCCCGGCAAGGCGGTTTCCGAAGCCGGTGAGCGCGTGCGTGCGGCGGTCAAATTCGCGGGGTACGAATGGCCGGTCTCGCGTATCACCATAAACCTCGCGCCCGCCGATGTGCGCAAGGAAGGGCCGGTGTATGACCTGCCCATCCTGCTGGCCATCCTGTCGGCCTCCGGGCAGATCGCCCCGCCGCCGGACGACGCTTTATTTATCGGTGAACTGTCGCTGACCGGTGCGCTACGCCCGGTGTCCGGTGTGCTGTCCATGCTGCTGGCCGCGCGGGATGCCGGTCTGCGCCGCGCCTACGTCCCGGCGGACAATGCCGCCGAGGCCGCGTACGCCGAGGGCATCGAGGTCTTCCCCGTTCCCACCCTGACTACATTATTAAACCACCTCTATCGCGGCGTTGTCCTGTCTCCCTGTCCGCCGCCTGCGCCGCCCGCAGCCGCGGACGATGCGCTGGACTTCTGCCACGTCCTCGGTCAGCAGACGGTCAAGCGTGCGTTAGAGATCGCCGCCGCCGGCGGTCACAACATCTTATTATGTGGGTCACCCGGCTCGGGCAAGAGCATGATGGCCAAGCGCTTTTCCACCATCCTGCCCCCGCTCGAACCCGACGAACGGCTGGAGGTCATCCGCATCTGGTCGGCGCTCGGTCAGGGCGAGCAGGCCGCACGCATGGTCGGTCGTCCGGTGCGTGCGCCCCATCACACCACCTCGGCGCAGGCGCTCGCGGGTGGTACCGGTCGTCCCGGCCGTCTGCCCCAGCCCGGAGACATCTCGCTCGCGCACAACGGTGTGCTCTTCCTCGACGAGTTCCCCGAATTTCATAAGGATGTGCTCGAAGTGCTGCGCCAGCCGCTCGAGGATGGCGTAGTCTCCATCTCCCGCGCCATCGGCAAGGTCGATTACCCCGCCCGCTTCCAGCTCATCGCCGCAATGAATCCTTGCAGATGCGGCTGGTACGGCACGCCGCGCTGTGTGTGCTCACCCGCCGCCGTACAACAATATATACACAGGCTTTCCGGGCCGCTCATGGATCGCATCGACTTGCAGGTCGCCGTGCAGCCGGTGTCCTATGCCGCACTCGCCGCACGGGGCGAGCGCACCGAGGAAACATCAGCCGCCATCCGTGCGCGGGTGCTGGCCGCACGCGAGCGGCAGCGTGACCGTCTGCGCGATCTGGGCATCCGCGTCAACGCCGCCATTCCACCCGCTCACATGGCCGACTGCTGTCCGGTCGATACCGCCGGGCAGGACATGCTCGCGGCTGCCTTCGACCGTCTGGGTCTGACCGCCCGCGCTTACGACCGTCTGCTGCGCGTCGCGCGCACGGTGGCCGACCTCGCAGGCGCCGACGTCATCGGTGCACCGCACATCGCAGAGGCACTCAGCTACCGCACTGTCGACCGTATGGGCTGATTACGTTTTGTTATCCCCAGATCATCCCCAGGCTTTGTGGATAAGTCTGTGGATGATGTGCACAACTTCCCGGACGCGCATTTTCGACGGGAATTTCACAAAAAAAGTTTGATTTTCCGACCAAATTCCCGGACGCTCGCGCATGGCCCTGTAATCAGAATCCCCACCCTGCACAGACTTATCCACAACTTTGCCTTTTTGTATCCTGCGTACACGCAAAACCCGTATTTGTACGAAAAAGGTTGACAAAAAGGGTAAAATGTGGTGTAATGACTTTGTAACCATATTGTAATTTTTTCCGAACAGCCTGCTCTGACATTTGCTGAAAGGAGTTTTTTGCCATGAAGCATTCCCGCGCGCTCTGCGCGCTGCTTATGACCGCAATGGCCTGTTCGTTTGTCCCGCCCGGCAATGCGCTGACCGATGTATCGTCGTGGGCTGAACCCGACGTGATGGCAGCCTCTGCCGCCGGTCTGATGCCCGATACATTCGCCGCGCTTGCAGCCAAGTCTTCGGTCTCCCGCGCGGAATTCTGCGCGGTCGCCCTCAACCTGTATGAGGCCGAGCGCGAAACGGCGGTCAAACGAACCACCAAAGTCTATTTCGATGACTGCGATGACCCCGATGTTAACACCGCATACGAGATGAACCTCATTTCCGGACGCGGAAACGGTGTCTTTGCACCCGACGAGTCGGTCAGCCGTCAGGATCTCTGTGTGATTCTGGACAGCGTGCGCGAAAAATGCGAGGTGGACAAGCCCACCGCTACGGTTTCGGCTTCCTCCTTCCCCGACGGCGGCGAGGTACGCGATTACGCAGTTTCCGCCACCGAGACCATGCTGTCTACCGGTATTATTAAAGGAGTCGAGGCGACCGTCTCGAACGACCCCGAACAGGCCGGTCAGACCATCACCCTGCTCCAGCCTCAGGGCACTGCCACCCGTGAGCAGGCGCTCATCATGGCCAGCCGCTTCCTGGACACCTTCGATGCAGAACCGCTCAAGCCCTCCGAGATGATTACCAACCCGGTTGCCGTCGAGGATGACCCCGAAGCCAACGTGGAGGACGATTCCGAAGAGGACAACCTCTCGGACGCAGAGCGCGAAGAACTGGCTGAGGAGTACGGCGCAGACCAGAATCTGACCATGCCCACGCCGGTTGCCGTCGCGGGTACGGTCGAGCAAAAGATGGAACAGGTCTTCGGCCCGGGCGGCAGCTACTACACCGATCAGGCAACCGCGGAGTCGCACATGGTCAAGGTTCAGGTGCAGGTCTGGTCGCTCATGTCCAGCGGTCAGAAAACCCCGGCCATCCGCACCATCGAGGTCAACGAGGCCATCGCTGACGAGATCCAGGCCGTCTTTCAGGAAATCTTTGAGGGCGACGAAAAGTTCCCCATCAAGGACGTGGGCGGCTATTCCTGGCGCACCAGCACCAAATCCGAACACCGTCAGGGCACGGCGATCGATATCAACTACATGGAGAACATGGAGTGCACCATTGACGCATCCGGCAACATCGTAAAGATCACCACCGGTTCCCACTGGACACCCGGCGACGATCCGTATTCCATCCCCGCCGGCGGTGATGTCGTGCGCGCTTTCGCTCGCCACGGCTTTGCCTGGGGCGGTGATGCATGGTCGAAAAAGCGCGACTTCATGCATTTCTCTTACTTCGGTACTTAATTTTTGTCCCCTTTTTCCTGCCCCGTCCAACCCTGCCCGGATGGCTCATCCGCCGTCCGGCGGACGATGCAGGCCCCCTCCAATGAAACCGCTCCTTCAAGGAGCGGTTTTTTATTGATCGCGCAAATTCTTATGATTTATTTAAGATTCTTTAAGATTTATTTGCCCTGGTTGACCCAATCTGCCAAATTTGCTACAATGGTCGATCTGCAAAAAACAAGGAAAGGATTTTTTCGACATGCTGCCAAAATACAATGCATTTCAGCTCAAACTGTTTATGGCCATTCTCATGGTCTTTGACCACATCGACCACATTCCCGGTCTGCTCCCCATCGAACTTGCCGGTGTTTTCCACGTTCTGACCCGCTGTGTCGGTGTATTCTTTGCCTTTCTCGCGGTCGACGGCTTCCGCTACACCCACGACCGCAAACGTTATGTCCTGCGTCTGTTCGTCTGGGCGGCCATCATGGCGGCCGGCAACACCGTTTACAATCTGATCGCATCCGACCCGACACTGTCCCTCCACAACAACATTTTCTTTACCCTCGCGCTCGGTGTGCTCATGCTGTGCGTACTCGCAGGCTCTGGTCCGCTCCCGCTGCGCATCTGCGGCGTGGTCTTTCTGGTGCTCTTCGCGACCATTTTCGCAGAAGGCGGCATCGTTGTCCTGCCCTTCATGCTCATCACCTACCTGTGCCGCGACCGCATCCTGCTGCGCAATCTGCTCTATCTCGCGCTCGGTGCGCTGCTGTTTGTCATGACCTTCGTCCCCTACCCCACGCTGTCCGAGACCCTGACCATGCTGGCCATCAACTCGGAATTTATGTTCCCGCTGGTCATCCCCTTCCTGGCCATGTACGACGGCACCCGCGGCCCCAAAACCGCATTCTCCAAGTACTTTTTCTATGTGTTCTATCCGCTTCACCTGTGGATCATCGGTCTGATCGCGCTGCTCGTCCGCTGACCCCGCAAACGCTCTGCCGCCCGGCAGGGCGTTCTTTTTTTGCCGCTTCGTGCATGCTTTGCTCTCTGTTTCTGAATCACTTGTTTCTGACACAAAATCGTCAAAACAATCCTAGCTTTATCAATTTTTTGCCATTGTCTCGCCTTGTTCCCAGTGTTATCCTGTTATCAGTAAAACAAGCGCGGACGTGCCGCGTCCTACCTATCTGCATATATTTTTTTGACTCACAAACAGAAAGGGGCTTTCCCGTTATGGCAAATATCTCCATGCGACACCTCAAAAAGGTCTATCCGGGCAATATTGAGGTCATTCCCGACCTTAACCTGGAAATTCAGGACAAGGAATTCATCATCCTGGTCGGCCCGTCCGGCTGCGGTAAGTCCACCACCCTGCGCATGATCGCAGGTCTGGAAGAAATCTCCGGCGGCGAAATGTACATCGGCGACAAGCTGGTCAACGACGTTCCGCCCAAGGATCGCGATATCGCCATGGTTTTCCAGAACTACGCGCTCTATCCGCACATGACCGTGTACAAAAACATGGCTTTCGGTCTGAGCCTGCGCAAGGTTCCCAAGGACGAGATCGACCGCAAGGTGCACGAGGCTGCCAAGATTCTGGACATCGAGCACCTGCTCAACCGCAAGCCCAAGGCGCTGTCCGGTGGTCAGCGTCAGCGTGTCGCACTCGGCCGTGCAATGGTACGTGACCCCGCAGTCTTCCTGCTCGACGAGCCGCTGTCCAACCTGGACGCAAAGCTCCGTACCCAGATGCGCACCGAGATCACCAAGCTACACAAGCGTCTGGGCACTACCTTCGTCTACGTCACCCACGACCAGACCGAGGCAATGACCATGGGCGACCGTATCGTCGTTATGAAGGACGGCATCATCCAGCAGGTCGACACCCCGCAGAATCTGTACAACGAGCCCTGCAACATGTTCGTTGCCGGCTTCATCGGTTCGCCCCAGATGAACTTCATCGATGCCACCATCTCGGCACACGGCGACCGCTTCCACGTCGATTTCGGCGAATATTCGGTACCCATCCCCGAGGGCAAGGGCGGTCAGGACGTATTCGGCCCCTATGTCGGCAAGCCGGTTGTACTCGGTCTGCGCGCCGAGGACTTCCGCACCGAGGACATCATCCTCACACATGCAACCGACAACCTCATCGAAGCCGACGTTGAAATCGCCGAGCTGATGGGCGCTGAGGTCTTCCTGTACACGGTCTGCCAGGGTCAGAAGGTCACGGTCAAGGCACCGGCTCGCGTACAGGCCAAGGGCGGCGACAAGGTCAAGCTCGCCATCGACCTCAACCACATGCACATCTTCGACAAGGAGACCGAAAAGGTCATCTGCAACTAAAAACCTCTCAAGCCACGGGAACGGTTCCCTTGCCTGTTCCCGGGCCCTCCTCTTGACAGGCGGTCGGGGAGTTTCTCCCTGGCCGCTTGCTTGACGGTTACTATATAACTATTTGTATTATTAAAGGAGATTATCACTATGAGCAAAGTAACGATTGCAACCGCTCCGTGCTCCTGGGGCGTATGGTACGCAGACGGCACCCCCTCGGGTACCCCCTGGAACGTGTTCCTCGATCAGGCCGCTGCCGCTGGCTACAAGGCACTTGAGCTCGGCCCCGACGGCTACCTGCCCACCGACGAGGACGTACTGCGCGAAGAACTGACCCGCCGCGGTCTGGACGTGTGCTCGGGCACTTGCTGCTATCAGTTCGACCGCTACGCTTCGTTCGACGACTTCCGCGCACCGGTTGACGCACTGTGCAAGCGTCTCACTGCATTCGGCGCCAAGTATCTGGTTGCGATGGACGAGTCCGACGTCGGTCTGTACAGCGAGAAAAAGGCTGACTTCCCGGCTGAGGTTTGGAACAATTTCCTGGAGAAAATCCGTCTGATGGGCGAGTTTACCAAGAACGAGTACGGTGTTGAGGTGGTTTACCATCCGCACATCAAGACCATGATCGAGACCGAGGCCGAGATCGAGCGTCTGATGGACTACACCGGTCTGCGCCTGTGCTTCGACACCGGTCACCATGCTTACGTCAACGGCAACGGCGAGCGCGGCGAGACCTCTGCCATCGACTTTATGAAGAAGTACGCTGACAAGATGGCATATCTGCACTTTAAGAACGTAGATTTTGACGTTTTCCGCACTGTGCGCGAGCAAAACCTGGATTCCGATACCGCATTCGACCGCGATGTCATGTGCGATCTGCGCGACGGCATCATCGACTTTGGTGCGCTGCGCGACACCATCGAGGCAATCGGCTTCGAGGGCATCGGCGTCATCGAGCAGGACATGCCGCGTGCGACCACCGAGCAGGCATTCGCCGCTGCACGCCGCAATCTGGACTATCTGCGTGAGATCCATCTGATCGACTGAGAAACGGAGGAAGAGCAAGATGCATATCGTTGTTTGCAAAGATTATGAAGAAATGAGCCGCCGTGCGGCCGAAATCGTAGCAGAACAGATCAAAAAGCGTCCCGACGGTCTGATTAGCTTCCCCGGCGGCGACACCCCGCTGGGCATGGTACACGTCTTCGCGGACATGGTAAACGAGGGCAAGGTCGACATCTCGCGCATGCACTATGTGTCGCTCGACGAGTGGGTCGGTCTGTCGAATGAGGACGAGGGTTCTTGCGGTCTGTTCAATCAGCAGAACCTGCTGTCCCGCTTGCAGCATCCGTTCGCGGGCACACACATCATCAACGGCGCTGCCGAGAACATTGAGTCCGAGCGCGTCGCCCTCAACGACTACATTTCCCAGTACGGACCGCTCGACGTATCCGTGCTCGGCATCGGCATGAACGGTCATCTGGGCTTCAACGAGAACGGTGTTGACTTCGATCTGGACGCACACATCATCCCGCTGAGCGAGACCACCCTCAAGGTCATGACCAAGTATTTCGGTGAGAAATTCCATCCCACCCATGGCATTTCCCAGGGTATCCGTCAGATTATGGCGGCAAAGACGGTCATTCTGATCGCAAACGGTGCGCACAAGGCTGAGATTCTCAAGAAGGCCGTACATGGCCCGGTTACCAATGAAGTACCGGCCAGCGTGCTGCAGAATCACCCGAACTGCTATGTCGTAGCCGACGAAGCGGCTGCGGCGCTGCTGTGAGCACCATGCGCGAGCTTCTTCGCCGCGCGGCAGGACGGCGTGTGACCGTGGGCTTTGATGGTTTCATCGACACCATCGCCCGACCGGTTGCGCGCACCGCGACTGCCGACGCACCCGCGCAGTATTTCGAGTCCATCCCGGCGTTCGGGCAGTATCTGGTCGAGCACGGCGGCAAAAGCTGCTCGATCGCGCTGCACGTCGAGCGCCGTCAGTTGGGCGGCAACCTGCCCCACCTGTCTCGTGCCGCGAGCATGCTCGGTCTGGACGTGTCCTGTGTGGGTATGCTCGGCCAGCCCGGCATCGACCCGGTCTTCTCCGACCTGCCGTGCAAGCTGTACAGCTTCGCACCGGCCGGCGAGGCCACCGCGCTGGAGTTTTCCGACGGCAAGGTCTTCCTCGCCGCCGATGCCGTCTGGAGCGACGACCCCTGGCAGGATGTCTGTGCGCACGTTCCGCAGGCTGAGCAGCTGTTCCGCGAGGCCGAACTGATCGCGTTGGTCAATTGGAGTGAGCTGGACGCGTCGCAGGCGTTATGGCAGGCGGTCTACGACCGTGCCGTGCGCCCCGACCGCGCAAGCTTCAGCCGCTTCGCCTTCTTCGATCTGTGCGACTGCACCCGTCGGTCGGCTGAGCAGCTCGACCAGGTGCTCCGGCTCCTCGGTCGCTTTGCCACCCGCCGCACGGTCGTGCTCAGTCTCAACGAGAACGAAGCGCTCGACTGCGGCCGCAAGCTGCTGGACGGTTTGGATGATCTCGGTGCACTGACCGAGGCGCTGTGCCAGCGGTACGGCATCCAGCAGGTTCTCGTACACACCATCCGCGAGACCCTTCTGCGCACGCCCGACGGCCTGACCCGTGAGAAAACGCGCTTTGTCGCCCAGCCCCGCATCTCGACCGGTGCGGGCGACCACTTCAACGGTGCGAGCTGCTTTGCGCTGCTCGCCGGGTTATCCGACCGCGACCGTGTCCACTTCGCCGGTGTCTTTGCCTCGACGTATGTCGCCAAGGGCAGCACCCCGACGCTCGACGAAGTGCTGGATGCGCTATAAGACATGAAAAAAAGAGAGAACGCAAGCGCGTTCTCTCTTTTTGTTTGAGCATGCTCAGAACAGATACAGGAAAAGCCGTCCCGGTCGGGACGGCTTTGACGATTTGTTTTATGCCTTATGCTCCATGCAGTGTGCGCAGGTGCCATGGGCAACCAGGGTGTAGCCTGCTACCTGTGCACCGCAGGCCTGTGCAATCTGCTGCTTGAGATCACCCGAGAGGGCGAAATCAACCACCTGACCGCAGTCATCGCAGATCATGTGATCGTGCGGATCTAACCGCCAGTCAAAGCGATCGGGCATGCCCGGCATGGACAGCTTGCGGATCTCTCCGATATCAGACAGGAAATTGAGATTGCGGTAAACGGTTGCCAGGGAAATGGTCGGCAGCTTGCGGCGGATCATCTGGAACAATTCGTCGGCCGTCGGATGGCTGTTTGTCGCACGGACGGCCTCCAGGATCAACTGACGCTGTTTGGTTTGAACCATGGATGGGGCCTCCTTTAATAGTATTGAGAATTTTTCTCGGTTATATACTATATTATATCGACCCTGTAACCGCTTGTAAATTGTAAAATTTAGACAAAATAATTGTGCTTATATCAATCACAATCGCCGTTTTCCGAGTTTTCCACCGTTTTCGGCGGTTCCGGATCATCCTGCAATCCCAAACGCCGCTCGTTCTGGTAGACGCGGTGTTCGAGGCGGCAGAGTTCCTGGGATACGGGGTCGGGCATGTGGATCTGGTCGAGGTCGAAGGACGGGACTCTGTGGCCGTCGATCTTGACCACACGTGCTTTGACACCGACCACAGTGGAATTGGGCGGCACTTCCTGCAAGACAACCGCGTTGGCGCCGATGCGCGAGTTATTGCCCACGGTGAAGGGGCCGAGCACCTTTGCGCCGGTCGAAATGAGCACGTTGTCACCGATGGTCGGGTGACGCTTGCCCGTATCCTTACCCGTACCGCCCAGGGTCACGCCGTGGTAGATCGTGCAGTAGTCGCCGACCTCGGCGGTCTCGCCGATGACGATACCCATGCCGTGGTCGATGAACAGGCCGCGGCCGATGGTCGCGCCCGGGTGGATCTCCACGCCGGTCATGGTGCGTGCAAACTGCGAGATCATACGCGCCAGAAAGAAGCGCTTGTGCAGGTACAGCCAGTGGGTCAAACGGTGGTAAATCACCGCGTGAAAGCCCGGATAGAGCAGGAATACCTCGGCGGTCGTGCGGGCTGCCGGGTCGCGGTCGCGAATGGAACGTGCATCCTCAATGAGTTCTCGGAGAAACATAAAAATTAACCTTCTTTTTGTTAGCCGGTGGTCAGCGAGCCATCAGCTCGGCCAGCACATCCCCTGCCTCTTTGGCACGGGCTGCGTAGGTCGGCATGATCTCGGTCAGATGGGCGCGTATTTCGTCCTCACGCTCCATCAGCCAGCAAAAAGCATTCTTCAGGTCATCCGGCTGCTTGAGGCTCTGCACAGGCAGTGTGTAGCCCTCATAGGTGCCGAACAGGTCTTTGGCAATGCCCTTCGCCTTTACCGAGTAGCCCACGACCAGAGTGGGCACACAGGACGAGTATGCTGCGATCGTTGAATGGGTACGCGCGCCGACGAAACATCGCAGGCGGGCAATATAACCCTTCAGCTCGGAGCAGCCCGCGTCCTCGATCAGTACCACACGGCCGGTTTCCTTGAACTGGTCGTACAGCATGCGAAGCGGCTGACGATCATCGTTATAGCTCCAGACAACGTGCGGGATGAGCGCGACGGCCATGTCGGTCTCTTTCAGAATATGCTCGATGAGTGCGACATAGTTCTTCATGGTCGCGCCGCCCTGCTCCTCGTTGGAGATGATCATGGGCGAAACGTTGATGCCCACGGTGTTGCCCGGCAGGAAGCCTTCGGGCAGGGGCAGTTCGCGGGTTTCCAGGGTGAATGCAGAGTCCGGAATCAGACGGGTCTTGTCGCCGAGACCAGCTTCGCGCAGCGCGTCGGCCGTGATGGACTCACGTGCGCAGATGACATCGAAGCAGTCCAGCTGGCGGGTGAATTCCTCGTCCAGATCGCGCGGCTCGATCGAGCAGCCCCACAGCATGAGCTTTTCGCCCTGCTTTCTGAGCGCACGGTCGGTCGGCCAGAACTGACGACCCTTGTTATAGCAATAATTGTCACCGCCGACCGCGATGGAAACATCGCTGTCCTTGGCCAGTCGCAGGCAGGTCTTTTCGGTCAGGAAACGATCCTGCAGCGCCTTGGAATGGGTGACACGCTTGTCAAACTGATAGACAAACCAAGCGGGCGAAAAACGGCGCAGTACCTGATCGTTCTGGACAATGGTGTCCACCGATTCCTGCAGGTTGCACGCATGATCCTCACGCGGCGCGTAGGAACACAGGGTGACCTCTGCCCCAGTCTTCTCCTTGGCAATGGCGGAAATGGTGCGGACGAGCGCCTCACAGCCGTGGTTGAGGCTGCCGCCGTGCTCATAAAGCATTACTTTTTTCACGATTTGATTCCTCGTTCGTTCTTACAAAATCATTGTATTTTTCTAGTCGCTGAAAAAATGATATCAAATATAGTCTATCCATATTTTGCGGGTTTGTCAAACCCAATCCTGCACAGTTTGACAGCCGATTCCATTTCTGTTATCATAAAAAATAACAGCAAATGCCCCAAAAGGCGTACAAATCACCCGCGTGTCCGTCCTGTCCGGACGACGCACGGGTCTGAGCCGCCTCGCCGGCAACGAAAGGAGCCTGCCCCATGCTGTCCGCCGAACATCTGCCAAACGGTCTGACCCTGTTACAGGACGACCGTTTTTTTAAGCTCGGTCAGGACTCCGTCCTGCTCTCGGCCTTCGCCCGCATCCCAAAACGTGCCCGCGTGCTCGACCTTGGCTGCGGTACGGGTGCACTCGCCCTGCTGTGCTGGCGCGATGACCTGACCATCACCGGTCTGGAGCTCCAGCCCGGCCCGGCTGACCTGTTTGCGCAGTCCATTGCACAAAACAAGCTGCAAAACGTGCGCGTCGTGCAGGGTGATCTGCGCGAAATCCGTCGCCTCCTTCCCCACGCGTCCATGCAGTATGTCGTGTGCAATCCCCCTTATTTTGCATCGAACACCGGAAAACATGCCGCAAACAGCGCACACAAGACCGCCCGGCAGGACGAGAGCGCCGATCTTGACGACATTCTGGACGCAATCGCATGGGTTCTGCCCACCGGTGGCCAGTGCAGCATCGTATTCCGTCCCGAACGGCTGTGCCCGCTGCTGTCCGGCCTCGCTTCCCGCGGCTTTACGCCAAAACGCCTGCGCTTCGTCCACCAAACCGCCCAGTCTGCTCCGTCCGCCGTCCTCGTGTCGGCCAAGCGCGGCGCGGGTGACGGCCTGATCGTCGAGCCTCCCCTGCTGGTCTGCCGTCCGGACGGTGAACTTTCGGACGAATACCGCGCCATTTACGGCAAATAAATCCATATTTTCCCGCTATCTTCACAGAAAGGGGTCTCTTTATGCCCGGTACCTTATATCTGGTCGCCACGCCCATCGGCAACCTTGGCGACTTCTCCCCTCGCGCCCGCGAAGTCATGTCTGAGGTCGATTTTATCGCCGCCGAGGACACTCGCGTGACCAAAAAACTCATGACCGCCCTCGATCTGCCCCAGAAACCGCTGGTCAGCTACTACGAGCACAACCGCCGTCAGCGCGGTGAGGAAATCCTCGCCCGTCTGCTTGCGGGCGAAAACTGCGCACTCGTCACCGACGCCGGTACGCCTGCGGTCTCCGACCCCGGCGAGGATCTGGTCGCCCTGTGCGCCCCCGAGGGCGTGCCCGTCATCCCCATTCCCGGATGCTGCGCTGCCGTGTGCGCACTCGCCGCTTCCGGCCTGCCCACCGGCCGCTGGTGCTTTGAGGGCTTCCTGTCGGTCAACAAAAAAGCTCGCCGGGAACACCTCGACGCGCTCAAAAATGAAAAACGCTCTATGATCTTCTATGAAGCGCCCCACAAGCTGCGCGCAACGCTGGATGATCTGTGTGCGGCTTTCGGCGGTGACCGCCGTATCTCGCTGTCCCGTGAGCTCACCAAGCTGCACGAGGAAACGCTGCGCATGACATTGGCGGAAGCGGTTGCGTACTTCGCGGAAACCGCTCCGCGCGGTGAGTTTGTCATGATCGTCGAGGGCGCACCCGATGTCGTGGACGAGGACGCCGAAGATGATCGCATGGCTCGCGCATTGAATGCCGTACAAAAGCGCATTGAGAATGGAGAAACGCTCAAGGATGCAGTCAAAATGGTGTCGGCTGATCTGGGCGTTAAGAAAAATGCACTGTATCAGCTCGCACTCGAAGCACAGAATTAAGCACCGCACCAATCATGGAAGCTTTCGCCAGCCTTTCTCGAAAGGCTGCGGGTTCTCAGGGCAGAGCCCTGAGACGCGGCTCGCAAGCCGCGGAATCTCTTTTTGAAACCCGGTGTCCGACCCGGGTTTCAATGAAAACAAACAAAAAAGGAAAGACCGTCCCTTCGGACGGTCTTTCCAGAGAATTGCGCGTCTGCGGACGCGCTTTTTTATTCTTTTTTTCGTTGATTTTCGCAAAAGCGAAAATCAAAAGGGGAGTTTCGCCCGTTGCGACGGGCGACTTGAGGCTCTGCCTCAAGACTCCGCAAGCCTTTCGAGAAAGGCTTGAGCGAAAGCTTTATTTCGCCCGCGGGCGGGATGGGTGCGTCCCTTACTCCTCGTCAAACTGTGTTCCGCACGCCGGGCACATATCCGGCACGTGGAACGGCTGGGGCTCCAATGCTCTCCCGCAATGCGGGCAGTGCAGCCACTTACGCTGCATAATCACCGTCACCACGATCGGTGCCAACACCGCAAGCGCCAGCGGTCGGCCCAGCGGTGTGCGGAAAATGTCCACGCCGGTAAAACGGATATACAGCCAGCCGGATAAAACTGCCAGCCCTGCCCAGATTAAAATACCCACAGTTGACAGGATCATCTTGCGCCGCAGACGCGCATGCCAATGTGCGAATTTCTGTCTCTCCTGCATCGTACGTCCCTCCTGTTCGTTTGTTTAAGCATAACACAGGACAGGCCGCAATGGTAGTTACAGAAGCCTTACAAAACGTCTCATATTGTCCCATTCTGAGACCATTTTCGGTTTTCCTCTCCAAATTTCACTTCCCGATCTCAGTTCCAATTCCCCATAAAAAGAGGACGTTTCCCTCTGGAAACGCCCTCTTCCCGTCTGTATCGTTTATTGCAGTTCCCCACCGGTCACAGCCTGAATGGACAGGGTCAGGATCTGGTCGAGCAGCTGCAAGTCATAGTAGACCGCGTCGCGGCTCCAGTGCCAGGCCTGTGCACCGCCCTCGGACGGCCCGCTCACCTCTGCGTCCGCGCCGATATACGCCGTCAGCGTGTCAATCCAGCCGTTTACGTTCTCCTCACTGACCTCCGCGCTGCCGTCGCTCAGCCACACCGACAGAGACTGCACCGTGCGTGCTTCATCGTCCTGTGCGATGGTGTACAGCGTCGCGGCGCTGTCCTCCAGCGTGACCTCGTAGGTACGTCCGATAAAGAACGACTTGTCGCTCGTCCAGTTCTCGGTACCTTCTCCGAGCGTCTCGGTCAGCTCCGCGTCGGTTTTGCCCAGCAGGCCGGTCAGGCCGTCCAGCGTCACCGTATCCTGTGCCGTCTGTTCGGTTATCGTTGTTGTCGGTTCGTCAGCAGACTGCTGTTCGGTGGCAGCGTCGGCAGGTGCGCCGCAGCCGGCCAGCAATCCCAGCGTCAATGCACAAATGAGTAAATAAGAGAGTGTACGTTTCATTGTCGTCGCCTTCTTTCCATGTGATTCACAAGGGTTCTTACTCATAAGACGGATGAGCAGGACAAATCGTTTCCACGTATGCAAAAAAAAGATGCCCCCGGCGGGAGGGCATCTTTTTTGGGGGATATGCGGGACAGGGACGGTAAAAAGAGGTAAAAAGGGGAAAAGAAAAGGGGTAAAAGGAGGATCAAGCGGCAAGTGCCTGATGAATGTCCTGTCCTGCCATCTGATAATAGCGATTGAGCGCATCCAGATCGTATTTGGATGCATCATCCCGGATAAAACCAGTCAGACCACGCAGCAGCGTATCCTTGACGCTGTCCGAAGCCTGCGCCATGTGCTTGTCGAGGAAGTCCAGAATGGGGTCGATGGTCATGGACTGGTTCAGCAGCTGGCTATATTCTGTCTCGAGCTTGGCATCCTGGAACGCTTCCATGCTCTCATAGTGCGCCGGGACGTTGTTGCCGAAGCGGGTCTCGACGATCAGGCTGTCCTGTGCAGACTGCGCCTTGAGCGCGTCCTGTGCGGCCTGCTCGCTGTCGTACTGGCCGATTTCCAGCAGCCAGCTCTCGCCGTCGTCACGCAGAATGCGTGCGTCGGGGAAGTCCTTCTGCATCTTGGTCAGCGCGTCCTGATCCATAGACAGGGTGCGCAGCGAGTACACGTTCTGACCGACAAACTCGCCTTCCTTGAGGCGGACGACGATGCTGCCCGGGTCCTTATATTCCTCGACCGCAACGTCTGCCGTTACGTCGAACTCGATCTGTACCTGCGATGCGCCGTCTGCGCGGCCAAGCACGTAGACCGACTTGATAAACCGGCTGTTTTCACGTGCCTGGTTGACCTCCTCGAGCACGCCGACCTCCTGCGTACTGGGCAGGGTGAGGGTGACGGTCTCGGGGAAGTGGGCGAGGCTTGCCTTGTATGCGGCAGCGTTCGCCGCGTCAAAGGTCAGGGTCAGCTGTTCGCTGTCCGCACCGCTCTGGAAGGACACCGCAGCCTTTGCGGTCACGTCGGTCTGACCGCCTTCGGCCTCGGGGGTATTCCAGCGGAACACGCGCACGAGCGAGCCCAATACAGCGACGTCTTCCAAATTTGCAGCCAGGGCAGGGGAGGCGTTGATGCTGCCGACAAAAATTGCAAATACTGCGGCAGCGCCTGCCACCGTTCTCTGAACATACTTCTTGTGATTCATGATGCGTTTACCATTCTGAACTCCACGCAAAATGGCCGCGTCCAGCTCTTCGGGAATTTCAACGTACAGCAACTCGCTTTCATTCGGTCGTTTCATGTGGGTTCATCCTTTCTCTCAGTAATTCAAGTGCGTGATAGTAGATCGTTTTCACGGTATTTTCATTTTTTCCGGTCAGTTCTGCGATCTCCCGGAACGTAAGATCCTGATTGAATTTCAAAATCAAAACCTCGCGGTATTTCTGCTCCAGCCGCGCCAATTCTTCGCGCATGGCCAGGATCTCGGCGGTTTGCTCCATCGGTGTGACGCTTTCGTCCCAGTCCTCAAGCGAGGCGAAACGGCGGTGCCGTTTGACGAAGGTCAGCGCGGTGTTGGACAGGATGCGGTAAAACCAGGGATAAAAAGAATCCGGGTCTTTGAGGTGGTGCAAATGGGTGTAGGCCTTGCACACGCTCTCAGACACCACGTCGAGGGCATCCTCCCGATGGCGTGTATAGCTATAAGCGACGCGATAAAAGGAATCTTTTTTTGCGTCGATCAGTTCAAGAAACGTTTCTTCGCTGATTGCGGGATGTTTTTTTAGCAGCTGCATGAGGTACTGTGCGCCTCCTTTCGAATAGTAAGACCGGAGCAGGCGGCAAATAGTTTGGAGAATCTTAAAAAATTTTTTCAGAACTTTCAAAGAATATAAAAAAGGACATCCCGAAAGGAGATGTCCTCATTTTAGGGGATATGCGGGACGGTGCGCAAGAGGGAGATTGGAAAGGAAAATGGTTGGGGAGTGACTTGACGAAAGAAATGTATTACAGCGCAGCGTTGATCGCGGCGATTGCACCGTCCGATACCGCGGTCGCTACCTGGCGCACCTGCTTTGCGCGGATGTCTCCGGCTGCGTATACGCCCGGAACCGAAGTCTCCATCTTGTCATTGGTGACGATGTAGCCATCCTGCAAGTCGAGCTCGGTGTACAGCTGGGTGTTGGGCGTCACGCCTGCGTAGACAAAGATACCGCAGCCGGGGTCTTCAATGGTCTGCACCGTGCCGTCGTGCTCGCTGATGATTTCCAGACGCTCGACCTGATCAGTACCATGTACCGCGTGCAGACGCGAACCCAGGCACAGCTTGATGTTATCCGCAGCCGCAATCTTATTGCGGAACTCCGGAATGCAGCCCAGCTGATCCTCAAAGTGGATGATGGTCAGCTGACGGGCAAAGGATGCCAGATACAGCGCTTCCTTGACCGCACCGTCTGCACCGCCGACGACATAGATGTTCTTTCCGGCATACGCTGCGCCGTCGCGCGGTGCGTTCAGGCCCATGCCCTTGCCGGCAAGCTCAATCTCTCCGGGAATGCCCAGCTTACGAGGTGTACCGCCGTTTGCCAGAATGACCCGGCGTGCCTGATGGGTTCCCTTGTCGGTGTGCACGGTCTTGACATCCCCGGTCAGCTCTACGCCGGTAACCGTCTCATAAGCGATTTCTACGCCCGCAGCCTGTGCCTGCTCCTTCATACGAGCAGCGAAGGTTGCGCCGGTTTCCTGTGCCTGCAGAGCGGTATAATGGGTGACGGTCGAGACCTTGCCGATGATGCCGCCGACCTGCGCCTGCTCGAGAACCAGGGTCTTCTTGCCGCGGCTGACTGCATAGATACCTGCGCTGATACCAGCAGGGCCTGCACCGATAATAAGGATGTCATACATAATGAAAGCGCTCCTTCCTGTGATACATGGTGTATCTGTTTCTTTCTGATATGATTATAACGCTAAGTGTCAATAAAATAAAATTAAGAATTATGATTTTTCTATAAATTTATCTTATGAATTAGGGTAAGAAAAAAGGACACGATTATGATCATGTCCTTTCAATTCATGGAAAGCATCCAAACAGAGTAAATGCCCTCATTTCATATTCTTTTTTGCAGTATTGATAGATGAAATCAAGAGTTTTTTCATCTCGACACACTGTTCCAGAATCGCAGAGTCACTATAATAGCCGCTTTCAATTAGAAGTTCCAGCCAATATTCACTTTCTGCACATTCTTTCAAGGCAATCTGGAGTTTGGCGACGAAATCTGCCCGACTATGTCCATAGAATGCCTCTCGAATATTCGCGCCGATGCTGGTTCCCGAGCGAATGAGTTGATTGGTAAGCACGCTTTCTCGCTTGGAACGCTTGACCTCATTGCATATTTTGATAATTTCCAAGGCAAAGGCTTTGGATTTATCTCCAAGCGGACTGGACATAGCTCAACACCCCCGAACGGAATAGAGAATAGGGAAGAGTGAATAAGGAATAAGTAAAGACACGCCGCACATGCAATCCGTGCCGCTTGCGGCACTCCTTACTTCTTCACTCTTCACTATTACTTATTACTTCCAAAAATCTCGGCGAGAGCGGGAAAGAATTAGAGAAGAGTGAATAGTGAATAAGGAATAAGTAAAGACACGCCACACATGAAATCCGTGCCGCTTGCGGCACTCCTTACTTCTTCACTCTTCACTATTACTTATTACTTCCAAAAATCTCGTTGATATCAGAAAAGAATTAGAGAAGAGTGAATAGTGAATAAGGAATAAGTAAAGACACGC